>NZ_JBEXEA010000001.1:220947-748732 GCF_040606035.1 Streptomyces sp. NPDC005483
GACGTAGTTGGCGGTGGCCAGGTTGGCGCCGGCCCCGGCGGACGGGCTCGCCCGGGTGTGCATCAGGGGCAGGATCGGGGTGTAGGCGAAGCGGCCCACGCCCATGGCCGCCGCGAGGGCCGGGGCCAGGATGCCCGCGAGGGCGTCGACGAGATGGCCGACGTAGTTGGCGGTGGCCAGGTTGGCGCCGGCCCCGGCGGACGGGCTCGCCCGGGTGTGCATCAGGGGCAGGATCGGGGTGTAGGCGAAGCGGCCCACTCCCATGGCCGCCGCGAGGGCCGCGGCCGCCCGCGCGACATGGGGCCAGGGGGGGGGCGCAACGCTCACTTCGAACCGTCGGCCCGGCCGGGGTCGTTGGGATGCGGTTCGAGCGGGGTGACGGTGAGAGTCATCCACGGGCGCAGCGGCAGGGTGCCGAGCACCTTCGCGTGGAGCTCCTCCTCGTCAGCGGCCCGCCATACGCCGATGCTCCGCAACTCGCCCACCGGACGCCACAGTCGGGCCAGATTGCCGGTCGCGGCCAGTTCCCTCGCACGGACGGCCTCGGCGGCCCGACGCCGATCGACCTCCTCCTGGGCGGTGCCCTCGGGAACGGTGGTGGTGATCTCGACCAGGAACTCTCGCATGACGCGCTCCTCTCGTCGTCGGTGAGCCCATCGTGCGCACTCACCTGCACCGATGCCACGACCGGCTTCCTCGCTGCTGATAGGCGCAGCCTCCCAGCGCGCGTACGATGGCGCCCGTGGAACTGCGCCAGCTGCGGTACTTCGTCGCGGTCGCCGAGGAGCTGAACTTCGGCCGGGCCGCCCAGCGGCTGCTCATCGCCGGCCCCTCGCTCTCCCAGCAGATCAAGGCGCTCGAGCGGGATCTGGGTGTCCGGCTGTTCGACCGTGACCGCCGCAAGGTCTCCCTCACGCCGGCCGGTGCCGCCCTCCTCCCGCACACCCGCGCCCTGCTGGACCGCGCCGACGACCTCAAGCGCCGGGCCGGCAGCCTGTCCGGCTCGCAAGCGGTGCGGCTCGGATACGTCAACTGGCTGCCCGCGGACCTGATGCCGCGTACGGCCGGGGTGGCCCAGGTGCACGTCGACGCCTGGGTCGCCCCCTCCCACACCCAGGCCGCCCGGGTCGCCGACGGCAGCCTGGACCTCGCCGTGTGCTGGGTGCGCACCGAGGACCTCCGCAGGCTCGGGCTGCGGGCCCGGCTCATCGGTGCCGACCGGCTCTACGCCGTGTCCAGGGGCGGCGACAGCGGCGACGTACCCGATGTGACGGCCCGGGACGCCGACGTGCTCGTCGACGACGACCTCACCGCCTGGGCCGCCTGGAACGTCTACGCCGAAGAGCTCGCACGGGCCACCGGCGCCCGTACGGTACGCATCTCCGACGGCGCGATCACCGGCCCCGCCTTCTTCGACCACGTACGCCGCTGCACCCGCCCCGTCGTCAACTCGCCCAAGGGACAGACCAGTCCGCTCCCGCCGGACCTGGTCCGCCGCGAGATCGTCGCACCGAAGGTCTACTGGACCTGGTCCCTGGTGTGGCGTGAGAAGGAGGACCGCGCCGGCGTCCTGGCCGTCGTCGACGCGCTGTGCGAAGGCGTCGGCGACCTCGGCATCCATGCCCCGGACGCGTGGCTGCCCGTCGACGATCCGTACGCGATCGCCCGCTGACCCGCGTTGACCTGCGCTGGGAGCCTGGGCCTTCCAGGCGGGAGAGAGCCGATCCTTCTGTCTCCCGGTGGGCAGGCCTACCTTCCAGATAGTCGACCGGTCGGCTAGTACCGGTCACCGACTCGAAGAAGGTCACCATGAGCACGCAGAGCCAGAAGGTCGCGATCGTCACGGGCGCCTCGCAGGGCATCGGCGCCGCGCTTGTCGAGGGCTACCGCAAGCTCGGGTACGCCGTCGTCGCCACCTCGCGCACCATCGCACCCGTCGACGACACGGACGTCCTCACCGTGCAGGGCGACATCGCCGACCCGGCCACCGCGGAGCGTGTGGTCGCGGCTGCCGTGGAGCGGTTCGGCCGTGTCGACACCGTGGTCAACAACGCGGGTGTCTTCGTCGCCAAGCCGTTCACCGAGTACTCGGCCGAGGACTACGACACCGTGACGGGCATCAACGTCGGCGGTGTCTTCCATCTCACCCAGCGGGCCGTCCCCCACCTGCTCGCCCAGGGCGGTGGCCACATCGTCAACATCACGACCAGCCTGGTCGACAACGCGGACTCCGACGTCCCGTCCGTCCTGGCCTCGTTGACCAAGGGCGGTGTGCAGTCGGCCACCAAGTCCCTCGCCGTCGAGTACGCCACCCGTGGCATCCGCGTCAACGCCGTGTCGCCCGGCACCATCAAGACGCCCATGCACGCCGAGGAGACTCACGCGTTCCTCGCCGGCCTGCACCCGGTCGGGCGGATGGGCGAGATGAGCGACATCGTCGACGCCGTGCTCTTCCTGGAGACGGCGCCGTTCGTCACCGGCGAGATCCTGCACGTCGACGGCGGTATGAGCGCCGGACATTGACGGACCGTCAACTCAAAGGCCAGGGAGCAAAACATGACCACCTCGACCGACGACAAGGCGATCCTGAGCGAAGTCCTCGACCGGTGGAAGGCCGGCGTCGACGCCCACCAACCGGACCGCGTGGCCGCCCTCTTCACCGAGGACGCCGTCTTCCAGGGGCTGCACCCCTACAGCGTGGGCCGGCAGGGCGTCGCCGAGTACTACGACTCCCAGCCGCTCGGCATGAAGGCGGCCTACCGCGTCCTCGAGACCCGGCGACCCGCCACCGGCCTGGTCCTCGGCTACCTGGACGTCGAGTTCTCGTTCACGGACCGGCCCGCGCTCGCGGTGAAGCTGGCGGTTCTCGTGACCCGCGCGGGCGACGACTGGTACATCAGCCACTATCAGGTCTCCCGCCTCGACTAGGGCTCTGCTCACCGCAGGGCCGCGCGGCTCCCTCGTCCGGATCGCCCACCGAACCGGCGGGGGAGCGAGGGCGACCGTCGACGCGGACCCCGACCCGAGCGGCGGACCGAGGCAGGGGCGCCTCGACGACCGACGGAGGTCGACCGAGGCCGCGGGCGACGGCGCCGTCAGCCTCCCGCCCCCGGACCACACTCGCACCGACCTCGCCTGCGAGGCGCTGCGCGCGGGCAGGTGGGCCGGTGGATACACCTGGAGGCACAGGCGTTCGGCCACCCCAAGGTGTACGGCAACGACACCCGGGGGCGGGCGAGTTGGAGGCGGCCGACTGGGCCCCGCAGCACGGGCCTTGGCCTCCTGGGCGGATCAAGACGCCGAGCACAGCGGCGCGGGCCCGCTGATCGTCGACGAGCTCGTGAAGGCCGTGCGCGAGAGCGGGGCGAGTCCCCCGACGAGTGAGTCGCCCCGAACCCGGCCCCGCACGCCGACCTGGCCGCCCATTCCTACGGCGGCCACCCGGCGTGAAGCGGAGCTGTGGCACCGCTTAAGAAATCCTCGATGGACCAGGACCGTGCCGTACGGCAGATTGCTGGGCGTTTCCACCCCTCGCACCCACAGGAGCCGTAGCGTGAAGGCGCTGGTCAAGGAGAAGGCGGAGCCCGGGCTGTGGCTCGCGGACGTCCCGGAGCCCGCCGTCGGACCCGGCGACGTACTGATCAAGGTGCTGCGCACCGGCATCTGCGGCACCGATCTGCACATCCGGTCCTGGGACGGGTGGGCCCAGCAGGCGATCCGGACCCCGCTCATCCTCGGACACGAGTTCGTCGGCGAGGTCGTGGAGACCGGGCGCGATGTCACGGAGATCAAGCCCGGCGACCGGGTGAGCGGCGAGGGGCACCTCGTGTGCGGCAAGTGCCGCAACTGCCTCGCCGGGCGCCGGCACCTGTGCCGGGCCACGGTCGGGCTCGGCGTCGGCCGGGACGGGGCCTTCGCGGAGTACGTCGCCCTGCCCGCCGCCAACGTGTGGGTGCACCGGGTCCCCGTGGAACTCGACGTGGCCGCGATCTTCGACCCGTTCGGCAACGCCGTGCACACCGCGCTGTCCTTCCCGCTGGTCGGCGAGGACGTGCTGATCACGGGGGCGGGGCCGATCGGGCTGATGGCGGCGGCGGTCGCCCGGCACGCGGGTGCCCGCAACGTCGTCGTCACCGACGTCAGTGAGGAGCGCCTGGAACTGGCCCGCAAGGTCGGCGTGAGCCTGGCGCTGAACGTGTCGGAGACCCAGATCGCCGAAGGACAAAGGGAGTTGGGGCTGCGCGAGGGCTTCGACATCGGCCTCGAGATGTCCGGGCGGCCCGAAGCCCTGCGCGACATGATCGCCAACATGACGCACGGCGGCCGGATCGCGATGCTGGGACTGCCGGCCGCGGAGTTCCCGGTCGACTGGGCCCGGATCGTCACCTCCATGATCACCATCAAGGGCATCTACGGCCGTGAGATGTTCGAGACCTGGTACGCGATGTCGGTCCTCCTGGAGGGCGGCCTCGACCTCGCCCCCGTGATCACTGGCCGGTACGGCTACCGCGACTTCGAGGCGGCGTTCGCCGACGCGGCGAGCGGCCGCGGCGGCAAGGTCATCCTCGACTGGACCAACTGACCTAGGGAATGACGATGTTCGACTCCGTGCGCGACGACCTGCGCGCCACCCTCGACGAGATCCGCGCCGCCGGACTGCACAAGCCCGAGCGCGTGATCGGCACCCCGCAGTCCGCGACCGTGCGCGTCTCCGCGGGCGGCCGCCCCGGCGAGGTCCTCAACTTCTGCGCCAACAACTACCTCGGACTCGCCGACCACCCCGAAGTGATCGCCGCCGCGCACGAGGCCCTGGACCGCTGGGGCTACGGCATGGCCTCGGTCCGCTTCATCTGCGGCACCCAGGAGGTCCACAAGGAGCTGGAGGCGCGCCTCTCCGCCTTCCTCGGCCAGGAGGACACGATCCTGTACTCCTCCTGCTTCGACGCCAACGGCGGTGTCTTCGAGACCCTCCTCGGCCCCGAGGACGCGGTGATCTCCGACGCCCTGAACCACGCGTCGATCATCGACGGCATCCGGCTGTCCAAGGCCCGCCGCTTCCGCTACGCCAACCGTGATCTGGCCGATCTGGAACGGCAGTTGAAGGAGGCCGCGGGGGCCCGTCGCAAGCTGGTCGTCACCGACGGCGTGTTCTCCATGGACGGTTACGTCGCGCCCCTGAAGGACATCTGCGACCTCGCCGACCGTTACGACGCCATGGTCATGGTCGACGACTCCCACGCCGTCGGCTTCGTCGGCCCCGGCGGCCGCGGCACCCCCGAGCTGCACGGTGTCATGGACCGCGTCGACATCATCACCGGCACTCTCGGCAAGGCGCTCGGCGGCGCCTCCGGTGGTTACGTCGCCGCCCGCGCCGAGATCGTCGCGCTGCTGCGTCAGCGCTCACGGCCGTACCTCTTCTCGAACACGCTCGCGCCGGTGATCGCCGCGGCCTCCCTGAAGGTCATCGACCTGCTGGAGTCGGCGGACGACCTGCGGGTGCGGCTGCGGGAGAACACCGCGCTGTTCCGGCGCCGGATGACGGAGGAGGGCTTCGACGTCCTGCCCGGCGACCACGCCATCGCGCCGGTGATGATCGGGGACGCGGCGCAGGCGGCACGCCTCGCGGAGCTGCTGCTCGAGCGGGGCGTGTACGTGATCGGCTTCTCGTACCCGGTCGTACCGCAGGGCCAGGCGCGCATCCGGGTGCAGCTGTCGGCCGCGCACTCCACGGACGACGTGAACCGCGCGGTAGACGCCTTCGTCGCGGCCAGGGCCGAGCTGGCGGCGTAGTCCGGACGTATCACGACAGACGGCTTGAGATAATCGATCCCATGATCGAAGCGCGGCGGCTCCACATCCTCCGTGCGGTGGCCGACCACCGCACGGTCACGGCGGCTGCCGCCGCGCTCTATCTCACGCCCTCGGCGGTATCGCAGCAGCTCACCGCCCTGGAGCAGGAGACCGGCCACCGGCTCGTCGAGCGCGGGGCCAAGGGCGTACGGCTCACCCCGGCGGGCGAGATCCTGCTCAGCCACACCAACGCGGTCCTCGCCCAGCTGGAGCGGGCCGAGGCCGAGCTGGCCGCCTACGGCTCGGGTGCGGCCGGCACGGTCACGGTCGCCTCCTTCGCGACCGGGATCGCCCTGGTCGTGGCGCCCGCGGTGGCCCGCCTCGCCTCGACGGCGCCCGGCATCCACCTCCGTGTCCAGGACGCCGAGGGCGACGCCAGCCTGCCGATGGTCCTGGACCGGCAGGTCGACGTGGCGGTCGCGGTGGAGTACCGCGGCGCCCCGCCCGCCGACGACCCCCGCCTGGCGCACGTTCCGCTGTACGCCGAGCCCTTCGACGCGGTGGTGCCGGTGAGCCACCGGCTGGCCGACGCGGGCGAGGTGCCGCTGGCGGAGCTCGCCAAGGACCCGTGGATCGGCCCCTACCCGGGCAACCCCTGCCACGACGTCGTGGTCCTCGCCTGCGAGCACGCCGGGTTCCAGCCACGCCTGGAGCACTCCTCGGACGACTTCCGCGCGGTGGTCGCCCTGGCGTCGGCGGACGCGGGGGTGGCGCTGGTGCCGCGTTCGGCACTGATCGGGATGGACCTCGCTGGAGTGGTCGTACGGCCGGTCGACGGGGTGGCCCCGACCCGCCGGGTCTTCGCGGCCGTACGGCGGGGAGCCGAGGAGCACCCGTTGATCCGTCCCGTCCTCGACGCGCTCGCAGCCGTCGCCGAGGGGTAGGGAACCGGCCACCGGTCGAACAGAGTCTGGGTTGTCATGCGTGTGACGATGATCCTTCCGGCCCTGACCGAGGCGACCAGCCCGCTGTTCCGGCCCATCAAGTACTCGCTGTTCCCACCGCTGGGCCTCGCCACCCTGGCCGGCTACCTGGACCCCGACGACGAGGTCACCCTCTACGACGAGCACGTCGAGCGGATCGACCTCGAAGCACTCGGCACCCCCGACCTCCTGGTCGTCCAGCCGTACATCACCTCGGCCCGCCGCAGCTACGAGATCGCCGACCACTTCCGGGCCCGGGGCGTCCATGTCGCCCTGGGCGGCCTGCACGTCACCTCGCTCCCGGAGGAGGCGGCCGCCCACGCCGACACGATCTTCACGGGCCCGGGCGAGGACACCTGGCCGCTGTTCCTCAAGGACTTCCGCGACGGTGTCCCGGCCCGCCGCTACGACTCCCAGCAGCGCTCCCTCGCCGGACTGCCGCCGATCAGACGGGACCTGATCAAGCGTCATCTGTACCTCGTCCCCAACTCGATCGTCGTGTCCCGCGGTTGCCCGCACCACTGCGACTTCTGCTACAAGGACGCCTTCTTCGAGGGCGGAAAGTCCTTCTACACCCAGGCCGTCGACGACGCGCTGGCCGAGATCGACCGCCTGCCCGGCCGCCACCTCTACTTCCTCGACGACCACCTGCTGGGCAACCGGCGTTTCGCGCAGGCACTGTTCGACGGCATGAAGGGCATGGGACGGCTGTGGCAGGCAGCGGGCACGGTCAACTCCGTACTGGCACCAGACCTGTTGGAGCGTGCGGTGGAGGCCGGGCTGCGCAGCCTGTTCGTCGGCTTCGAGACCGTCAACGACGCCAACCTCGCCGAGCGCCGCAAGAACCAGAACATCGGCACCGACTACGCCGCCGCGGTACGGCGGCTGCACGACGCCGGGGTCATGGTCAACGCCAGCTTCGTCTTCGGACTCGACCAGGACGGCCCCGACGTCTTCGACAGGACCGTGTCCTGGGCGGTCGAGCAGGGCATCGAGACCGCGACCTTCCACATCATGACGCCGTATCCCTCCACCGGGCTCTGGAAGCAACTGGAGTCCGAGAACCGCATCGTGCACCGCGACTGGGGCCTGTACGACACCCGCCATGTCGTCTACCGGCCAAAGGGAATGACGCCGCGTCAGCTGGAGGACGGCTACTGGCGGGCGTACCGCGACTTCTACCGCTGGTCCAGCATCTGGCGCGGCTCGGCGGCCCAGCCCGGCACGCACGAACGCCTGCGGCACCTCGCGTACGCGGGCGGCTGGAAGAAGTTCGAGCCCGCGTGGGACCTGCTGATCCGGTCGAAGCGGGTGGTGCGTGCGATGCCCGCGCTGGAGCGGACGCTGGCGGCGTTCGGAGGCAGGGAGTAGAAGGATTCTCGTATGTGGGATACCGTCCCGAATGTGAAACGCGATGAGTTCGGTCCCGACCCCGTCGACACCCGGCTGGGCGTCCGGCTCGCCGAGCTGCGGGCCGAACACGGCTGGTCTCTGGGCGAGTTGGCCGAGCGCAGTGGAGTCAGCAGGTCCACCCTCTCCCGCGCCGAGCGGGCCGAGATCAGCCCCACCGCCTCGCTGCTGAACCGGCTGTGCGGGGTGTACGGCCGGACCATGTCCCAGCTGCTCAGCGAGGTCGACGCCGAGCCCGCGCTGCTGGTCAGGGGCGCCGACCAGCCGGTGTGGGAGGACCGGGCCTCCGGGTTCGTGAGGCGGTCCGTGTCGCCGCCGCACTCCGGGCTGCGCGGCGAACTCGTCGAGGGGCGGCTCGCCGCCGGAGCCGACATCGCCTACGACCGGCCACCCGTCCCCGGCCTGGAGCAGCACATCTGGGTTCTGGAGGGCGCGCTCGACGTCACCGCCCAGGACGTCGAGCACCACCTGGGCACCGGGGACTGTCTGCGGCTGCGGGTGTGGGGGCCGACGCGGTTCCGGTGCGCGGGTCCCGACGCCGTGCGATACGTACTGGCCGTGGTCCTGCCGTGATCGTCACCCGCCTCGACGAGTCCCAACTGTCCCACTGTGCAGACGAGTTGGCCGATCTGCTGGTCGACACCGTGGACGGCGGCGCCTCCATCGGCTTCCTCGCACCGATGGACCGCGCGGCGGCCGTCGCCTGGTGGAAGGAGCGAGCGGGCGCGGTGGCCGCGGGACACCTGGCGGTGTGGGCGGCGTACGACGGTCACCGCGCGGTCGGCACCGTCGCCCTCGCCTTCCCCGACAAGCCCAACTCCCGCCACCGCGCGGAGCTGGTCAAGCTGATGGTGCACCGGGAGGCACGCGGTCAGGGCCTCGGGCGCCGACTCCTCGGCACCGCGGAGGAGGCCGCCCAAGCCGCCGGAATCACCCTGCTCCACCTGGACACCGAGACCGACAGCCCCGCCGAGTGCCTCTACGGCTCGGCCGGCTGGACCCGGGCCGGCGTCATCCCCGACTACGCGACCGATCCGTCCGGCGTGCTGCGGCCGACGACCCTGTACTACAAGCGGCTCGGGGTGACCGCTCCGACCAGGTGATTGTCAGTGCCGGGCGATACGGTGCCTGTCATGCCGGACGCCGAAGACGTACACCGTGTCGCCCTGTCCCTGCCGGACACGACGGAGAAGATCGCCTGGGGCATGCCCACATTCCGGGTCGCGGACAAGATGTTCGCCACGCTGCCCGAGGACGAGACGTCCATCGCCGTGCGCTGCCCCAAGGAGGAGCGCGACGAGCTGGTGCTGGCCGAGCCGGGGAAGTTCTGGATCGCCGGCCACGAGGCGCAGTTCGCGTGGGTGCGCGCCCGTCTCGCCGCGATCGAGGACGAGGGCGAACTGCGAGACATCCTCGCCGACTCCTGGCGGCAGGCCGCCCCGCCCCGGCTGCTCGACGCGTATCCGGAGCTGGGGCTGCCCAGGGAGTGAAACCGAGCTCACGGCGGCAGAGCACCCGCAGCACGTCCAGCGTGGACGTGGCCGCCGGGCCGTGCTTCTCGGCGCCGGTCATCAGCCCCATGAGGCGGGGCAGGTCCTGGTAGCCGTACGTCCGTCCGTGCACCTCGGCGATCGTCATGCGGACGATCGGGCAACCTCAACCAAACCTGAGGTCAACCGGAGAAAGGGGTGCGCGACCACCGACCCGAGTGCGGTATGGTTTCTCTGCGCGTTCGGCCAGGGGAAACCCCAGGTCAGACAGGCACCGGGACGTGGCGCAGCTTGGTAGCGCACTTGACTGGGGGTCAAGGGGTCGCAGGTTCAAATCCTGTCGTCCCGACGGTGCGAAGGGTCTTCGCAGGCGAGAGCCTGTGGGGGCCCTTTTCGTGTGCCCCGCGCGACGCGGCGAGGCGGTGACCCGCAGGCACCGCACGAGGGCGGCCGCGCGCCGGCCTGACCCGCGCACCCGGCAGAAGGGGGCGGGTCCGGGATCCGCGCCTTCGAAGCGTCTCAGCGGGCGGTGGCCCGGGCGGCCCGCTCGATCACGTCGGCCACCAGGTGGGGGTGGGAGACGGCGACGGAATGGGAGGCGGCGACCTCGGTGGTGTGCGCGTGGGCGCGCTCGGCCATGAAGCGCTGCACGGCGGCCGGGATGTTGAGGTCGCGGGTGGTGACGATGTCCCAGCTGGGCTTGGTCTTCCAGGCCGCGGTGGTGGCCTTCTCCGTCAACGCGGCCTGGGCGATGGGACGTTGCGCCGCGGCCATGAGGTCCGCCCGCTGCGCGGGGACGTCGGCGGCGAACTGGTGGCGGAACCTGTCCTGCTGGATGTACAGGTCGGTGGCGGTGGAGCCGTCGGCCTGCGTGTAGGTGACCGGGTCGAGGGCCTCGGGGAGGGTCGAACCCGGGAACTTGCCGGTGAGCTCCAAGGCGCTCTCGCCTGGAGCGGGCAGGAAGGCGGCCACGTAGACCAGGGCCTTGACCTCGGGATCGTCGGTGGCGGCCTCGCTGATGACGTTGCCGCCGTAGGAGTGGCCCACGAGGATCTTCGGGCCCTTGACATGGTCGAGGACCGTACGCAGGGCCGCGGCGTCGGAGGCCGGGCCCCGCAGCGGGTTGGCCGCGGCGACGACCGGGTAGCCGTCGGCGCGCAGGTCGGCGACGACACCGTTCCAACTGGAGCCGTCGGCGAAGGCGCCGTGCTCCAGGACGACGGTCGGCTTGTGCCGTCCGCCGCCGGCACCGGCACCGGCACCGGAGGCATGGTCGCTCCCGGTCGCCCCGTCGGCGGTACCGCTGAGGGCGAACGCGCCGAACGCGAGCCCCGCCGTTACCGCCGTGACCGTCGAGACCACACCCGTCGTCAGCCGCTTGCGGCCACCCCTGATGTTCACCACGACAAACCTCTCTCACATGTCTCGGTACGGGCGGTGGTCTTGAGGTATCTCAGTCACCGCCCAAACTGGTGTTGAAACGGGCCGTGCGCCTCGCTCGGTAGGGCACACCTCAGCCACCACTGAGTCGCCGGTGCCGGTGGGCGGGCTGCTCAGAGGCGGTCGGCGTCGACCACGGCCTGGGCGAAGGCGCCAGGCGCCTCCTGCGGCAGGTTGTGACCGATGTCCGCGATGGTGCGGTGTTCGTAGGCGCCGGTGAAGTGGCCGCGGTACGAAGTGCCGTCGCCGGGTGCCGTGAAGGGATCCAGCGCGGCGTCGAGGGTGATCGTGGGCACGCCGATGGTGGGCTGGGCCGCCAGCAGCTTCTCGTAGCGGTCGTAGCGGGGTTCGCCCTCGACGAGGCTGATGCGCCAGCGGTAGTTGTGGAGCACGACGGCGGCGTAGTCGGGGTTCTTGAAGGCCTCGGCGGTGCGCGCGAAGGTGGCGTCGTCGAAGTCCCAGTTGGGGGATACGAGGGTCCACACGTAGCGGCACAGCGCGATGCGCTTGTCGACGTCCTCCATCGCCTCCTTGCCGCGCTCGGTCGCGAAATACCACTGGTACCACCAGTTGTGCTCCACGGCCGGGATGGCGGGCGCCAGCTGCGCCTTGCGGTCGGTGATGAGGTAACCGCTCGTGGAGACAAGGGACTTGACGCGCTCGGGCCACAGCGCGGCGATGATGTCGACGGTGCGTGAACCCCAGTCGAAGCCGGCGAGGACGGCCTTGTCGATCTTCAGGGCGTCCATCAGGGCGATGATGTCCAGCGCGACGGCCGACTGCTCGGCGGTGCGCGGGGTGTGCCGGGACAGGAAACGGGTGCTGCCGTGGCCGCGCAGGTAGGGGACGATGACGCGATACCCCTGGTCGGCGAGCAGCGGCGCGACATCGACGAAGCTGTGGATGTCGTACGGCCATCCGTGCAGGAGGAGTGCGACCGGGCCGTGGGCGGGGCCGGCCTCGGCGTATCCGATGTTCAGCAGCCCCGCCTTGACCTGCTTGACCGTGCCGAACCCGGTGTGGGTGCCCGGGGTGATGGCGGGCACCGTGGCGCTGCTCGGCCGAGGCGATCCGGTCGCGGCGGAGGCGTCGGTCTGCAGGGCGGACAGCGAGACCGCGGCCGCGCCGGTGCTCAGGCCGACGGCCTTGTTGAAGGTACGCCTGTTGATCATGTGAACCCCTCCGTCGTGTGTTTCCGGTGACCGCTGCCGCGCTCGGTGCAACGACCCTTGCACGACGTTCATCACCGGTCAAACCGGTGATGCGTGCGATTGGCCTCCCATTGGCCAGGCGGTAAGGCTTGGTGCGCAGTTTTGTGTCACCTTCTTGACGGGTGACGCTGATGGCTGCCATGCTCTCGTCACCGCCTGAAGGGGTGACAGGGGAAGTGCCTGGCCGACAGGCGTGAGCAGACCACTCGATCCGCATGGGGAGAACAGTCATGGTTCGTTCACGCCTCGAGCGCGTCTCCGGCGAGCAGGTGTCCCGAGACGCGGCAGGCTCCGCGGAGCGCCACCGGACGACGGACACGCAGGTGTGGAACTGGGCGGAGAACGCGGCGCTGTCGGGCTGTGGCCCATCGGCCCGCGACTTCCTCTGAACCTCCGCCTGGCCCGCCCGCGCCCGGTGACACATCAGCCGAACCGACCGATACACACCCACCGAACCATCGAAAGCGAGAACCCCGTCATGGACCTGAAACTCGAAGTCGTCATCCTGCCCGTCTCCGACGTGGACCGCGCCAAGGGCTTCTACGTGGAGCAGCTCGGCTGGCGCCTCGACGCCGACTTCCCGATCGACGACGGCTACCGGATCGTGCAGGTGACTCCGCCCGGCTCGGAGTGCTCGATCATCTTCGGGGAGGGCCTCACCCGGCAGGAGCCCGGCACGCTCCACGGCCTCCAGCTGACCGTCACCGACATACTCAAGGCCCGGGAGGAGCTGACCTCGTTCGGTGCGGAGGTCTCCGGCCCGTTCCGCGACGAGACCGGGGCCTTCCGCCACGCCGGTGACTCGCACCGGGTGCCCGGCCCCCACCCCGAGCGGGCCAGTTACGGGACGTTCGCCGCCTTCAAGGACCCCGACGGCAACGAGTGGTTCCTGCAGGAGGTCACCGAGCGCGCGCCCGGCCGCTGAGCGCGCCTGAGCCCCCGACGGACGCGGGTGAGGTCAGTCGGAGTCGCCCTGCTCGACCAGGGTGTACATGACGGAACGCTGCTGCTTGTGGCGCCTGATACGGCCTTTGGCGACCAGTGATTCGAGGGTGTTCCGCACGACCTGCGGTGTAGGACTGCGGTCGGGGTGCGTCGCGAGGAGTTCGTCGCGCAGCTCCTTCGCCGGACGCGGCTCCTTGTGCTGGCCGAGCAGCTCCGCCAGGAGGTCACCGAGCAGAGGCTGGGGCGGCGTCTCCTTCGCGTGAGCCTTCGCCGCCCTGCCGGTGCCCCCGGCGGAGCGCGCGGTGGCTCCGGAGGAGGCGCGCTTGGCCTTTGCGGCGACGGGTCCGTCCTGAGGCTGCTCGGGCCGGCGGGACGCGTCCGCGAGACCCTCGTACCGCTCGGCGAGGCTGAGGATGTCCGCCAGGAGGGCTTCCTCCTGCTTCAACACGGAGAGCCTGTCCGCCAGTTGCTGTTGCACCCGACGGTTCTCCTCCAGGTCCGCCGCGGCCTGTGCCACGTACCGCGAGCGGAGTGTGTCGGCTGGTTGGCTGGTCACATGCGTTCACTCCCTCGACATGGGTGACGTTGCGCATGGTACCCATGCCGTGGGTGTGTACCGGCACACGTACGTGTGACCTCGAAGCCGGCCGGAGGTCAGTGTGCCGCCGCGGCGGGGGCGGTCTTCTTGCGGGCCCGGTACGCGGCGGCCTTGATCTTGTTGCCGCAGGACTCCATGCCGCACCACTGGCGCCGCATACCCCGGGAGCGGTCGATGTAGACGCGCGTGCACTCGGGGTTGCCGCACTCCTTCATCAAGGGCACGTCGGGGCCGCTGAGCAGCTCCACCGCCTGCCGGGCGACGGTCGCCAGCGCCTGCTCGGGCGTCGCGTCGATGTGCCGGCCGGTCAGGGTGAGCTGCGGCGTCACGGGGGTCTTGCGCGCGGCGGCGTTGACCACGGCGAGCGCCTCCCGGTCGAACTCCTCGTCGAGCCGTCGGTTGGTGACGAGCCGGTACACCGCCTCGCGTACGGCGGTCGCCTCCTGGACGTCGTCCTCCTTGCCGGGAGTGATCGTGTCGACCAGCCCTGACTCCACGTACCAGGCATTCAGCCGATCCGGGGTCACGAACATCTCGAACCGGGCCGAGCGCCGGGCGCGCAGGGTGGCCGCGAAGTCGAGGGCCGGGTGTCCGCATACGAATACATGGTCAAGGTTCACATCACCATCTTGACAGGTGACTCCCGTCTGAGGCAAGAAGCGTCACCGCTCCAGCCGGTGCGCACTGCTCTGCCGGCATCGGCGCAGTCGGCGGTCATGGCCCGCCACGACGATCGCCCCGGGGCCAGGGATCAGTGCGGCCTCCAGTTCGTCGCACAGGGCGGGGGAGAGGTGGTCGGTGGGCTCGTCGAGCAGGAGCAGCTGAGGCGGGTGAGCCGCCAACAGGGTCAGGGCCGGGCGCCACTTCACACGTCGGCGGCTCACACCTCGGCCGCTCACACCTCGCCGGCTCCCGTCTCCTTGAGTGTCCCGTCGGCCAGCCGCAGCCGGCGGTCCACGCCGATCTCGGCGAGGAACCGCTCGTCGTGGCTGACCACCATGAAGGCGCCCTGGTAGGAGTTGAGCGCGCTCTCCAACTGGCCCACGCTGACCAGGTCGAGGTTGTTGGTCGGCTCGTCGAGCAGCAGCAGGTGCGGGGCCGGTTCGGCGCACAGCACGCAGGCCAGGGTGGCGCGCAGGCGTTCGCCGCCGGAGAGGACGCCGGCCGGCAGGTGGGCCCGCGCACCCCGGAAGAGGAAGCGGGCGAGCAGGTTCATCCGCTCCGCGTCGGGCCGCTCGGGGGCGAACGCGGCGAAGTTCTCCGCGACCGTGCGGTCCAGGTCCAGCAGGTCCAGGCGCTGCGAGAGGTAGGCGATCCGGCCGTCACCCCGCTTGATCTGCCCGCTGTCCGGGGCGAGTTCACCGGTGATCAGCCGCATCAGGGTGGTCTTTCCGGCACCGTTGGGCCCGGTCAGCGCGATGCGTTCGGGGCCGCGGACCGTCAGGTCGATCCCGTCCGCGGCGAAGACGTCCCGGTCGCCGAGGCGAACCCGCATCCCCTCGCCCAGGAAGAGGTTGCGCCCGGCGGGCACCTGGGTGTCGGGCAGGTCCAGGGTGATGCGCTGCTCGTCGCGCAGGGCGCGCCCGGCCTCGTCGAGACGGGCCCTGGCCTCGTCGACCCGGGACGCGTGCATCTGGCCGGCCCGGCCAGCGGACTCCTGCGCGCCGCGTTTCATGGTGCCGGCGAAGATCTTGGGCAGGCCGGCGCTCTTGAGGTTCCTGGAGGCGTTGCTCATCCGGCGCTCGGCACGTTCGCGGGCCTGCTGCAGCTCCCGCTTCTCCCGCTTGAGCTCCTGTTCGGCGCTGCGGACGTTCTTCTCGGCCACCTCCTGCTCGGCCCGCACGGCCTCCTCGTACTCGGTGAAGTCGCCCCCGTAGAAGCGCAGTTCGTCACTGCCCAGCTCGGCGATGCGTTCCATGCGGTCGAGCAGCGCGCGGTCGTGGCTGACCAGGAGCAGGGTGCCGGTGAAGTCGGCGAGCACGTCGTAGAGCTTGTGCCGGGCGTCGACGTCGAGGTTGTTGGTGGGCTCGTCGAGCAGTAGGACGTCGGGGCGCCGGAGCAACTGGGCGGCGAGGCCGAGGGAGACGACCTGGCCGCCGCTGAGCGTGCTCAGGCTGCGATCCAGGGCGAGTCCGGCGAGGCCCAGGCGGTCGAGCTGGGCACGGGTGCGCTCCTCGATGTCCCAGTCGTCGCCGATGGTGGCGAAGTGCTCCTCGTCGACATCGCCGGACTCGACGGCGTCCAGGGCGCGGACCACGTCGGCGATCCCCAGCACTTCGGCGACGGTGAGGTCACCGGTCAGGGGCAGGCTCTGCGGGAGGTGGCCGAGGGTGCCTCCCACGGTCAACGAGCCGCCGGTGGGCTCGAGTTCACCGGCGATCAGCTTGAGCAGGGTGCTCTTGCCGGAGCCGTTGGGGGCGACCAGGCCGGTGCGGCCGGTGGGCACGGTGAAGGACAGGTCCTGGAAGACGGGGGTGTCGTCGGGCCAGGCGAAGGAGAGGTTCGAGCAGACGACGAAAGCGTCGGACATGGAGATGACCTCGGGCGGTGTGAGGGCAGGGAACAGACCTCTGCCCTGGACAGACATGGGACAAGGGGTACGACGAGACGGGCCACCTCGGCAGCGCTCCTGAGCGCCGGCCGGTGGCCGTCAGATCCGGGTCTCACCCGGAGATGTCGTCTTCACCCACCACGTCTGTGACTCCTCGATACACGGTCAACGCCACATCGCAGCCTAGCAGCCCCGCTCGGTGAGCCCCACTCCATACGTGTGCCTCCTGTCGTTGACAGCTCCGAAACCGCTATGCCAGCATCGTCACCACCTTAACCGGTGACGACGACGGCGCACATGTGTCGCCGCTCCGGCACACACCTACTTCCTTGGACGGACAAGCAATGAGACGACTTCTGACAGCCGTCGCGGCCGGTGTGCCGCTCGCCGCGGCGGTGTATCTGCCGGCCGCCTCAGCGGAGCCCCGGACCGGCTCCGCATCCTTCGCCTGCTCGGCGCCGTCCGTGGTGGCCCCGGCCGGTACCGAGGTGGAGGACGTGGCGGCCGACCGTCAGGAGGGCGGAACCATCGCCGGTACCGGCGTCCTCGGCGGTTCGGTCTCCGGTGTCCCGGCCTTCTGCGAGGTGACGGTCACCCTCACCCACCCCGGGGACGACGACCGGGCCAGGGTGCGGACCTGGCTGCCCGTCAACGGCTGGAACGGCCGGTTCCAGGGGCTCGGCGGCGCCGCCTACCTGGCCGGTGACAACAACGTCGGCCTGGGCACCGCGGTCAAGAACGGTTACGCCGCCGTCACCACCGACGCCGGTGTCGGCGACGCCCTCGACACCAGCTGGGCGCTGAACAGCGCGGGCCAGGTCAACACCGCCCTGCTGAAGAACTTCGCGTCCCGCTCCCAGCACGAGGCGGCCGTCGTCGGCAAGGAGGTCGTCGACGCGGTCTACGGCGAGGGGCCCGCGTACTCCTACTTCAACGGCTGCTCCACCGGCGGGCGCCAGGGGTACATGGAGGCCCAGCGCCACCCCGACGACTACGACGGCATCCTCGCCGCCGCGCCCGCCGTGAACTGGCCCGAGTTCGAGGTCGCGACCCTGTGGCCGCAGGTGGTCATGAACAACGAGAAGACCTACCCGTCGAAGTGTGAGTTCGCCGCCTTCACCACGGCCGCCGTCAAGACCTGTGACGCGCTCGACGGCGTCAAGGACGGCCTGGTCGACGACCCGGCCCGCTGTGACTTCGACCCGCGCAGGCTGATCGGCACCAAAGTCGTCTGCGACGGACGGGAGTTGACCGTCACGGCGGCCGACGCGGCCGTGGTCCGCAAGATCTGGGACGGCCCCCGCACCGCCTCCGGCAGGAAACTGTGGGCCGGCGTCCCGATCGGCGCCGACCTCTCGGCGCTGGCCACCCCGGGAGCGCCGTTCCCGGTGCCCGCCGACTGGGTCAGGCTCTGGGTGGCCAAGGACCCGTCCCTCGACCTCTCGACGATCACCTACAGCCGGTTCGCGCGGCTCTTCGAGCAGTCCCGGGCGGAGTACGACAAGGTCATCGGCACGGCGGACCCGGACCTCTCAGGGTTTCGCAGGTCCGGTGGCAAGCTGCTGAGCTGGCATGGCCTGGACGACCAGTACATCCCCGCCGAGGGCACCGTGAAGTACCGCGAGGAGGTCGAGCGGAAGCTGGGCGGCACCGAGCGGGTCGACGACTTCTACCGTCTCTTCCTCGCTCCGGGCACCGTCCACTGCGGCCTCAACAAGGGCGACGGCACGACCGACGACCTCGGGGCCCTGACCGCCTGGGTCGAGCACGGCAAGGCGCCCAGGACGCTGCCGGCCGGCCTGATCAGCGCCGAGGGGGAGCAGGTCACCCGGAACCTGTGCCGCTACCCGCAGGTGATCCGCTACCGCGGCCACGGGGACCCGGCCCTCGCCACCAGCTTCCGCTGCGTGGGCGGGCTGACCGAGCACCCGTGAGGTAAGCCGGTCAGACTCCCCTCCCCGCCGGGAAAGCCGGACGGCCGAACTCGCTCATCGCGTCGATGAGCCAGCGGGCCAGGTAGTCGGCGAACGAGGACCGGGGCAGCAGGCGGTATGTCGGAGCGTCGTCGACCTGCCAGAGCAGTACCGCGACGGGGCCGACCGTCGTCGACACCGCCCGGCCGGGGCCGAAGGCGCGGGGATGCAGGTCCAGCGGGCAGCCCCTCTCCAGGACCTCCCGGGCGGACGGGCCGCTCAGCTCCAGGGTGGTGCGGTTGGCCGAGACGTCCACGACCGAACCCGGGTCACCCTGGAGGGCTTCCCGCAGCTCCGCGGCCACGGCGCCCGCGTCGGCCGAGAGCACCAGCCACTCGTCGGGGCCCAGCCAGACGGCCGTACGGGCGCCGTGGGCGGCGGTGTCGCCGCATCGGCGAGGGAGAGGTGCCCCCAGGGCCCTCCCGATCCGGTCGGCCGCCTCGGACGCGGGGTCGACCCGCACGTTCACCATCGTGAGGAACGGCAGCTCGGCCAGTGTGACGCCCCGGGCGCCGGTGACGGCGGCGGCGCGCATCCGCTCCTGAAGGTGGGAGAGGGGGCTGGTGCGCAGGGCCACCGGTCCCGCTTTGGTCGGGTCAGCCATCTCGCCGGGTCCCTTCGGGGTCGTAGAGGACGAAGTCGGTCACCTCGACCGGCACCAGGGCCTCGCCCACCGGGGCCAGCAGGGTCTGGCCCTTCCTCGCCTGTCCGTCGGCGACGAGGGCGAGGGCGAAGGGGCGACCGAGGGCGGGGCTGTGGTAGCTGGAGGTGACGTGGCCGAGCATCGGCACGGGCACCGACGCCAAGTCGACGTCCGGCGCGACGAGTTGGGTGCCCTCGGGCAGCCGGGTCGTACGGTCTGCCGGAAGCAGGCCGACCAGCTGCTTGCGGTCGGTGCGGGAGGTGTCGGCGCGGGCGAAGGACCGCTTGCCGATGAAGTCCTTCTGCTGGGAGACCACCCAGCTCATGCCCGCGTCCTGCGGGGTGACCGTCCCGTCGGTGTCCTGGCCGACGATGATGTAGCCCTTCTCGGCCCGCAGGACGTGCATCGTCTCGGTGCCGTAAGGGGTGATGCCGTACGGCCGTCCGACCGCGTCCACCTCCTCCCAGACGGAAAGGCCGTACCAGGCCGAGACGTTGATCTCATAGGCCAGTTCACCGGAGAAGGAGATCCGGCAGACACGGGCCGGGACGCCGGACGCCAGGGTCGTCTCGCGGAAGGCCATGAACGGGAAGGCCTCGTTCGACAGGTCGAGGTCCGGGGCGAGATGGGCGACCACCGCCCGCGACTGCGGTCCGACGACGGCGATCGTCGCCCACTGCTCGGTCACCGAGGTGCAGTGCACGTCGAGTTCGGGCCACTCGGTCTGCAGCCACTCCTCCAGCCAGTCCAGGACGTTCGCGGCGCCGCCGGTCGTGGTCGTCATGAAGTAGCGGTTGTCGTCGAGGCGCAGGGTCACACCGTCGTCGAAGATCATGCCGTCGGGCTTGCACATCACGCCGTAGCGCCCCGTGCCGGGCTTCAGCTTCTTGAAGGCGTTCGTGTAGATCCGGTTGAGGAACTCGCCCGCGTCCGCGCCCCAGATCTCGATCTTGCCGAGGGTGGAGGCGTCCATGAACGCCACCCCCTCCCGGGCCGCCCGGCACTCGCGCGCCACGGCCGCCTCCATGTCCTCACCGGCCTGCGGGTAGTACCAGGGGCGCTTCCACTGCCCGACGTCCTCGAACCGAGCGCCGTGCGCCACATGCCAGCTGTGGATCGACGTGGTCCGCTCCGGATCGAACAACTCACCGCGCTCCCGCCCCGCCAGGGCGGCGAAGGCGATCGGCGTGTACGGCGCCCGGTAGGCCGTGGTGCCGATCTCGCCGAGCGAACCGCCGAGGGCCTCGGCGATCACCCCGATCGCGTTGACGCCGGACGTCTTGCCCTGGTCGTTCGCCGTGCCGAGTGAGGTGTACCGCTTGACGTGCTCGACGCCGCGCATGCCGGCGCCGGTGGAGCGCCAGACGTCGGCGACCGTGACATCGCGCTGGAGGTCGACGAAGTGTCTGTCCCAGGAGCCGGGTTCGCCGTCGGGCGCGGGCACCAGCCACAGGGCGCGCGTCGGGCCGGGTGCGCGCAGAACGCCCTCGGGCGGTACGGTCACCGGGAATCCCGCCGCGGTCGCCGCCACCGCTCCGGCCCGTGTTCCCTCGGCCAGACAGTCGTCGAGGTCGTACGTCCCGCGGGCCGCGCCCACGACCTGCTGGTCCCGTACGGCCCCGTCCGGCACGAACGCCGCGAGCCCCGAGTCCCAGCGCAGCCGCCCCTGACGCTGGCTGTGCAGATGCACCACCGGACTCCAGCCGCCCGACACGGCCAGCAGATCGCAGGCGAACGACGCCTGGTCACCGGTGAGTTGACCTTCGGCGTCGAGAGCCTGGACGGTGACGCCGGTGAGCCTCCGCTCGCCCGCCGTGCCGACCACCGCGCTGCCGGTGAGCACCCGGACCCCGGTCGCCGCGGCCACCTCGGCGGCCCGGTCGGACAGGTCGGGGCGCGCGTCCACGACGACCGCGACGGGGATCCCGGCGGCACACAGATCGGCGACCGTGTCGTAGGCGCTGTCGTTGGTCGTGCTCACCACGGCCCGTGAACCCGGCGCCACCGCATACCGGTTGAGATAGGTGCGCACGGCTCCGGCGAGCATCACGCCGGGCCGATCGTTGCCCGCGAAGACCAGCGGACGCTCGTGCGCGCCGGTCGCGAGAACGACCTGGCGGGCCCGGATGTGCCAGAGCCGCTGCCGCGAGACACCCTCGGGGGCGTCCGCGCCGAGGTGGTCGGTGCGCCGCTCCAGCGCCAGGACGTAGTTGTCGTCGTACGACCCGAAAGCCGTGGTCCGATGCAGTACGACGGCCTCGGGCGCCGCGTCGAGCGTCGCGCGCAGCTCGGCGGACCGCTCCCAGCCACCGGGCTCGGGTTGCTCGTCGACGAGGATCACGCGGGCGCCGGAGGCGGCGGCAGTGGCGGCCGCCGCGAGGCCCGCGGGTCCGGCGCCGACGATCAGGACGTCGGTGTGGACGTACTTCTTGTCGTAGACGGCGGGGTCCGGAGTGGGGTCGAGCCGGCCCATCCCGGAGAGTGTGGTGGCGGACAGGCCGTCGTGGAGCTCGACGGTCGTGGCGGGGAGCATGCCCTCCGAGCACGAACCGCCCAGCTGCACCAGGGCGTTGGGCTCCTCGACACCTGCGGTGACGATGCCGCGCGGGCGGCCGCGGTAGAGCGAGGGGGCGACCTCGACGAGCCCGTTCGCCAGCATCGCGGAGGCGAGGGTGTCGCCGGGGTGACCGGTCAACTCGCGTCCGTCGACGGTGAACCGGAGCAGGGTGCCGCGGTCGACGCGGCCGCCGCTCGGCAGCCGGAAGCGCTGGTCGGTCATCGGGTCCCTCCGGGGCGTGACTCGTCGGGCCGGTACGAGGTCAGTACCTCGTGGGTGGCGGTGTCGCGCAGGACGTTGAACCAGCGGCGGCAGCCGACGCTGTGCATCCACCGTTCCGCGAAGGGGCCTTTGGGGTTGTCGCGGTAGAAGACGTACTCGGCCCACTGCAGGTCGGTGAGGTCGGCGGGGGAGTCGGGGTAGGGGACATGGGCCTGTCCGCCGTAGTGGTACTCCGTCTCGTTGCGCGGACCGCACCATGGGCAGGTGATCAGCAGCATGGCGTCCTCCTCGATGCCTCAGTGGGCCACGGCTGCGGCGCCGTGTTCGTCGATCAACGCGCCGGTCGTGAAACGGTCCAGGGCGAAGGGGGCGTTCAGCGGGTGCGGTTCGCCGGTGGCGATGGTGTGCGCGAAGGTCCAGCCGGCCGCCGGGGTGGCCTTGAAACCGCCGGTTCCCCAGCCGCAGTTGACGTACAGGCCCTCGACCGGCGTGCTGCCGATGATCGGCGAGGCGTCCGGGCTGACGTCGACGATGCCGCCCCAGGTGCGCAGCACATGCGCCCGCGCGAAGATCGGGAACAGCTCTACGGCGGCGGCCATCTGCTGCTCGATCACATGGAACGAGCCGCGCTGACCGTACCCGTTGTACGAGTCGACGCCCGCGCCCATCACCAACTCGCCCTTGTGGGCCTGCGACACGTACACGTGCACGTGGTTCGACATGACGACCGTGGGATGCACCGGCTCGTGCAGTTCGGAGACCAGGGCCTGGAGCGGGTGGGACTGCACCGGCAGCCGTACGCCCGCCCGCTCGGCCAGCACACTGCTGTGTCCGGCGGCCGCGAGACCCACCCGGCCGGCGTGGATGCGGCCGCGGTTGGTGTCGACGCCCACGACCCGGTCGCCGTCCTTGAGGAAGCCGGTGACCTCGCAGCCCTGGATGAGGTCCACGCCCAGTTCGTCGGCGCGCCGGGCCAGCGCCCAGGCGACGTGGTCGTGCTTGGCGATGCCGGCCCGGGGCTGGAATGTGGCACCGAGCACCGGATACCGGGTGCGGGACGAGACGTTGAGGATGGGGCAGACCTTGGCGACCTCGTCCGGCTCCAGCCACTCGGCGTCGACCCCGTTGAGCCGGTTGGCGTTCACGCGGCGCACGCCCTCGCGGACGTCCTGGAGGGTGTGCGCGAGGTTGAGGACACCGCGCTGGCTGAACAGGAAGTCGTAGTCCAGCTCCTCCGGCAGGCCCTCCCACAGCTTCAGGGCGTGCTCGTAGATCGCCGCGCTCTCGTCCCACAGGTAGTTGGAGCGGATGATCGTGGTGTTGCGGGCCATGTTGCCGCCCGCGAGCCAGCCCTTCTCCAGGACGGCCACATTGGTGATGCCGTGGTTCTTGGCGAGGTAGTAGGCGGTGGCGAGACCGTGGCCGCCGGCGCCGACGATGACGACGTCGTACGACCGCTTCGGCTCGGGGTTGCGCCAGAGGAAGTCCGGGTGTTCCGGCAGCGGTTGGGCACTCATGCCGCGCCTCCGTCGAGGTGGGGGTAGAGGGGGAAGGCGGCGGCGAGCTTCTCGACCCGGGCGCGCAGTTCGTCCTCGGGCCGTTCGCGCTTCAGGGTCTCGGCGATGATGTCGGCGACCTCGCGGAACTCCGTCTCGCCGAAGCCGCGGGTGGCCAGGGCGGGCGTACCGATCCGCAGGCCCGACGACACCATCGGCGGGCGTGGGTCGAACGGCACGGCGTTGCGGTTGACGGTGATGCCGACGCGGTGCAGCCGGTCCTCGGCCTGCTTCCCGTCGAGCTCGGAGTTCCTCAGGTCGACCAGGATCAGGTGGACTTCGGTGCCGCCGGTCAGGACGGTGATCCCGGCCTCGGCCACGTCGTCGGCCAGCAGCCGTCCGGCGAGGATCTTCGCACCCCGCAGGGTGCGCCGCTGGCGTTCCTTGAACTCATCCGAGGAAGCCACCTTGAAGGCCACCGCCTTCGCCGCGATCACATGCTCCAGCGGACCGCCCTGCTGACCGGGGAAGACCGCCGAGTTGATCTTCTTGGCCAGGTCGGCGCGGCTGAGGATGACACCGCCGCGCGGGCCGCCCAGGGTCTTGTGGGTGGTGGTCGTGACGACGTCGGCGTACGGCACCGGGCTGGGGTGCAGGCCCGCGGCCACCAGGCCCGCGAAGTGCGCCATGTCCACGAGCAGATACGCGCCCACCGCGTCCGCGATCCGGCGGAACCCGGCGAAGTCCAGCTGCCGTGGGTAGGCCGACCAGCCCGCGACGATCATCTTCGGCCGATGGGCGAGAGCGAGCCGCTCCACCTCGTCCATGTCGACGCGCAGGTCGGACTCGCGCACGTGGTACGGCACCACGTTGTAGAGCTTGCCGGAGTAGTTGAGGCGCATGCCGTGGGTCAGGTGCCCGCCGTGCGCCAGGTCGAGGCCGAGGATCGTGTCGCCGGGCTTCAGCAGGGCGAACATCGCGGCCGCGTTGGCCTGGGCGCCCGAGTGCGGCTGGACGTTCGCGGCCTCGGCGCCGAAGAGCTCCTTCACCCGGGCGATGGCCAACTGCTCGACCACGTCGACGTGTTCGCAGCCGCCGTAGTAGCGGCGGCCCGGGTAGCCCTCGGCGTACTTGTTGGTCAGGACCGAGCCCTGGGCCTCCATCACGGCGGCCGGGGCGAAGTTCTCCGAGGCGATCATCTCGAGCGTGGACTGCTGGCGGCGCAGCTCGGCGGCCACCGCCTCGGCGACGTCCGGGTCGAGTGCGCTGAGAGGGAGGGAGAGCGACGAGGTGGGCGTGGTGAACGGCGAGGTGGGCGACGTGCTCGTTGCCATCTGTGCACCATCCTGAGAGCCAGCTAATGAGCAACTGATATATCAGCCTGTGCGGTAAGGTATGGGAGCTCGCCGCACAGGTCAAGGGGGCATCCATGCAGCAGGTCGCGACCGAGGTCGAGGAGCTGTCGCTCGCCGAGCGCGCGTACCGCGCCATCCGGGACCGGCTCGTCATGCTGGAGATCCGCCCCGGCGCGCCGATCAACGAGGAGCAGCTCGGGCAGTCCCTCGGCGTCGGCCGCACCCCCGTGCGCGAAGCGCTCAAGCGGCTCCAGTACGAGCGCCTGATCACGACCTACCCCCGCCGCGGCACCTTCGCCACCGAGGTCAACATCACCGACCTCGCCCACATCTCCGAGGTCCGCCAGGAACTGGAACCCCTGGCCGCGGCACAGGCCGCGCGGCGCGCCACGGCCACCGACCGCGCGAACCTCACCGCCCTGCTACGGGAACTCGCGACCGCCGGGGCACCCGGCCGGGACTCCACCGAGCTCATGCACCTGGACCTCCAGGTCCACCGCGCCATCTACACGGCCACGCACAACCCGTACCTGGAGGACACCCTCGTCCGCCACGACAACCTCGCCACCCGTATCTGGTGCCTGTTCGTGGACCGGCTGTCCGACATGGCCGGCCATGTCGAGGAGCACGGACCGCTGATCGAGGCGATCGTCTCCGGCGACGCCGACACGGCGGCCCGGCTCGCCCGCAGCCACGTCGAGGGCTTCGAACAGGCGATTCGCGAGGCCATCTGAAACCGGCGGGGCCGGGTGCGGCGGTGCGCGCTATTCGCCCGACGGCGACGTCAGCGGGACGCCCAGCCCCACCGGGGTGCCGAAGTTCGGGGTGCCGTCGGCGTTCCAGGTGAACTTCTGGGTCCTGGTGGTGCGGTTCATGTCGCAGCCGCCGCTCGCGGAGTTGTTGGCGTGGTAGACGATCCAGTCCTCGGTGCCGTCCGGCGACTTGAAGAAGCCGTTGTGACGATGAACGTCTTCCCGCCCCGCTGGAGCACCTCCGCCCCCTCGTTGACCGTGCCGCCCACCGTCTCCCAGCGGTAGGTCGGCGTGGACAGCACACGCCGGGTGCCGCTCGCGGTCCAGGGGTTGGAGAGCGGCCGGATGAACATGGGCTGCGGTCGTAGCCCCCGGTGAACTCACCGAGCCGCACGACGAGCTATGGCCGTACCGACCGCAGGACCGGGCCGAGGCGTCGGCCGCCGAGGGGCAGGGGATCGTGCTGGTGCCGTGCAACTCCTGGGCGAACCGTGGCCCTTCGACGATGCGAGTGTGGCTGCCGACGACCCGGCGCCGACGGAGCCGGTGACCGGACTGTTGGGGACCGCCGCGCGGAACGCGGGCCTCAGGCCCCGCTTCCGTCGCCGTCGAGGTCGGTGCGGTGCCGCAGCACCCGCAGTTCGTCACCCTCGATCCGCATCTCGTACAGCTTCCCGCGCGCGTTCTCGAAGGGACGGTGGAGGATCATCATGAGCCGGTCGTCGAAGGTCCGGAACAGCATGCCGTGTCCGCTGTCGTCCCGGACCAGCGGCCGGCGCTGTTCCCAGGGGCCAGTCAGCTCACCGGACTTGGAGACGGCGTAGGTCTGCACGTAGCCGCCGCTGACGGTGCCGTCCGCTCCGGCCCTGTTCTTCTCGTACGTCGACCACAGCATGAGCAGGGCGCCGTCCGGGGCGCGGTGGAGTTGGGGGCCGTCGGTGACGTAGGGCGCGAGCTGGTGCGGTACGCCCGCGGGGATCTGCTCGCCGAGCCAGAACGCGTCCGAGCCCTTGAACAGGAACACGGGGGCGCCGACCGTGCCGGACAGATCGGGAGCCAGCCTGACGGCTTCCATCGTCCCGTCGACGGTCTGCAGCCACTCGTGCGCGTACACCATCCAGGGCTGCCCCGCCGGATCGACGTAAAGCGTGCCGTCGAGGGTCATCAGGTGCGCGGGCGGGGTCGGCCCGGACGGGTCGACGACGGTGAAGGGGCCCAGCAGGGAGTCGGACACGGCCGTGATCGTGCCGCGCGCGTGGGTCGGCAGCTGGAAGGGCGTACCCCAGCGCCCGGGGGGCGGCACGGGCAGCATTCGCCCCTCGTCGTGCAGGGTGGTGAACAGGTAGTACCTGCCGCCCCACGCGTGCACCTCCGGCGCCCACCCGCCGTCCCGCGCCCAGATCCCCTCCTGCTCGTCCGTCCGGAACACCACGACGGGCGGCGTCCAGTCACGCAGGTCCCGACTGCGGTAGACCATCGTCCCGACGCCCTCCACACCCGACACGGACGGCTCGTTGGACGTGTAGAGGTGGTACGTCCGCGTCTCCTTGTCGGCGACGACGAACGGGTCGTGCAACGGCATGTCGGGCAGCCGCAGGGGCTCGGTCTCGGTCACGGCTGAACGATACGTGGACGTGGCGATCAGCCGTCCGCGAGGACTTCGTGCGCCGGCCCCGCCAGGTCCGGCAGGGCCGGATGACCAGCCAACCACGGCGCCGCTCTCGGCGAGGGCCGTGCCCCACTCGTCGGTGGGCGACGGACCTGCGATCGCGACGACCGCCGCCGCGCGGGGTGCTCGGGCCGGGGCTCGCGACCGCGGCACTCGGCTGGGGGATTCCGGATACCCGCCTCGGTGGTGACGGCGCTGCGCGGGCGCGGTCCGCACCGGCGGCCGCCAGAACCGGATGGTCGCCTCCACCCGCACGGCGTCCCCCGCCGACAGCCCCACCGGCCGGCGCACCGCCGGCTTGAGCGGCAGCAGATAACCGCCGTCCTTCGGGAACGGGGACGTCGTGAAGGTGACCTCGCCGATCAGGGCCTCGACCGGGATCACGCCCCAGCCGTACGCGGCCGTCCGGGCCACCTCACCGCTGTCGGCGGACTCGTGGTCAGGCACGGGGACGAAGTAGTAGGGGGCCGGGCCCCGCCATTCGACCACCCGGCCGGTGAGGTGAACTGCATGAGCCCCCCGTTGTCCCGACGGCGTCAGGACAGTCTGTACCGCGCCGCGATGTCCGTCAGATAACCCCGCAGCAGGATCTTCGCCTCCTCCAGCAGCGCGGTGTCCCCCTTGGTGTCCCGGCGGAAGGCCTCCTGGGCGAGGGCGTCGGCGGCGAGGATCGCGGCGTGGCAGACGCGGGCGAGGGTCTCGTCGTCCTCGGCGAGACGCAGCACGAGCAGGATGCGGCGGATCCCGTCGGCCATCCGGTGCTTGTGCTCACGGTCCGCGGCCCGGGTCCGCTCGGTCAGTCCGCTGCCGAACCACAGGGCGCGGAAGCCGTGTTCGGTGCGGTAGATCTCGGCGTACGCGTCGATGAGGACACCGACCGGGTCCTCCCAGCGCTCGGCGGCCGCGGCCTCGACGAGCGCGTCCATCGCCGCTTCCAGTTTCGCGAAGTAGCCGGCCGCGAGGGCCTCGATGATCGCCCCGCGGTCGGGCAGGTACTGGTACAGCGAACCGACCGACACCCGCGCCTCGGACGCGATCCGTGTCGTGGTGAGCGACTCGACGCCCTCCTCGACCAGGATGCGCTCCGCCGCTTCCAGCACCCTGGCCAACCGGGCCCGGCTGCGGGCCTGTTGGGGAGTGCGGCGCAGGGAGGCGATCCATGCGGCCGGGTCGGCGTCCGGGGCGGACTCAGCCACGGGACGACCTCCGCTCATCCACGCGACGACCTCACGTGACAACCTCCGAACGTGAACGTGACTTTGTTTCAGGTTTAGGTTAGCGTCGCGCGCATGACCGACTCAAGCCCGGTGCTGAGCGAGGAGCGGGCCGCCGTGGCGGACGCCTGCCGCCGTCTGGGGGCCGAGGGCCTGCTCATCGGTACGGCGGGCAACGTCAGCGTACGCGTCGAGGACCGCGTGGCGATCACCGCGACCGGCGCGATCCTGGCCGAGCTCACCCCGGACCAGGTGACCGTCGTCGACCTCGACGGAGAGATCGTGTCCGGCGGCCTGCTGCCGACCTCGGAACTGGATCTCCACCTCGGCGTCTACCGCCGGTACGGCACCGGCGCCGTCGTACACACCCACGCTCCGATGGCCACCGCCCTCTCCCTCGTCCTCGACGAACTGCCCTGCATCCACTACCAGTTGCTGGCCCTCGGCGGCACCGTCCGGGTCGCGCCGTACGCCACGTTCGGCACCCCCGAACTCGCCGAGTCGGTCCTCACCGCGCTGGAGGGCCGGGGCGCCGCCCTGATGGCCAACCACGGGGCCGTCACCCACGCCCCGACCCTCGACAAGGCGGTCGAGCACGCGCTGCTCCTCGAGTGGGCCTGCGGTGTCTACCAGCGCGCGGCCGCCCTCGGCACCCCGCGCATCCTCGACGAACAGCAGCAGATCGCCGTGATCGAGGCCGCCCTCGCCCGCAACTACGGCACCACGCAATCCGCACAGGAGGGGAATCGATGAACGTCGTCACCATGGGCGTGCACGTGCTGGACGTCCTGGTCCGGCCGGTCGAGGAGATACCCGAGGGACAGGGCGCGACCCTGGTCGAGGACATCCGCATGACCGCCGCCGGCACGGCCGCAGGCACCGCCCTCACCCTGGCCAAGCTGGGTGCCTCGGTGCGCACCGCCGGGGCGATCGGCACCGACCCGACGGGCGACCTGCTCACCCAGCTCCTCGACAAGGCGGGGATCGACACCGGACTGCTCGTCCGCCGCGTCGACACCTCCACCTCCGCGACGGTCCTGCCCATCCGCCCCAACGGTGACCGACCCACCCTCCACCTGCTCGGCGCCAACATCACCTACGGCCTCGACGACGTGCCCTGGGACGCGGTCGCCGAGGCGAGCCACCTGCACCTCGGCGGGCCCGAGCTGATCGGCGCCGAGGTCGCCGCCCGCATCCTGGCGCACGCCAAGGAGCACGGCGTGGTCACCTCGGTGGACCTGCTGGCACCGGGCGCGCTCGGCACCTTCGACCAGATCGAACCGCTGCTCCCGTACGTCGACTTCCTGCTCCCCAACGAGGACCAGGTCCTCGGCTTCAGCGAGGAACAGGACGTGGTGACCGGCGCGAAGAAGTTCCTGGCCGGTGGAGTGGGCCTGGTCGCGGTCACCCGCGGCGGCGACGGCGCCCTCCTGGTCACCGCCGAGGGCACGGAGACGGTCCCCGCCTTCGAGGTCGAGGTCGTCGACACCACCGGCTGCGGCGACGCCTTCTCGGCGGGCTTCCTGCGCGGAACGAGCCTGGGCCGCACGCCACGCGAGGCGGCGATCCTGGGCAGTGCCGCGGCGGCACTGGTGGCGCAGGGCCTGGGCAGTGACCACGGCGACTTCGACCTGGCGGAGGCCGACGAGTTCTCCATGACGAGCGGGACCCGCTCCTAGGGGGCACGCCTACGTGGCGGTGTGCGTGGGGTGCGGAATGGGCGTGGGGCGGCCGGTGTTGCGGCAGCATCGAGTCCGTACCGCGCCACCGCACTCCTGGGAGTTCCCATGCCCCGCTCAGAAGCCCGCGTCGCCACCGACCGCCCGCACCGGTACGCCAAGCAGCTCGCCTCACACCTCGGGCGTCGCAGCCGGACCACGTGGGACGAGGACAGCGGTGAGGGGAGCCTGCTCTTCCAGAACGGAGGCAGGGGCTCCCTCACCGCCACCGAGGGCGCGCTGCTGCTGACGCTGGAGACGGAGTCCGAGCACCTCGATCTCCTGGAGGGCGTCGTCGGCAGCCACCTGGTCCGCTTCGGCACCAAGGACGAACTCGTCGTCGAGTGGACGCGGGACGGCGGCGCACCCGGCTCGGTCCAGCGCAAGGAGACCGACTGACCACAGGCCTCAGATCGCGCAGCCCACGTGGGCCAGCGCCTGCTTGAGCAGCACGCCGTGACCGCCGGGCATCTCGCTCGCCACCGCCGGGGACAGGGCCTCGTGCGGGCTGAACCACACCAGGTCCAGGGCGTCCTGCCGCGGCCGGCAGTCGCCGGTCACCGGGACGACGTAGGCGAGGGACACCGCGTGCTGGCGCGGGTCGTGGAACGGCGTGACCCCCTGAGTGGGGAAGTACTCCGCCACCGTGAAGGGCTGGAGCGAGGAGGGGATCCTGGGCAGCGCCACCGGTCCCAGGTCCTTCTCCAGGTGGCGCAACAGGGCGTCCCGGACCCGCTCGTGGTGCAGAACGCGGCCGGAGACCAGAGTCCGGCTGACCGTTCCGTCGGGTCCGATGCGCAGCAGCAGGCCGACGCTGGTGACTTCGCCGTTGTCGTCGACGCGCACGGGCACGGCCTCGACGTACAGAATGGGCATCTGGGCGCGCGCCTGCTCGAGATCGTCGGCGCTCAGCCAGCCGGGCGTGGTATCGGTCAAGTCAGACATTGCTAGATCATACTTTCCGGGGACGGCGGGCGCTCAGTCGCGCTCGCCTGGTGGGACGGGGAGGGGGCGGGAAGTCCGTAGAGACGGCGGGCGTTGTCCGCGCTCGTCCAGGCCGCGATGCGCAACGCGTCCGGCAGGCTCAGTTCGTCGGCGTCCACCCGCTCCTGGAGCAGCCCGGCCAGACCCTGCCGGAAGGACAACGCGCCGAGCAGATGGAACTCGGCCACTCCGTACGCGTCGGAGCTGTACAGCAGCTTGCGGAACGGCGTGATCTCCAGCGCCTCCGCCAGGATCGCCCGGGACCGCGCGGGGCCGACGTGGTGCAGGGTCAGGCCGACGTCCAGGTACACCTGCTCGAACACCGCGGCCAGATACGCGGCCTGCCGCTGGTACGGCCAGCAGTGCAGCAGCAGGACCGGGATGGTGCCCGAGGTCAGGTGCAGCCAGTCCGTGAGGTGGGTGGGATCCACGCGGTGCATCCGGATGTCGCTGTCGCCGAACCCGGTGTGCAGCTGGAGCGGCAGCCCCAGGTCCACGGCGGTCCACAGCAGATGCCGTACGAGAACGGGATCGGCCAGCCGGCCACCGCGGGCGAGCCAGTCGGCGGCGGCACGGATGACCTCCGCGTCCGAGGGGCGCGCCGGGTCCAGGTCGAAGCCGGTGCGGTAGGCCGCGACCGACTTCACGGCCACCACACCCGGCCGCCCCACGGCCTCCAGGGCGGCCGCCCGGAACACGTCGGCGTACACGCGCGGCTCCACACCTCGCGCCGCCACCGCCTCCGCGACGCTCTCCAGCCGTACGACCTCGTAGGCCGTCCCGCCCGCGATCTTGGCCAGCTCCCCGGGCGAGGTGATGCGGTCCGGCTCATACCCGGTGTCGACGCAGAACACGTCCGTGCCCGCGGCGGTCAGGAAGCGCCGGTTGACCTCGTGGGGGCCGAGTTCCGCGCGGCGGGCCAGGTAGGCGTCGGGCGGAGCATGGCGCGGGAGGTCGAGCAGGGGTGCGCAGTGTCGGCGGACCGCCACGCCGACGGGGCTGTCGAACGGGGAGATCCCGGGCCAGACGCTGCCCTCGGTGAGCAGCGACTCGAAGCCCGGCCGGTCGAGTGCGCCGGTGACCACCCCGTGGCAGTGGTGGTCCACCAGCCGGGCGGCGGCGAGGGCCTCGTGGACGCGTCCGCTCATGCTCAGTACTTCCACCGGTAGGCAGCCGCGATCTGCTCGTCGTCCAGCTCGGCCACGGAATCGCTCTCCCCGAAGCGCACGGCGACCACGGCGTCGGCGAGGACCGGCCCCAGCGCGGCCCGCAGCTGTTCGTCGGCTCGGAAGGCCCGAACCGCCTGGGAGAGGGAGGTCGGCAGCCGCCGTACGCCCAGGGCGGTGGCCTGGTCGGCGGGGAGCAGGGCCGGATCTCCGGTGATCTCCCTGGGCAGCGGCAGGGCCGAGGCCAGCCCGTCCAGCCCGGCGGCGATCAGACCCGCGAAGGCGAGATACGGGTTCGCGGCCAGGTCCACCGGCTTCAGCTCCAGGTTCGCGGCCCGGTCGGTCAGACCCGCCGTGCCGGTGACGATCCGGACGGCCGCCTCCCGGGTCTCACGGCCCCACGCGGTGAACACCCCGGCCCACTGGGAGGGCTTGAGGCGCAGATAGCTGGCCGGGCTCGGCGCGGTCAGGGCCGTGAGCGCGTGCAGGTGGGCGAGGACACCCGCGACGAACGACTCGGCCTCGCGCGTCATGCCGTACCGGCCCTTGCCGCCCGAGTGCAGGTTCACGTCCCCGCGCCAGGCGGAGAGATGGAGATGGCCGCCGTTGCCGACGCCCTCCGCGAAGACCGCGGGGGCGAAGGAGACGACGAGTCCGTGCCGCTGGGCCACCGCACGGATCGTCTGCCGTACGAGGACGCTGACGTCGGCCGCCGCCACCGGGTCCAGGGCACCCGTCGAGATCTCGAACTGCCCGGCCGCGTACTCGGGATGGAGCTGCTCCACCTCGATGCCCTGCTCGGCGCAGGCCGCCAGCAGGTCGGCCGCGTAGTCGCTCAGCTCCACCTGCCGGGTGGCGCCGTACGCCGGTCCCGACACGGCGGGCACGAAGTCACCGTCCGTCGCCGGGCCCCGGCCCACCGCCCACTCGATCTCGATGCCCGCTTTGAAGGTGATCCCGTGCCGTTCGGCGGCCTCGGTGACGATCCGCCTGAGGACCGTGCGGGAGCAGCCCGGATGGCGCTCGCCCTCCTGTGTGACCCGGTCGACCGGCGCCCACGCCCAGCCCGGCTGCCCGGCCAGGGCCACGAGCCGGTCGAGATCGGGGTACAGGCGCAGATCGCCGTCGGGAGAGCCCAGGGTGTCCGTGGTGACGATGGAGTCGTTCGCCAGGAAGGTGTCGAACACCGGCGACATGCCCACGCCCCAGGCCGCGGCGGAGGGCAGCTTCGCCGTGGGGACCGTCTTCACCCGGCAGATGCCCGCGGTGTCGACATAGGCCAGGACCACGCCGTGCACGCCTTTCGCGGACAGCTCCTCGCTCAGTGCGGTGGCCCGGTCCACGTCCCCGGGACGGCCCCCGGGGACGGGGTCGGCAAGGGTGGTCATACGTCCTCCACGACGGGCTCGGCCGATCGGATCCCGCGTCAGGGTTTCACGGCCACCGCGCCGAACTGGGGCACCACGGCCGGGGAGTCGGACTCGGCACGCCACCGCGAGCAGGAGACCAGTCCCGGTTCGAGGAGGTCGAGTCCCTCGAAGAACGTGGCGATGTCCTCGCCGCTGCGGGCCGTGATCGGCGGAGTGGCGTTCTCGTTCCAGAACTTCATGGCCGGGATCTGGCCCTCGCCGCCGAGGTCGGCGTCGAAGGTGGGGTGGGTCAGGGCCAGATGGCTGCCGGCGGGCATCGAGGCCATGATCTCGCGCGCGATCCTGCGCGCCTCGTCGGTGTCCAGGACGAAGTTGAGGATGCCGAGCATCATCACCGCGACCGGCTTGCTGAAGTCCAGGGTCCGCGAGGCGCGTTCGAGGATGGCCGCCGGGTCGTGGACGTCGGCGTCGATGTAGTCGGTGACGCCCTCGTGGGTGCTGGTCAGCAGGGTGCGGGCGTGGACGAGGACGATCGGGTCGTTGTCGACGTAGACGATCCGGGCGTCGGGCGCGATGCGCTGGGCGATCTCGTGGGTGTTGTCCACCGTCGGCAGCCCGGTGCCGACGTCGAGGAACTGCCGGATGCCTCGTTCCTCGGCGAGGAAGCGCACCGAGCGGCCCAGGAACCAGCGGTCCGCGCGGGCGATCTCCCGGATGATCGGGAACATCCCGGCGACGTGGTCGCCGACCCGCTGGTCGACCTCGTAGTTGTCCTTGCCGCCGATCCAGTAGTTCCACACGCGCGCGTTGTGCGCCACACCTGTGTTCAGCCTCGCCGACGCACCCGACGGGGTGTGGCTCTCGCTCACGACTGTGCTCCTTCTCGCGCCTGCGGCCGTTGCCGCCATTGTGCCGCCCGATGATCAGCTTGTCCCGGAAACGGCGACTCGAACGCCCTGCCCGAGGTGCCGAACACCCTCCCGGCGGTGACACTGGCCCCGTACGCCCGCCCCGCCCGCGGCCTCGAGGAGTGAGCATGCTGCCCGGATTCCTCACCAGGGTGGTCGAGTTGATGCTCGGCCGCGAGGGGCGCCCGCTCCATCGGAGGGCGGCGGGCGGGGCGACCCTCGTGCTCCTCGCGGTGATGCTCATCGGTTCCTGGGCGGTCGTCGCCGCCGAGGAGGGGGCGCGGGGCGCCACTCTGACGTCGTACCCGAAGGCCCTGTGGTGGTCGGTGGAGACGGCGACGACGGTCGGATACGGCGACTTCTTCCCCGTGACCTGGTGGGGCCGGGCCGTCGGCACCGTGGTCATGGTCGTCGGGATCACGACGTACGGCATGGTCACCGCGGCGCTCGCCACCTGGTTCGTGGCGCGGGAGCAGAAGCGTCTGCACCATGTGGGTGCCGAGACGCTGCACGCCGTGCACGAGCGGTTCGACCGGCTGGAAGAGCTGCTGTCGGCCAAGAGGAAGGGGTGACTCAGCTCTCCGGCCGCGCGTGGCCGTGCTGCAAGGCCCAGGCGGCGATCTCCGCGTTCGTACGGCCGAGCGCGACCAGCCGGACCACGTCCAGCTCAGGGGCGGTCAGGGGCTCGGTGGCCGGTGCGGGGCGGGCCGCGACGACCAGCTCGGGCGTCGGGACCGTCGTGACGTACCGGAGCAGGCGCACGGTGACCGGCGGGGAGACCACCGAGTCACCGGCCGCAGTGGCACGGACCGCCTCGGCGAGGAGCGTGGGCAGCGCTTCGCCGGGCGTCGGGGTTCTTTCCGGGAGGCAGGTGGTGTGCCCGGGGTGAGTGCGTGCTCTTGGCTGGTCACCGCTGGAATTCGGGGCGGTCCCTCCGGGGGTGTGCGCGTGCTCATCGTCGGATGACGCCTGCACTGCGTGCCGGGTGCGGGCGGCCCGTCCAGGGAGATGCGCGCTCGTCCACGGACGACTCGGGTGGCGGGCGCTCTTCCCGGGCGCCGGGGACGGGTTGTTCAATGGGGCTGCACAGGAGAGGAGCACGCCGTGTCCCCTGCCCCCGTGCCGTCCGTCGGCGCGCGCATCCGGCAGGCGCGTCTGGAGCGCGGCCTGGGTCTGCGCGCCCTGGCCCGCGAGGTCGGCGTCTCCGCGAGCCTGGTGTCCCAGATAGAGACCGGCAAGAGCCAGCCGTCGGTGAGCACGCTGTACGCCATCACCACCGCCCTCGGCATCTCCGTCGAATCCCTCTTCGAGGTGCGGGAGACCGCCGCGGCGGCGAGGTCGGCCACGGTCGTGCACGCCCTGGCGGCCTTCGCGGCCGACCCCGGCCGACGCATCGGCCCCCTGGTCACCCCCGGTGAGCGGGACGTGCTGGAACTGGACTCCGGCGTGGTGTGGGAGCGGCTCGGGCACGTCCCCGGCACGGACGTGGACTTCCTGCTCGTCACGTACCGGCCGGGCGGTTCCTCCTCCGGTTCGGGCGGTCTGATGCGGCACGCCGGCACCGAGTACGGCTACCTGACCTCCGGCGAGCTCGTCCTCACCCTCGGCTTCGACGAGCAGGTCCTGCGCCCCGGCGACGCCGTCTGCTTCGAGTCCACGACCCCGCACCGCTACCGCAACGACGGCGACGAACCGGCCGTGGGCGTCTGGTTCGTGGCGAGCCAACCTGTTCAGTGACACTTGACACTTCCCGTGGACGGTCGTTGACTCGATGGTGGGGGTGGTCGCGATGGCGATCCGCACATACGGCCCCAACGCCGTCGACTGGGAAGAGCGCGTCGACCTGGATCGGCTGCGCAGACAGCGCCTGGCCCGGCTCCACGACACGCTGAACCGCTCCGCACTGGGCGCCGTGCTCAGCTTCGACTTCGCGAACATCCGCTACATGACCGCCACGCACATCGGCACCTGGGCGATGGACAAGCTGATCCGCTTCGCCCTGCTGGTGCGCGGCGGCGAACCGATCGTCTGGGACTTCGGCTCCGCGGCCCGCCACCACCAGCTCTACAACCCGTGGCTCGACCACAGCGACGGCAAGGACGGCCCGCCCACCGGAGCCCGCGCCGGCATCTCCACCCTGCGCGGCGCCTTCCATCCGGACGCGGGGATCGCCGAGGACGTCGCCGCGAAGATCGCCGCGGAACTCCGCGCCCACGGCCTCGCCGGTGAACCGCTCGGTGTCGACGTCGCCGAGATGCCCGTCCTCACCGCCCTGCGCGCCGAGGGCATCGACGTGGTCGACGGACAGCAGGTCTTCCTGGAGGCCCGCCGCATCAAGACCGGCGACGAGATCTCCCTGCTCGCCCAGGCCTGCGCGATGGTCGACGCGGCCTACGAGGAGCTCTACGCCCACCTCCGCCCCGGACTCCGCGAGAACGAGTGCGTCGGACTGGTCAGCAAGGTGCTCTACGACCTCGGCAGCGAGTACGTCGAAGGCGTCAACGCCATCTCGGGGGAGCGCTGTTCACCGCACCCGCACGTCTACAGCGACCGTCTGATCCGCCCCGGCGACCCCGCCTTCTTCGACATCCTGCACAGCCACCTCGGCTACCGCACCTGCTACTACCGCACGTTCGCCGTCGGCAGCGCCTCCCGCGCGCAACGGGACGCCTACGTCCGGTGCCGTGAGTACATGGACCAGGCCATAGCGCTTGTCCGGCCGGGCGCCACCACGGCCGACATCGTCCAAGTGTGGCCGCGTGCCGAGGAGTTCGGCTTCGCCGACGAGACCGCCGCCTTCGCCCTCCAGTACGGCCACGGCGTGGGCCTGTCGATCTGGGAGAAGCCCATCTTCAGCCGCCTGGTCTCGCTCGATCACCCCGAAGTCCTCGAAGAGGGCATGGTGTTCGCCCTGGAGACCTACTGGCCCGCCGCCGACGGCTGGTCCGCCGCCCGGATCGAGGAGGAACTGGTCGTCACCGCCGACGGCTGCGAGGTCATCACCAAGTTCCCGGCCGAGGAACTCCTGGTGGCCGGGCGCAAGTACTGGACGGTGGGCGGCGAACTCAACACCGCCCGGGAGGCACAGTCCCACCTCAACACCGGGACCGGGGACGGACACAAGGGGACCGGCGATGGACACCGGTGAACTCCTCGCCCTGTATGAGCAGATGGCCCTCATCCGCCGTACGGAGAAGGCCGCCCACGACCTGTTCCTCCAGGGCCTCGTCAAGGGCACGACCCACCTCGCCGCCGGCCACGAGGCGATCGCCGTCGGCGCGAGCGCCGCCCTGCGCGAGGACGACTACGTCTTCGCCACCTATCGCGGCCACCACCACGCGATGGCCCGGGGCGCCTCTCCCGAGGAGTGCCTCGCCGAACTCATGAGCAGGGCAACGGGACTGTGCAAGGCCAAGGGCGGCTCCATGCACCTCACCAAGGCAGCCACCCACATGCTCGGTTCCTACGCCATCGTCGGCGCCCACCTCCCGATGGCGGTCGGGGCCGCCTGGTCGGCGAAGCTGCGCGGCACGGGACAGCTCGCGGTCGCCTTCTTCGGCGACGGTGCCACCAACATCGGCGCCTTCCACGAAGCGTTGAACCTGGCCGCCGTATGGAAGCTGCCCGTGCTGTTCGTCTGCGAGAACAACCTGTACATGGAGTACACGCCGATCGCCGACGTGACCGCCGTGGCCCGGCCCGCCGCCGACCGGGCGCCCGCGTACGGCATCCCCGGCGAGGTCGTCGACGGCAATGACGTCGTCTCCGTCCAGGAGGCGGTGGCACGGCTGGCGCGGCGGGCCCGAGCCGGCGACGGGCCCGCCGTGCTGGAGGCCGAGACCTACCGCCACTTCGGGCACAGCAGGGCCGACCCGGCGACCTACCGTCCGGCCGAGGAGGTCGAACGCTGGCTCAAACACGACCCGTTGGACATCGCGCGCGGGCGGCTCATCGAGGCCGGAGTGTCCGAGGACACGGTCACCGCGGCCGACGAGCGTGCCCGGGCGGTCGTACGGGAGGCGATAGAGGCCGCGAAGAACGCGCCACCGCCCGACCCCCGCGAGGCCTTCACCGACGTATGGGCGGACGGAGGTGCGGCATGGCGGACGTGATCACGTACCGGGAGGCGGTCGCCGAGGGCATCGCGCGGGAGATGCGACGCGACCCGTCCGTGGTCTGCCTGGGGGAGGACATCGGCGAGGCGGGCGGGGTGTTCAAGACGACCGCCGGGCTGCACAAGGAGTTCGGGTCCGAGCGGGTGTGGGACACGCCCATCTCCGAACAGGCCATCGTGGGCGCGGCGATGGGCGCCGCGATGACCGGCATGCGGCCCGTCGCGGAGATCATGTTCTCTGACTTTTTGGCCTGTTGTTGGGACTACCTCGCCAACGAGATACCCAAGGTGCGTTATATGACGGGCGGTCAGGTCACCGTGCCCCTCGTCGTTCGCACCGCCAACGGCGGCGGGCTCGGGTTCGGCGCCCAGCACTCGCAGGCCACCGAGAACTGGGCGCTGACCGTCCCCGGGCTGAGGATCGCGGCACCGTCCACTCCGGCCGACGTCGTCGGGATGATGGCGGCGGCGATCCGCAGCGACGACCCGGTCGTGTTCTTCGAGCACAAGGCGCTGCTGGCCACCAAGGGGCCGCCCCCGCCGCCGGACCACGTGGTCGAGCTGGGGCGCGCCGCGGTCGTCCGCGAGGGCGCCGACGTGACGCTGGTCGCGCTCGCCTCGATGGTGCCGGTCGCGCTCACGGCCGCGGAGAGCCTCGCCCAGGAGGGCATCGGCGTCGAGGTCGTCGACCTGCGCTCCCTGGTGCCGCTCGACATGGCCACCGTCCTCGCCTCGCTCGGTAGGACCTCCCGGCTGGTGACCGTCGAGGAGAACCCGTACCAGGGCGGCTGGGGCGCCACGCTCGTCTCCGTCGTCGCCGACGAGGGGTTCGGGCTGCTGGACGCGCCGGTGCGGCGGGTGACGGGGGAGTGCGTGCCGCTGCCGTTCGCGGACGTGCTGGAGGAACAGGTCATCCCCACCGTCGACAAGGTCGTGGCGGCCGTCAGGAGCCTGGCCGCGTACTGAACACCCCTGAGGAGGAAGCGCGATGACCCATCGGATACTCCTTCGTGCCGGGCATGTGCTCTCGATGGATCCCGCGGTCGGGGACCTGCCGAGGGGGGACGTCCTGATCGAGGACGGAAAGATCGCGGCGGTGGACCGTGAGATCAGCGCGGACGCCGAAGTCCTCGACATGAGCGGCCGGATCGTCATCCCCGGCTTCGTCGACAGCCACCGCCACACCTGGGAGGCCTCGATCCGCAACGTGGCGCCGGACGCCACCCTCGACGACTACTTCGTCGACATCCTCGACACCTTCGCACCCCTCTACACCCCCGAGGACGTGTACGCCGCCAACCTCGCGGGCGCCCTGGAGTGCCTCAACGCCGGCATCACCACGCTCGTCGACTGGTCCCACATCAACAACACGCCCGAGCACCCCGACGCGGCGATCCGGGCCCTCACGGAGACCGGCATCCGCGCCCAGTACGCGTACGGCAGCGCCAACACCTCCCTCGCCGACTACTGGTTCGAGAGCAAGATCGCGATCCCCGGCGACGACGTACGCCGGATCCGCTCCGCGTACTTCTCCTCCGACTCCGACGACGGCCTGCTCACCCTGGCCCTCGCCACCCGCGGCCCCGGTTTCTGCGTCAACGACGTCGTCACCTCCGAGTGGGCCCTCGCCCGCGAGCTCGGCATCCCGATCACCGTGCACGTGGCCATGGGACGGCTCGCGGGCCGCTTCGGCATGGTCGAGCAGCTCCACGACCTCGGCCTCCTCGGCCCCGACACCACCTACATCCACTGCTGCTACCTCAGCGAGGAGGAGTGGCGGCTGGTCGCCGACAGCGGCGGTACGGTCTCCATCGCGCCGCAGGTGGAGACGCAGATGGGGCACGGCTGGCCGCCGGTGATGAAGGCCATCGAGCACGGCCTGCGCCCCTCCCTGAGCATCGACGTCGTCACCACCGTGCCCGGCGACATGTTCACCCAGATCCGCGCGGCCTTCGGCGCCGAGCGCGCCCGTGTCAACGCGGCCAGCTGGCAGGCCGATGTCCCGGTGCCCGAGACCATGTTGACGGCACGTCAGATGCTGGAGATCGCCACCCGCAACGGCGCCCACGTCGCCGGCCTGGAGGACCGCACCGGCTCGCTCACCCCGGGCAAGCGCGCGGACGTCGTCGCGATCGACGCAACCGCCCTGAACGTGGCTCCCGTTCACGACGCGGCCGCCGCGGTGGCCCTCAGCGCCGACGTGTCCAACGTGGAGACGGTCATCGTCGACGGTGTCGTCCGCAAGCGCGACGGCAGGCTCACGGCCGACGTGGCGCGTGCCCGGCGCCTGGTCGAGGAGTCCCGCGACCGGCTGCTGGCCGCGAAGGAGGCCCGGGCGTGACGCGACACCTGGTGCGCAGGGCCACCGGTCTACCGGAGTCGTCGTACGACGAACACGGCTACCGGCGACGGGAGTTGGTCGGCGAGGCCGACGGCAGCACGCACACCGGTTTCGGGGTGTGCGAGCTGCGTCCCGACGGGAGCCTCGCGGCCCATGTGCACTCGTACGAGGAGAGCTTCCACGTCCTCGACGGGACCGTGGTCCTCGATGTGCCCGAGGGGTCGTATCTGCTGGAGGAGGGCGACTACGGCCTCCTCCCGACGGGTGTCCCGCACGCCTGGCGCGGCGCCGGGGACGGCGTCGCCCACTGGGCGGACATGCTCGCGCCGGTACCGAGGGCCCGGTACGGGTACGACACCCAGGCCGTCCCCCCGTGGCCGGTGCGCCCGCCCGTCCGCATCGACGTCCGCGATCCGCGCACCCGGTCCTTCGGGCACATCGAACCCGCCCAGATGGACCCCGGCAAGCAGTCCCAGGACCTGCTCGCGGTGTCGGCGAGCATGCGCACCGCGCTCCTCGTCTACAGCGGGATCACGGTGAAGATGATGGTCGACAGCGACCTCGGCGCGGTCGCCTCGACGATGTTCATGGTGCAGTACGCGCCCGACGGCGTCGCGGGCACGCACGACCACCCCTTCGAGGAGACCTATCTGTTCCTCGAAGGGGAGGCGGACGCGGTCTTCGACGGCACCCGCCACCGGCTCGGTCCCGGCGACTGCGCCTGGGCGGGCGCCGGTTGCGTGCACGGGTTCAGCAATGCCGGTGACGGGCCGCTGCGGTGGCTGGAGACACAGGCTCCGCAGCCACCGGCGCGGCACTCCTACCGGTTCACCCGGGACTGGGAGTACCTGAAGGAGGCGTCCCGATGAGCGGCGTGGTGGTGATCGGCGGCACCTCGGGCATCGGGCGGGAGTTCGCCCGGGTGCGGGCGGAGCGCGGCGACGAGGTGGTCATCACCGGACGGGACGCCCACCGTACCGACACCGCGGCCAAGGAGATCGGCGCCCGGGGACTCGCCCTCGACCTCGCGCGGCCGAAGGGGATCGTGGACGCGCTGAGCGACGTGGGCACCGTCGACCATCTGGTGATCGCGGGGATCTCCCGCGACGAGAACCGGGTGGCCGAGTACGACATCGACGCCGCCGTCCACCTCGTCACACTCAAGCTCGTCGGCTACACGGCCGTCGTGCACGCGCTGCGGACCCGGCTGCACGACGACAGCGCCGTCGTGCTGTTCGGCGGACAGGCCAAGGAGCGGCCCTACCCGGGTGCGACGACGGTGGCGACCGTCAACGCCGGGGTGAGCGGGCTGACGCACACCCTGGCCGTCGAACTCGCTCCCGTCCGGGTCAACGCGATCCATCCCGGAGTCGTGGGGGACAGCCCCTACTGGCGGGCCAAGCCGGAGAAGGTCCTCGCGGGACTGCGGGCCAGGACCCCGACCGGACGGCTCGCCACCATGGCGGACGTGGTGGACGCCGTGGACTTCCTGCTGCGCAACGCCTCGGTCAACGCGGTGGAGTTGAGCGTGGACGGGGGGTGGCTGCTCGGGTGAACGCAGGTGTGCGGGCTCAGCGCTTGACGCCGACCGCCCCGTACAGCGACACGAGCTCGCCGTCCTCCCGCGCGTCCGGACGCCACCGGGAGAGGGACACGATTCCCGGCTCCAGCACATCGAGTCCCTTGAAGAGACGGCTCACCTCGTCGTGGGAGCGAGCCACCAGGGTCACCCTGCTCGCCGTGTAGGCGGCGATGCCCGCCTTCACCTTGTCCGGATCGAAGTCCGCCGTCATCGCCGACAGCACCAGGCAACTGCCCGGCGCCAGCGCGCCGACCAGCGTGTCCACCAGCTCCTGGGCGCCGTCCTCGTCGGAGATGAAGTGCAGCAGCGCGACCAGCGACAGCGCGACGGGCTGCTCGAAGTCCAGTACGGCGGAGGCCCCTTGCAGGATCCGCTGCGGGTCGCGCGCGTCGGCCTGGAGGTAGTGCGTCGCCCCCTCCGGCGTGCCGTGCAGCAGGGCCGCCGCGTGGGCCAGGACGATCGGGTCGTTGTCGACGTACACGATCCGGGCGTCCGGTACGGCGGACTGGGCGATCTGGTGGAGGTTGGGCTCGGTGGGGATACCCGAGCCGATGTCGAGGAACTGGCGGATTCCCGCCTCCCGTACGACGACCCGCGTGGCCCGCTCCATGAACCGGCGGTTGGCGCGCGCCTGCCGGGGAGCGTCACCCTGCGCGGTGATCTGCCGTCCGAGCTCCTCGTCGACCGGGTAGTTGTCCTTCCCACCGAGGAACCAGTCGTACACCCGGGCCGGATGCGGCCTGCTCGTGTCGATCCGACGGCCGGCCGGCTCGGTCCCGGTCACACAAAACTCCTCTGCTCGACAAGATGTGCGAGCAGTGTGCCATGTCACCCGGCACGTCGGAGGCTGTCTTCGGCCACCTCGCGGTCGATCGCCGCACGCACCAACGCGGCGGCCAGGACGTCCGGACCGGCGTCACCGGCCAGGGCCAGCAACCGGTCGGGATCCTTCGGCAGGCCCAGCCGCTCGGCACCCGCCAGCGCCTTGCCGTCCAGACAGGGCGCGACCTCCGGCCACACACCCTGCACCTCACGCAGGAAGATGACGGCGCCGGCGGGACCGATGCCGGGGAACTCCTGGAGCAGGCGCCGCAGTTCGGCTGGATCGCCGTCCGCCTCGGCGCGCAGCCGGCGCAGATCACCGCTCCACCGCTCGGTCAACAGCTCGGCGCCCCGGCCGAGTTGGGTAGCGGTACGTTCGTCGTAGCGCCGATAGCCGCCGCGGCCCAGCGCGTCCACCCGCTCCTGCCAGGTGGCCCGGGCCATGCGACGAGGGTCGCGCAGTCCCGCCCGGTGCAGCTCGCGCGCGGTGGCGAGCGCGACGGAGCCGCGGATGCGGGCACTGAGCAGAAGGGACAGCACCAGCAGCCGGTACAAGGGCTGCGGGGTGTCCTTCAGCGTGATGCCCGCCTCCGCGGCGTACGTCCGTCCGTACGCGCCGACGAGTTCCCGTACGACGCGTTCGGACCTGGTCACCGCCTGAGCGGATCGTGTCCGACGGACATCAGCCGGTGCCTGCGGAGCGTGTCCTCGGCCTCGGGTTCGTTCTCCACGTCGGCCTGGGCGGTGACGGTGTCCACGACCTCGTACATGACCTCGATGTCCTCGTCGGTCAGGTCCGTGCGCCGCTTCTGGAGGATCGCGAGGACATGCTGCCCGGTCGGCTCACCCGCGTGCTCCGGCAGCGGCTCCGTGGACTCGTCGGCGTCGCTGACGCGCAGCCAGGCGGCCAGTTCCTGCGAGGTCATGTTCACCGCGCGGTGGAACTCCTCCCACAGCGCGTCGAGTTCGAGGGCGTCGGTCATCGCGTGCGCCTTTCCGTGGGTACCGTCTGTGCCTTTGCGCCGGCAGGTCGCGCCGGTCAGTCCCGGGGCCAGTTCTCGGCCTCGAACATCCAGCGCTGCTTCTCCAGCTCGGCGGTGATGCCGATCAGCAGGTCCTGCGTGACCGGGTCGGCCTTCTCGGTGGTCTCGATGCGCTCACGCAGCCGGCCGATGGCCGCCTCCAGCGTCTCGACGATCAGCCGGACGACGTCGTCGTCCCGGATCCAGCCGTTCTTCGAGCCGGGCAGTGTGTAGGCGGCGGCGATCGTCTCCGGTCGGCCGTCCGGAGACACACCAAGGGCCGCGGCGCGCTCGGCCACCGTGTCGGAGAACGTGCGGGCCGTCGACACCACCTCGTCGAGCTGGAGATGGATGGACCGGAAACGCGGGCCCACGATGTTCCAGTGCGCCTGCTTCCCGATCAGCGACAGGCCGATCAGATCCACCAGGGTGCTCTGCAGGGCGTCCCCGGCCGTCTCGCGGGCCGCGTCGGGCAGGGTGCTCCTGACCACAGTCATACCGTGCTCCTCCTTCTGGCATGGTCAATGCCGGTGCGGAGCAGTTCGTCGCGTTCCTGCTCGCAGGTGCCGCCCCACACGCCCGAGGTCTGCCCACTGCCGAGCGCCATCTCGAGGCACTCGGGGGCGACCGGGCAGCGGGCGCAGACGCGCTTCGCCGCCGCGATGTCCCGCAGCGCGGGTCCTTGCGTGCCCACGGGGAAGAACAGCTCGGGGTCCTCTCCCACGCAGGCCGCGCGACGCAACCACTCCATGGGGGCGCGGGTGCCCCGGGCGCAATCGTGCAAACAGTGGTGTCTCAGGGTGTGAGCACATCGTCGAGGAAGCCCGTCACATCTGCGAAGACCGCCGTCTTGTTCATCTCGTTGAACACCTCGTGCCGGGCACCGGCGTAGATCCGCTCGAGGTACGTCTTCCCCTTGATCTCCTCGACGCCTGTGCGGCTCCCGGCGAGCGGTACCAGCCGGTCGTCGTCGCCGTGCAGCCACAGCAGCGGGAGCGGGCCGACGTCACCGCCCCGGGACACGGTCTGCAGGGTGCGGGCGAACGCCTCCAGCGTCGGCCGCTTCATCGGCCCGTGCCACACGAGGGGATCCGCCTGGTAGGCCGCACCCACCTCCGGGTCACGGGAGAGCGAGGCCGGGCTGATCGGCGTGTCCGGGATCTCGTCGAGGGCGAGCAGCGCCCCCGGCAGCTCCCAGGCCCCGATCACCGGCCCCGACAGCACCAGCGCGGCGAGCTCGGTGCCGTACCGCTGGGCGAAGCGTGCGGCGATCAGACCGCCCATGGAATGCCCGACCATGACGAGGGGTACGCCGGGGTGGGCGCCCCGGGCCAGGTCCGCCACCGCGTGCACATCCGCGACCACGTCCTCGAAGTCCTCGATCAGGACCCTTTCCCCGGCGGACTTCCCGTGCCCGGTGTGATCGGGCCCGAACACGGCCGCGCCGTGCGCCACGAGGACCCCGGCGAGCTCCTCGTACCGGCCGACGTGTTCGCCGTATCCGTGCACCACGAGGGCCACGTACCGGGGGTGGTCGTGCGGCCACTCGCGCACGGTGAGGGGGCCGTGGGTTCCGGCGAGGACGTGCTCGGCCATGTCTGCTCCAGCTGCGCTGCAGTCCGAAACTAGCAGTGCTGATTAAAGCCTCTCGGCCCCTCGATGACGACGGTCAGGACTCCCATCGTGCGCCCCGTCCACTTCGCGGCCGCCCGCCGCACCCCCATCGGCAGACTCCGCGGCGCCCTGTCCGCCGTACGCCCCGACGACCTCGCCGCGACCGTGATCCGCGCCCTGGTCGCCGATGTGCCCGCGCTCGACCCGGCGCGTCTACTGGGGCGCCGCCCACCAGGCAGGCGAGGACAACTGCAACGTGGCCCGCATGGCGGCGCTGCTCGCCGGACTGCCCGAGACCGTGCCCGGCGCCACCGTCAACCGGCTGGGCGCCTCCGGCCTGGAGGCCGTGACGACCGCCGCCCGCACCATCGCCGCCGGCGAGGCCGACATCGTGCTCGCGGGCGGCTCCGAGTCGATGAGCCGCGCCCCCTTCGTGCTGCCCCGCCCCGACGAGGCCCTCCCGTACCGGATCGAGACCCACGACACCCGGCTCGGCCGGCGCCTGGTCAACCCGGCCATGCGCGAACTCCACGGCCTGCTGCCCATGGGCGAGACCGCCGAGGAGGTCGCCCGGCGCTACGGCATCCCGCGCGAACGACAGGACGAGTTCGCCCTGCGCGCCACCGCCTCGCCGCCGAGGCCCGCAAGAACGGCCACTTCGACGACGGACTCCTGCCGGTGGAGCGCCCCGACGGTGTGCTCGTCGACAGCGACGAGTGCCTCCGAGAGGACACCTCCTACGACAAGCTGGCCCGCCTCAAGCCCGTCTTCCGGGCCGGCGGCAAGGTCACGGCGGGCAACGCCTCTCCCCTGAACGACGGCGCGGCGGGCCTGCTCCTGGTCGGTGAAGGCCCTGAACGACCTCGAACTGGAGTCCCTCGGCCGTTACGTCGCCGGCGCCTCGGCCGGCGTCCACCCCGACGTGATGGGCATCGGCCCGGTCCCCGCCACCCGCAAGGCGCTCGCCCGCGCGGACTGGGGCATCGGCGACATCGAGGAGGCCGAGTTCCACGAGGCCTTCGCCGCCCAGGCCCTCGCCTGCGTCGACGAACTCGGCATCGACCCCGACCGCGTCAACCCGACCGGCGGGCGCGATCGCACTGGGGCACCCGCTGGGCTGCTCGGGCGCCCGCATCCTCACGACCCTGCTGCACCGGATGCGACGGACGGGGGCGGCGCCCGGGCTGGCGACGATGTGCGGGGGAGTGGGACAGGGGAGCGCGGTGCTGGTGGAGCGGCACCAGCGGGAGCGCGGGTGCGGCACCGTCGGGAGCGCGCCCACAGGACCACACGGCGAGACGGCACTGACAAGATCTCTTACCTGCACCTAGCATCGGTCTCCGCATGGACACGATGACGCTCTGGCACATTTCCGGTTGGGGGTTCGCCGCGCTCGCCGCCGCGGCCCTGCTCGTCGGCTTCTCCAAGACCGCCGTGAGCGGGGCCAACACGGTCAGCCTCGCGATCTTCGCCGCCGTGCTGCCCGCCCGCGCCTCCACCGGCGCCCTGCTGCCGATCCTGATCGCCGGGGACGTGCTCGCGGTGCTCACCTACCGGCGGCACGCCCACTGGCCCACCCTCTGGCGGCTGTTCCCGGCGGTCGCGGTCGGCGTGGTCGCCGGCACGCTGTTCCTGCAATGGGCGGACGACGGGATCGTCCGCACATCGATCGGCGCGATCCTGCTGTTCATGGCCGCCGTGACGGTCTGGCGCCGCCGCACGGCCGACGCGGAGGAGGAACCCGACTCGGTCGCCACCCGGACGGGCCGTGTCAAGGCCCGTTCCTACGGCGTTCTCGGCGGCTTCACCACGATGGTCGCCAACGCCGGCGGCCCGGTGATGTCGCTGTACCTGCTGTCGGCGGGCTTCCGCAAACTCGGCTTCCTCGGCACCTCGGCGTTCTTCTTCCTGATCGTCAACGTCTCCAAAGTGCCCTTCAGTGTCGGCCTCGGCCTGATCGACGGCCATTCACTGCTGCTCGACCTCGCCCTCGTGGCGTTCGTCGTGCCCGGAGCGTTCCTCGGCAAATGGGCGGTGAACCGGATCAACCAGCGGCTCTTCGAGCAGTTGGTGATCGCGGCGACGATCGTGGGCGGCGTGCAGCTACTGCTCCGCTGACGCGCCGAGCAGCGTCGGCAGGTCCGCGAAGGAATCGATCACATGGTGGGGCGTACCACTGGCGGCCCGATGGGTCTCCCGGAGGTATTTGCCTGTCTTCACCAGCACCCCGGTGAGCCCGGCGCGCTGCGCGGCCAGCACGTCCGACTCGATGTCGTCCCCCACCATCAGCGCCTCGTCCGCCCCCACCCCGAGTCGGGCGAGCGCCGCCTCGAAGAACGCCGGCGACGGCTTGCCGGTGACCACGGCCTCCGCCCGGGCGGCCTTCTCCAGACCGGCCAGGAAGGCCCCGGCGTCGAGCTGCAGCCCGTCGGCGGTGCGCCAGTACAGATTGCGGTGCATCGCCACCAGCCGGGCCCCGCGCTGGAGGTGCCCGAAGACCCGGTTGAGCGCCGGGTAGCCGAACTCGGGCCCGGCACCTCCGAGGACGACGACATCCACGCCCTCGGCCTCGCCGCCGACCAGCGTGACACCCGCGAGATCCTCGGCGATGTCCCCGCTGTTCAGCAGCGTGCAGCGGGCGCCGGGACAGTGATCGGCGAGATACGCGGCGGTGACCGCGGGCGCGGTGAGAACGTCCCCAGCCGACACGGGGAACCCCGCCCTCTCCAGCACCGAGGCGATCGACGCCCGCGTCCGCGAGGTCGTGTTCGTCACCAGCGCGACCCCGAGACCGGCCTCCCGAACCTCCCGCAACGCCGCCACCGCCCCCGGCAACGGCTCCCACGAAACGGTGAGAACTCCGTCGATGTCGATCAGGACCGCGCGCACGGATGCCATGCCCGGACCATAACCACCGGCGGGCGGAAACGCCCGTTGTCCGAGCCTTTGCCCGGTACCCCTTCTTCGGGCCGCCCCGCAGGCCCAGGTCACCCGGCGCTCCCCACCCGGCCTGCCGCGCGGCGCCCTGACCTCGTACGCTACCCGCCATGTCCCCGCACATCCTGATCCTCGGCGGCACCACCGAGGCCCGCGAACTGGCCGCCGCGCTCGCGTCACGGCCGGGAGTGCGCGTCACCACCTCTCTCGCGGGGCGAGTGACCCGGCCGGGCACGGTCGCGGGCGAGGTGCGGATCGGGGGGTTCGGCGGGGTGGAGGGGCTGACCGGCTGGCTGCGGCAGGAGCATGTCGACGCGCTGGTCGACGCCACGCATCCCTTCGCCCGTGCGATCACCGCCCACGCGGCCCGGGCGGCCGCGGCGACCGCCGTGCCCTCCGTCGTACTGCGCCGCCCGGGCTGGCGGCCCGGACCGGGGGACCGCTGGCATCCGGTCGACTCCCTCGACGAGGCGGCGGAGTTGCTGCCGCGACTCGGCCGACGGGTGTTCCTGACCACCGGCCGCATGGAGCTCGCCGCCTTCGCCCACCTCACCGAACTGCACTTCCTCGTACGGTCGGTGGAGCTGCCCGAGCCGCCCATGCCCCCGTGCACCGAAGTCCTCCTGGCCCGCGGCCCGTTCACGGTGACCGACGAGTCGACACTCCTCCACGACCACCGCATCGACGTCCTGGTCACCAAGGACAGCGGGGGCTCGGCCACGTCCGCCAAACTCACGGCTGCCCGCGAACTGGCCCTGCCCGTGGTGGTCGTACGCCGACCGCCCCTCCCGGACGGGGTGACGGCGGTGCCGGACGTGGCGGGGGTCCAGAGGTGGCTGGACCTCACCTCGCCATGACGGAGCCCCGCATGCGGTCTATCACGGCGAGGTTGTACACCCACAGTCCTCCGTGCCTGGGCCCTGCGGACAGCCACGGGGCGGGCCAGGCGCAGCGGTCGGTCCACGGGGCCCGCACAGGCCGTACGTAGCGGATGGTGGACGTGCGCTGAGCCACAGACATCGGGCACAGGGCTTTCAGGCGGCCGTGCTCCCTGCCAACTCCCGTGCTCGCTGCGGCAGTCCGGTGTTCAGGTCCTCCACCAGGAGGCGCTTGGCGATCGTGTCCACCGCGGCCCGCAGTCCGCGTCCGACGGGCGGCCGAGGTCCTGCTGGACCCGGCCCCCCAGCCAGGAGCCCCACGCCTTGCCGATGACCCGGGCCTCGCGCGCGCCCGCCTCGGTGTGCCAGAAAAGATGGCCGTCACGGGTCAGATAACCCTCCTCGATCATCCGGTCGAAGACCGGCAGCAGCACCTCGGGCGGCAGTCGGCGGCGCGCGGAGATCATGCCGAGGCCGGCATGGCCGACCATCCCGGCCCCGACGCCCTGCATCGCCCGCCAGATGATCAGCAACGACATGTCGGAGGCGAGACCGCACAGGAACGAGCCCGTGATGAACACGATCGCCGAGACCTGGAAGACCACCTTGCGGCCGAACAGGTCGCCGAACTTGCCGACCAGCACGGTCGCCACGGTCTCCGCGAGGAGGTACGACGTCACGACCCACGACATGTGCTCGGCACCGCCGAGATCCGACACGATCGTCGGCAGGGCGGTACCCACGATGGTCTGGTCGAGGGCGGCGAGCAGCATCCCCAGCATGATCGTCACGAAGACGACGTTGCGGCGGCGCGAGTCCAGCACGGGCGGCTGGGCGGCGGTGGCCGGTGCGAGGGGTGCAGGCGGTGCGGATCCCGCGGATCCCGCGGACTCCTCGGCGACTGTCCCAAGGGGACGATCACACCGCTGGGCCATTCGTGCATGCGGGGCGGTCCGACCGGGTGCCTGTCGTTCTCCCGTCGCCTACCGCTGCTCGGGATGGCGGCGCAGCAGATATGTGTCCATGATCCAGCCCTTGCGCTCCCTGGCCTCGGCACGCAGCCGCTCGATCCGGGGTGCGGCCTCGGCGATCGGACCGGAGGCGAGGATCTCGTCGGGTGTGCCTATGTAGGCGCCCCAGTAGATGTCGATGTCCTGGTCGGCGTACGCGCGGAAGGCCTGGTGGGCGTCGAGCATCACGACCACGTCGTCCACGTCCTCGGGGAACCCCTCGGCGAGGCGCCGCCCGGTGGTGATCTGGACGGGCCGCGCGACCCGGTTCAGTCCGGTGCGATGCCGTGCCACCAGCGCCGACACACTGCTGATGCCGGGCACGACGTCGTACTCGAAGGACACCGAGCCCCGCTCCAGGATCTCCTCCAGGATGCCGAGCGTGCTGTCGTACAACGCCGGGTCGCCCCACACCAGGAACGCGCCGCTCTCCTCCTCGCCGAGCTCCTCGGCGATCAGCCGCTCGTAGATGTCGGCGCGGGCGCTGCGCCAGTCGCCGACGGCGGGGGAGTAGGCGGAGCCGCCCGCACCGCGGTCCCGCTCCGGGTCCCGGGCCTCCACCACCCGGTACGACCCCTCCGCTATGTGAGCGTCCAGCATGTCCCGGCGCAGCTGTGTGAGATCGCCCTTCACCTCGCCCTTGTCCAGGACGAAGAACACGTCCGTGCTGCGCAGCGCCCTGACCGCCTGGAGGGTGAGCTGCTCGGGGTTGCCCGCGCCGATACCGATGACATGAATCTTTCGCACACCCCGAGTCTGCCGCACGCCACTGACAGCGACGGCACCGAGGGCACCCACGGCTGTGGTCCTGTGGATCGGACGCCGGGTGTCGCGCGTGCGGGGTGGTGGGGTCGTGAGCTAGCCGGGTAGTAGGCCCCGCAGCCGTGGTGGACGCTTCGCGTACGGCGTTTCGGGGTAGCAGCCAAGGCGGGGGCCCGCACGCCGGGTATCGGGCCTGCAGCCGTGGAGAAGAGCTTCCGTGCTGGGCATCGCGCCCAGAGCCGCAGTGGCGGCTTGCCTGCCAGGCGTCACCCCCCCGTGGTGGTCGAGGTGCAGAGCCCGGGCGCTGGGTCCGCGCCCTTTGCCGCTGTGGAGGGCTTGCCTGCCTGGTGTCATTCTCGCGGTCGAGGTGCGGGGACCTGCTGGGTATCGTGCCCGCACCTGGGGCGGAGGGCTCGCTCGCTCGGTGTCATTCTCGCGGTCGGGGTGCGGGGATCGCTGGGTATCGTGCCCGGACCTGGGGTGGAGGGCTTGCCCGTCCGCTGTCATTCTCGCGGTCGGGGTGCGGGGATCGCTGGGTATCGTGCCCGGACCTGGGGTGGAGGGCTTGCCCGTCCGGTGTCACCCCCGCAGTCGGGGTGCGGGGGACCCGCTGAGCATCGCGCCCGCAGCTGGGGCGGCTCGCCCCCTCGGTGGCACCTCCGCAGCCGAGGTGCAGGGCCCGTGCCCTGAGTGTCGCGCCCGCAGCGTGGTGCCAGGCTGCCCGCCTCGCGTCACCCCCCGGGCTGGCAAGCCGCAGGGCCCGCCTGCCGGGCGACATGCAAGGCTCGCCCACCCGGCGTCACCCCCGCAGCCGGGGACTGCGGACCCGGGCGTCCACCGCCCCGCCCGTCTGCTCCACGTCCTGCGCCAGCTGCCGTGCCCACCCCGTCAGCCCGGCCAGATCCATCCCGTAAGGCTGCTCCCGCCCGGCAGTCGACACGGCCCACTCCTCCAGGGCCCCGGCGCCGCGCCGCAGCAGCCTCGCCCCGCCCGTGACGTTCCCCCGGGCCGCGTGGGTCAGGCCCACCGCGAGCTGGGCCAGCCCCCGCCACAGGGCGCGCTCCTCGTCGGGCCCCGACTTCCAGGCGTCCTCGAAGACCTCGTGCGCATGGAAGGGGCGCCCCGCGTTCAGCAGTTCCTGAGCCTCGGCAACGGTCTCCTGTGGGGTGCGCAGCACGCCCTCCGGCTGCCGGTCGACGCCGTCGGCGCCGTACGGAAGGGGTCGCCCGAGCCCGTCCCGGGGCCGGGCGTTGCGCGCCCGCCCCTCGCTGTCCCGGTCCCGCGCGCCCGTCTGCCGTCCTGACGATGTACTGGCCATACACCGATTGTCCCGCGCCCGGCGCCGGCTTCGGTCCGGCCCCCGACGTGGGGTAAAGTTCTGTACGCGCGTTCCCGCGGTCCACCGCGGGCAGTGCACCGGGACGTGGCGCAGCTTGGTAGCGCACTTGACTGGGGGTCAAGGGGTCGCAGGTTCAAATCCTGTCGTCCCGACGGTGCGAAGGGTCTTCGCAGGCGAGAGCCTGCGGGGCCCTTTTTCGCGTTCCGGAGACTCAGGGCGGTTTCCACCACAGCGGCAACCTCGCCGATGCGGGCGGCGACCTACGGGCGAAGTCCCGGACGGCTCCCGCCCCGGTACGGGCCGGCAAGCGGCTCAGCCCGCTGGTGGGAGGTGTTCCGTACCGCCCCACCCCCACGCGGGCCGCCCCGCGGTCCGGATCTCACGAACCGAGGAACCCCCACATGACCGACCCCGAACGAACCGACCCCTCCGGCTTACGGCGGCGCACTGTCCTGTTCGGCGCGGCGGCCGGCACCGGCGCGCTGGCCCTTGGCGCCGGCCCCCTGGCGGCCCCGGCGCAGGCCGCGTCCTTCGTCAGGGGCGCCGACGTCAGCTGGCTGCCCCAGATGGAGGCACAGGGCTACTACTGGAACAACAGCGCCGGAGTGCGCCAGGACCTGTTCACCGTCCTCAAGGGCTACGGCATCAGCGCGATCAGTCTGCGCACCTGGGTCAACCCGTCCAGCGATCCGGCCAACGGGCACTGTTCCATCGAGGAGACCGCCCAGCTGGCGAAGCGGGCCAAGGACGCCGGCCTGCAGGTCCTCATCGGCTTCCACTTCGGCGACACCTGGAACTCGGTCGGGGTGCAGAACCCGCCGGCGGCCTGGGCGAACATGACCTACAGCCAGATGCGCGACGCCCTGTACGACTACGTGTACCACTCGTGCAACGTCATCAAGTACTACGGCGTGACCCCGGCCTGGGTGAAGATCGGCAACGAGACCAACTCCGGTATCTGCAGGCCGGTCGGCAGCGTCAGCCGCCCCGCCCAGATGACCGGCCTGCTGAACGCCGCGTACGACATGTCCAAGCAGGTCTTCCCGAGCACGCCGGTGCTGGTGCACCTGGCGCAGCCGCAGAACCTGGCGAGCATCCAGGCCTTCCTCGACGCCTACCGGGACAACGGCGGTAGGTGGGACATCACCGGCCTGTCCTCCTACGCGCAGGGCGGGAACGTGCCGGGCGTACTGGCCAACATGCGGACCATCCAGTCGGGTTACGGCAAGCCGGTGATGCAGGTCGAGTACGGCGGGCCGGTCGGCAAGCCCACCCAGGTGCGCGACTCGCTGAAGGCGTTCGTCACCGGGCTTCAGGGCTTCGGCGGTCTCGGCACCTTCTTCTGGGAGCCCGAGGGCTACCCCTCGTTCAACGGCTACAACAGCTCGGCCTGGGACGAGAGCACGCGGCGGCCCACGGCGGCCTTGGACGGATTCCTCAACGGATGAACCAGGAGTCGACGATGAATTCTGCCAAGCTTGCCGGACGTGTGCTGCTGACATCGGCGCTCACCTTGAGCCCCTTCGCGATCCCGGCCGCTTCGGGGGCCGTGAGCAACTCGGCGACAGCGAACGCCTACTACGTCGCCCCGGGCGGCAGCGACACCTCCGCGGGCACACAGGCGGCCCCCTGGGCGACGATCGCCCATGCGCAGGCCGTCGCCCAGCCGGGCGACACCGTGTACTTCCGGGGCGGCACCTACCGCTACACCCGCGCCAACAGCGCCTGTACGAGCCAGACGGCCAGGGTCGACGCCATCACCCTGAACAGGAGCGGCAGTTCGGGGAGCCCGATCCGCTACTGGGCCTACCCGGGGGAGAAGCCGGTCTTCGACTTCTCCGGGATGACGGACGACTGCCGGATCAAGGGCTTCGACGTCACCGGCAGTTGGATCCACCTCAAGGGCCTGGAGGTCACCGGGGTACGACAGAACAACAATCTCAACCACGAGTCCTGGGGCATCTGGATCTCGGGCAGCAACAACACCTTCGAGCAGATCGACACCCACCACCACATGGGACCCGGCCTGTTCATCCAGAACGGCGGCGGCAACCTCGTCCTCAACTCCGACGCGCACGACAACTACGACACCAACTCCTCCAACGGGGCAGGGGAGAACGCCGACGGCTTCGGCGCGCACATCTCGGCGGGCCATCCCGGCAACGTGTTCCGGGGCTGCCGCGCGTGGTGGAACGCCGACGACGGCTACGACCTCATCAGCGCCTACTCGTCCGTGACCATCGAGAACTCCTGGGCGTGGCGCAACGGGTACAAGCCGGGCACGACCACGGCGGCCGGCAACGGAACCGGCTTCAAGGCGGGCGGCTACGGGGGCGTCTACGACGCCGGCGCCGTCAAGCACACCGTCCGCACGTCGGTGGCCTTCCTCAACAGGGCGTCCGGGTTCTACGCCAACCACCACCCGGTCGCCAACGACTACTTCAACAACACCGGTTACGGCAATCACCCCGACTTCAACATGCTGGGAGTCGACTCCAGCGGCGCCGACGCCGGCCGGGGCAATCTGCGCAACAACCTCGCCTACACCGGCACGCTGACGTCGAACATGACCGGCACGAGCGCCGCGAACAACTCGTGGAACCTGGGTGTCACCCTCTCTGACAGCCAGTTCCAGAGCGTGTCGACCTCCGGCTGGGACGCGCCCCGCCGAGCCGACGGGAGCCTGCCCGTGCTGCCCCAGCTCCGTCCCACGGCCACCAGCACCTTGATCGACAAGGGGGTGAACGTCGGACTGCCGTACCAGGGCCAGGCGCCGGATCTCGGTGCGTTCGAGACCCCTTGAGCTGAGTGCGGTCCGCGGGCAGTCGTCGCGGGAGGCTTGCCCGGGCGGGCTGGTACGCCGTCCGGGACCGCCGCCCGCGCCGCACGACCGACGCGTGCCGAGTGACACCCGGGCGACTCACCTCAGACCCCCGATGCCGTGGCGGGCCGGTTCGGGGCGGTGGATGCCGCGGGGGCGGTAGCCGAGTTCGTCGGAGCGGCCCAGCAGATCGGCGAGGTACCAGACGATGGCCAGCCACATCTCCGTGCCCTGGAGGCCGGGCTCGGGTCCGGGTCCCGCGGCTCCCGGGCCGAAGCCGAAGCCCTGGCCGTCCCGCCAGCGCGGCAGGACCGTGGCCAGTTGTCGTTCGGCCCAGTCGCGGATCTCGCCGGAGCGGTAGCCGTCAGCGGTACGGCCGAACTGCCGGCCGCACAGCCACAGGGGATGGGCGACGTCGAGCACATTGCAGGCGTTCTCCCTCCCGGGACCGAAATGCCGGGTGTCGCGCGCGTGGTCCAGGACCGTGTCCACGACCCGTTCCGGATACGGCACCGGCAGCCCGAACTGCGCGAACGATCCCCGAGTGAGCCGGTAGTAGCCGTTCACCACCTGGAGCCGGCCCTCCTCGGCCGTAGGGCTGCCCCACATCCCCGTCCATGGATCGACCCTGGTCAGCAGCCAGCCGAACAGCGACTCCGCCGTCCCGTCCGCGTCGTCGCCGTGCCGCAGGTTCCAATGGGCCGCCGTCGCAAGGCTGTCGACCCGGGCGCCGGCGCCCCACGCCCCCGTACGCCACGGCAACGACTGCAGCCGTGCGGCGAGTTGATGTGTCGTCATGTCCCGGACGCCGCGCACCGGATGAGGGAGACCGGGCCCCAGGAGATCGAGGGCATACCCCACGCACAGCACGTGATAGAGCGCCGCACCCTCCCCGATGAAACCGTCGGCATCCGTCACGGGGAGCGGTTCACCGAACTCCGGGACGAGACCACTCTTCGGATCCTGCAGCCCGCTCAGTCGCTCGATGTGCTCCTCGGCGGACAAGTGCTCCGGTACGGCGCCGAGCAGCAGATCGGCGATCTCCACTGCATCGCAGTGCGCCCGCACGGTCGGCGCGGCACCGGGCCGGTCGACGTACCGCTCACCGTCCCAGCAACGGTCGAGAAGCTCACCGGCCTGAGCCCGCGCGGTGCCGGTGAAGCCGGCCAGGCTGCCGGCACGGATCCCGGGGGCGCTCGCAGGCGTACGGTCGCCGTCCGGCCGTAGCCCTGACGCCACGGCGGTCGCCGCTGCCTCCGCGTCCTCCGTCGCCCGGCCCGGATCGTTCTCGGCTACGGTCCCGGGAGTGCTCCCGGGGTTGATCGTCGGGCGGGTCGCAGCCGTTCGGTCGCCGTCCGGCCGTACCCCTGACGCCACCGCGGTCGCCGCTGCTTCCGCGTCCTCCGCCGCCCGCCCCGGATCGTTCTCGGCTACGGTCCCGGGAGTGCTCCCGGGGTTGATCGTCGGGCGGGTCGCAGCGGTACGGTCGCCGTCCGGCCGTAGCCCTGACGCCACGGCGGTCGGCGCTGTCTCCGGGTCCTCCGTCATCCGGCCCGGATCGTTCTCGGCTACGGTCCCGGGAGTGCTCCCGGGGTCGATCGTCGGGCGGGTCGCAGCGGTACGGTCGTCGTCCGGCCCTAGCCCTGAGACCACCGCCCCCGCATCCACGGCCGCCACCCGCGCCTCCCGTCGATCCCGCAGCACCCGCGCCGGGTTCCCCGCGGCCACCGACCACGCCGGCAGATCCCGTGTGACCACCGCGCCCGCCCCGATCACACAGTGATCGCCGATGGTCACGCCGTCCACGACGATCACGTTCGAGCCGATCCAGACGTCGTCCCCTACGCGGATGCCCCGACTGGTCAGCGGTTGTCGGAACACGGGCCGGTCGGGAGCCATGGAGTGGTTGAAGCCGAGCAGCGACGTGTGGGCGCCGACGCGGACGCCGGCACCGAGCACGACGGTCCCGCGCACCGTGGTGAACGGATTGAGGGTGCAGTCCGAGCCGATGGTCAGTTCGCCGGTGACATAGGCGTGCGCGGCGATGTACGAGTCGTCGCCGAGCCGCAGCCGGTCCGGGAACACCGCCGCGGACTCGGCGACGTAACACCGCTCACCGATCCCGGTGTCGCCGCCGATCGCCCGCTGCACCTGCCGCTGCGCGGCGCGCTGGTCCTCGGTCGCCTGGCCGGCGAAGAGCCAGGGGCAGTGGTCGAAGTGCCGCACGGACGGCTGGGGCGGATGATCCATGGGAGCACGCTAAGCAGCGCGAGGCCCGTCGCGGAAGGGGTGCCGTACGCGACGCGGCCCGCCCCGGAATGGTAGAAGCGGTCATGACCAACTCGCACTTCTCCCGCTTCTCCTCCCGTCCGGCGGGTGTCCGATGACCGAGGGCGCCGACACCCCCGACCGCAGGGGCCGCACCGGACTCGACCGCACCGGCCTGGATCTGACCGGCAACCCGCGTGTGAGGGTCCGGGAGGTGAAACTGCTGTCCAGCCACTGGTACGTCGAGCGGGCCACGACCTTCGACATCCAGCGCGCCGACGGGACCTGGAGCACCCAGCAGCGCGAGACCCACGACCGCGGCAACGGCGCCACCATGCTGCTGTACGACACGGAACGCGAAACCGTCCTGCTCACCCGCCAGTTCCGCTTCCCGGTCTATGTCAACGGGCACCCCGACGGGCTGCTGATCGAGACCCCGGGCGGTCTGCTCGACGACGAGGACGAGCACCCCGAGATCGCCGTACGGCGCGAGGTCGTCGAGGAGACCGGGCACACCATCGGCGAGGTCCGCCACGTCTTCGACGTCTACATGAGCCCGGGTTCGGTCACCGAGCGCGTGAGTTTCTACGCCGCCGAGTACGCCTCCTCGACCCGTACCCACGAAGGCGGCGGCCTGGACGAGGAGGGCGAGGACATCGAGATCCTCGAACTGCCTTTCCGCAGGACCCTGGAGATGATCCGTACCGGGGAGATCGCCGACGCCAAGACCATCATGCTGCTCCAGTGGGCGGCGCTGGAAGGGCCGTTCGCCAAGTGACCGCGCAGGTCCTTGACTTGAAGTGCGCTCCAGCATGAAGACTCCCGTGTGTACCCGGCCTCGGGACACACACGGGAGGAATCCACCATGCGATACCGCACGATCGGCACCGCCCCGGCGACCCGCCGCGAGGTCAGCGTCCTCGCGCTCGGCGCGATGCTGTTCGGCTCACGGACCGACGAGGAGACCTCCTTCGCCGTCCTCGACCGCTATGTCGAAGCCGGCGGCAATTTCATCGACACCTCCGACAACTACGCCTTCTGGGAGGACGGCGGCCAGGGCGGCCAGAGCGAGGAACTGCTCGGCCGGTGGCGGCGCAGCCGTGGCGTCGGCGACGAGATCGTCATCGCCACGAAGCTCGGTGCCCGCCCCCTGGCACCCGGCGCGAGCTACGTCGACAACGCGGAGGGCCTGTCGGCCAAGGTGATCCGCGAGTCCGCGGAACGCAGCCGGGAACGCCTGGGCGTGTCCAAGCTGGATCTCCTCTACGCGCACATAGAGGACCACAAGGTCCCCCTCCAGGAGACGGTGGAGGGGTTCGCCGAACTGGTCGCCGAGGGCACGGTGGGCCTGCTGGGCGTGAGCAACCACGCCGTGTGGCGGGTGGAGCGGGCCCGTGCCCTGGCGGCGGCGGCAGGGCTGCCCGCCTACGAGGTCCTCCAGTACGCCCACAGCCACTTGCGCCCCCGCCTCGACGTCCCGGAGCCCCTGTTCCCCGACGGCAGCCTCGGCCACGCGGGCGCGGACCTGCTGAGCTACCTGCGCGCGGAGCCCGCCCTCACCCTGGTCGCGTACTCACCCCTCCTGAAGGGCGCCTACACCCACCCGGACCGCCTCCCCGCGGACTTCGACCACCCCGGCACCCCGCCCCGCCTGCGGGCCCTCGCCGAGGTCGCGAAGGAAACGGGCGCCACGGTCAACCAGGTGGTCCTGGCCTGGCAGCTCGGCAGCGACCTGCCCGTCATTCCGCTGGCCGGGGTGTCGTCGGTGGCCCAGCTGGAGGAGAACCTGGCGGCGCTGGAGCTGGAGCTCACGGGGGAGCAGCGGGCGCTCCTGGACTCGGTGCACTGAGCCAGCGTGTCGTCGCCGCGTCCGCCCGGTCGACGTACCCCGTCGGACCTCGCGCCGCTCCGGTGGACGGACGGGGCTACCGCGTTCCTCGGCCGAGCCGGTCGAGGAACGCGTCCAGCCCCGCTGCCAGCCCTTCAGGCCCCCCGCGCTCGGCGAGCGCGGGGGCGATGTCCCGAAGAACGGGCAGTTCCTGCGGCGGCATCCGATGCAGGCCCAGGCGGAACGCCGGCTCCGCCTCGTCGGGGTTGTCGACCATCGGACGCAGTTCCACGGACACATAGCCGAGCAGCCAAGCGGTGAAGGCCCGGAAAGCCATGGCCAGACGGTCGTCCTCCAACCCGGACTCCCGCAGCAGCGCCAACACCCGCTCGTGGTCCTTGAGCACCGCGAGCGGACGACGGGCCAACGGCACCGCCAGCATGCGCGTGGCCAGCAGCGGCACCGCCTGAGGGTGGTCGAGACAGACGTCGTACGTCGCGCGTGCGACGCGATGGAGCTCGGCGCGCCACCCGGGGGCCGGGCTCTCGTCCGCGTGTCCGGCCCCCACGGCCAGTCGCTCCCCCAGTTCGAGGTAGAGGGCCTCCACCAGACCGTCCAGCAGGGCGTCCTTGCTCGCCGCGTAGCGGTAGAGCGCCATCGCTTCCACGCCGAGCTCCGCGCCGAGCCGCCGCATGCTCAGCGCTGACAGCCCCTCCCGGTCGACCAGGTCCAGGGCGCTGGCCAGCACCCGCTCCCGGCTCAGTCGGCCGTAGCGGCCGCGGTCACCGGCCCTGCGTGCCGGGCCGGACGCCGCCCGGGCGCCCCCGCTCCGTGCCTCGGCCCTCTCACCGGCCATGCCTCGCCTCCAGTCGGTCGGTACGTGCCGTCGTTCCGCTTGTGTTGACTCTACGCAGAACCGGGCGCCGGGTGTACGTATACATCGTAAATATACGTTCCGCCGCACGGCGGCCGACATCAGCCTGGCCCAAAGCGCCTTCGCCCACCACCCGGCCACGGGCATCCATACCGGCCTCGCGGCGATGCTGCGGGCGATGCCGCCGGACGGAGCCGTGTCAGGTGTCACGAGGACACCTGCGCCCCCCGGTAGTACGCGATGATCTCCGCCTCTGTCATCTCCCGGTCCCTTTTGCGCCCCAGGAAGTACAGTGCCGACGCGTCGTCCTGAGCGAAGTCCGGCGGTACGAGGCGGTCGAGGGCGCGCAGCCAGCGCAGGGCCGCCCGTGTCGCGCGGCCCGCGAGGGCGTTGCGGGTCAGGCCCCGCACCAGGTGGTCGACGCTCCACAGCAACTGGGTGCCGGGCCCGGAGACGGCACCGGCGGCGATCTCCTCGAATCGCCGGAACAGGTAGCGGTGGCCGCTCGCGGTGTAGCGCGTGAAGTCGTGGGCGCCCGCATGGACCTGTTGCAGGAACGGTGTCTCCGCGTAGACCAGCCCATCGTCCTTCAGGACCCGGTGGATCTCGGCGACCACCTGCACGGGGTCCAGCACATGCTCCAGCACGGCCTGCACCAGCACCGCGTCGACGCCGGCCGTTCGCAGGGGGATCCGGTGGGCGTCGGCGACGAACTGGGTCGCGGGACTGGTGACGATGTCGAACCCGATCACCCGGACGCGCGCGTCCCGGTAGACCGCGCCCACCCCGTGCCCGACCGTCGCCCCGCCCACGACCAGCAGCGTCGGCGCCGGGCCCGGCAGGGCGCGCAGCAACAGGTCGATGTTGCGGGCGGCGACCAGGTTGGGCGGTTTGACGATGCGTCGCAGGGGGGCGGGCAGCGCGTCGGCGCCCCGGCGGACGTCCGGGGACGACGCGGGGGAGTCGAGCGCCTCCCGGTCGACCACGCTGTGTGCGAAGTCGACGAGCACCGGCCAGCCCGCCGCATCAGGAAAACCCGGGGACGCGTGGTAGACGCAGTCCGGCGCGGTGCAGCGCAGCCCACCCGGGTCGGCCCGCAGGTCCGCACGGCAGCACGGACACACCAACAGCGGCCTGATCATGTCGAGTTCGGCCAGGACCATGTGTGCTCCTCCACCACCTCGTCCACCGACGTCCCGGTCCTCGGGGCTCGTCCCTGACTGACATCCTCGCCCGGATTGACCGGGATCGCCCGATGGGAGACCATGTACGTATACGCCGTAAATATACGGTATCTGCAATCCGGCGGTGATGGATGATGCGCCACGGGACACTGGTTCCCGGTTCGGGACGTCCGGTCGGCCGAGCCGACTGGCCGAAGACGCCCCCGAACGTGACGTCGGCGGCGGAGCTGCCGCCCCCGCCGACGCTCACCCGCATCAAGGTCCTCCACGTCATCACCCGCCTCCAGGCCGGGGCCGGCGGCAACACACTGCTGTCGGCCCTGGGCATGGATCCCGCCCGGTACGAGGTCTGGATCGCCGGGGTGCCCGGCGGCGGCCTCTGGGACAGGGCCCGGGCCGCCGGCGTGCACACGGTGGAGATACCGGGGTTCCGGACGGTCGAGCTCGCCGAGCGCCCGGCCGGCGGGTCGGTCCGGGATCGCCAGGTCGCTGTCCTGGGGGCGGCGTTCAAGCCCGGCAGCGACGACGTCCGGGACCCGCCCGCGCTCGCCGTCGCCGAGGCCCGGGGCGCCCAGGTCTGCGTCCATGACCCCGAGGCGGCCGACAACGCCCGCGTCGCCCATCCGGCCCTGCAGTTCGCACCGGACGTGACCAAGACATGCGACCACGCCGACGTGGTGCTGCACCTCACCGAGTGGCCCCAGTACCGGGAACTCGACCGGGCCGCCCTGGCCTCGGTGGTGCGCACCCCGGTGATCGTCGACGCCCGCCACACCCTCGACGTGAAGGCGTGGCGCGCGGCCGGCTGGACTCTGTGCGCCCCCGGCAGGCCCGGGCAGGCTGACAGCGGACGGGTGGGAGAACCATGAGCGTGGTCCCTTCAGGCGGAGGGCGGATCGCCGGGATCGCATCCGGGCGAGGCCCCGCCGACCCGCGGCGAGAGCGGGTGCCCCTGGACGAGTACGGGGCTCGCCACCCCCTGGCACCGGCGAGCCGCCGGTCTTCGACACCTACGGGCCGACAGTCCGTGACCGCGCACGAAGACGACAAGGCGCAGATCCCGTCATGACGATCACCCGCATCCTGGTCACCGGAGGAGCCGGCTTCATCGGCTCGCACTACGTCCGCACGCTGTGCGGTCCGAACGGCCCGTCGGACACCGAGGTGACCGTCCTGGACAAGCTCACGCACGCCGGCAGCCCGGCCGCCCTCGACGACATCCGTCGCACGGACCGCTTGGCTCTCGTCCCGGGCGACATCTGCGACCGGGACCTCGTCGACGAACTGCTCGCGGCACACGACCAGGTCGTGCACTTCGCGGCGGAGGACCATGCCGAGCGGACCGGACGGGGAACCGAAACCCTCGTGCGCACCGACGTGCTCGGCACCCACACTCTGGTCGAAGCCGCCCTGCGGCACGCGCCGAAGAGGTTCGTCCACGTCTCCTCCGACGAGGTGTACGGCTCGATCCGTGCCGGATCCTGGTCGGAGACCGCCTCCTTGCGGCCCAACACCCCCCGCGCCGCCGCCAAGGCCGCGTCGGACCTGATCGCGCTGGCCTGGCACCGCACCCACGGTCTCGACGTCCGGGTGGCCAGGGGTTCGACCACCTACGGCCCCCGGCAGTTCCCCGGGCGACTCGTCCCGCTGTTCATCAGCCTGCTGCTGGAGGACAGGCCGGTGCTTCTGCACGGCGGCGGGCACGACGTCCGTGACTGGATCCACGTCGACGACCACGTCCGCGGCATCGAACTCGTCCGCACCCTCGGCCGCCCCGGCGAGGTCTACAACATCGGGGCCGGCAACGAACGGTCCGTCCGGGACCTGACCGGACTGCTGCTGCACACGTGCGGCGCCGACTGGGGGTCCGTCGAGTTCCGGGCCGAACACATGCTCCACGACCGGCGCTGCTCGGTCGATTTCAGCAAGATCCGGAACGAACTCGGCTTCGCACCGCACCAGGACCTGGCCACCGGCCTCATGGAGACCGTCGACTGGTACCGGACCCACCGCTCCTGGTGGGAGCCGCTGCTGCGCCGGGCCCAACGGGACGAGGGGGGAGAGAGGACACGTCTCCGGTCATGAACGCACGCATCGAGGACTACGCTCTCCTCGGCGACCTGGAGACCGCCGCCATGGTTGCCAGGAACGGCTCCGTCGACTGGCTGTGCCTGCCCCGCTTCGACTCGCCGGCCTGTCTCGCCGCCCTCCTGGGCACCGAGGACAACGGGTTCTGGCGGATCGCCCCCGTCACCGGCGGCCGCTGTACGCGGCGCGCGTACCGGCCCGGCACGCTGGTGCTGGACACCCTGTGGGAGACGCCGACGGGGACGGTACGGGTCACCGACTTCATGCCGCCCCGGACCCGGTATCCCAGCCTCGTGCGCGTGGTCGAGGGGATCTCGGGTGCCGTGACCGTGCGCAGCGAACTGCGGCCCAGGTTCCACCAGGGCCGGGTCGTCCCGTGGGTCAGGGACGTCGGCGCCTGCACGGTGGCGGTCGCCGGGCCGGACGCCGTCTGGCTCGGCGCGGACGGGCCGGTACGAGTGATCCGGCGCACCAGCACCATCGACTGGGAGGTCACCGTCCCGGCCGGACACCGGCTGTCGTTCACCCTGGTGTGGACCCCCTCGCATCAGCCGAACCCGTCGGCGCCCCTGTCCGTCCCCGTCGAGACGGTGCTCAAGGAGACCATCGCCTACTGGCGGAGCTGGGCCTCCCAGTGCCGCTACGAAGGGCCGTGGCGGGACGCCGTCGTGCGGTCCCTGATCACTCTCAAGGCGCTCACCTACGCGCCCACCGGAGGCGTCGTCGCCGCGCCCACCACCTCGTTGCCCGGCCGTATCGGCGGTGAGCGCAACTGGGACCACCGGTTCTGCTGGCTGAGGGACTCCACCCTCACGCTCTCCTGCCTGCTGCGCAGCGGTTACCGGGCCGAGGCCACGGCCTGGCTGGACTGGCTCGTGCGGGCCGTCGCCGGGGACCCGGCCGATCTGCAGACCGTGTACGGCGTGCGAGGGCAGCGGTTGCTGCCGGAGACGGAGGCGCCCTGGCTGGCCGGCTACGAGGGGTCCCGGCCGGTCCGGTTCGGCAGCTCGGCGACGGGTCAGTTCCAACTCGACGTGTACGGCGAGGTGCTGGACACGCTCTGGCTGTCGCTGCGGGCAGGTATTCCCATGCCGGGGCATGTCTGGTCTCTGGTCGAGGCGTTGATGAGCTTCCTGAGCCGCAACTGGCGCGAGCCGGATCAGGGGTTGTGGCAGGTGCGGGGACCACGACGGCAGTTCGTGCACTCCAAGGTGATGGCCTGGGTGGCAGCCGACCGCGCCCTGCGGATGGGGGAACTCCTGGGCCGCAACGGGTCCTCGGCCGAGTGGCGGACCATGCGCGACGAGGTGCACCGAGAGGTCTGCCGCGAAGGCTGGGACGGTTCCCGGCAATCCTTCGTCCAGTCCTACGGATCGTCCACCCTGGACGCCTCGGCCCTGCTCATACCCCGGCTCGGCTTCCTGCCGGACACTGACGAGCGGATCCGCGGCACCGTCCGCGCCATGCGGGGGCTCGGCTACGGCGGGTTCCTGCGGCGATACGCCACGAACGGCTCCGGCGTCCACGACGTGGACGGCATGCCCGGCCCGGAGGGCGCCTTCCTGGCCTGCTCCCTCTGGTACGCCCATGCCCTTGCCGCCACCGGTCGCCCTCGGCAGGCGCGCGAGGTCTTCGAGCGGGTCCTCGCCGCCGGCAACGACGTCGGGCTCCTCTCGGAGCAGTGGGACCCGGACACCGACCGCCAACTGGGCAACACGCCCCAGGCCTTCAGCCACGTGGCACTGGTCGAGACGGCGTTCGCGCTGTCTCCTTCGGGTCGATGAGGACGGTCGACGGAACAGGCTCGGTGCGTGCCAGGTGCCTTTCGGCCGCCGCGTCGAGCCGCTCAGGGCCTCACCAGCAGCTGGAAGTCGAACGCGTACCGCGACGCCCGGTAGATGTGGCTGCCGTACTCGACCGGGCGGCCGGTGTCGTCGTAGGCCGTGCGCTGCATGGTCAGAACCGCCGCGCCCTCCTGTTCGTCGAGGCGGGCGGCCTCCTCGGCGGTGGCGGAGCGGGCCCCGATGGTCTGGCGGGCGCTGTGCAGGGTGATGCCGGCGGTGCGCAGCATGCGGTAGAGGCCGGTGGACTCCAGGCGGTCGCTGTCGAGGTCAAGGAGGTCGGTGGGGAGGTGGTTGCAGAGGACGGCGACCGGCTGGCCGTGGGTCAGGCGCAGCCGCTCCAGCAGCGTGACCGGGCTGCCCTCCGGTAGGGACAGCGCGGCAGCCACGTCGGCGGTCGCCGGCACCGTCTCGTTGCGCACGACCCGGGTGGCCGGACCCTGCCCGGCCGCCTCCAGGTCGTCGTAGAGGCTGCTGAGCTCCAGGGGGCGCTTGACCTGGCTGTGCACCACCTGGGTGCCCACCCCGCGGCGACGGACCAGCAGCCCCTTCTCCACCAGGGTCTGGATGGCCTGGCGGACGGTCGGGCGGGACAGGCCGAGGCGGATCGAGAGGTCGATCTCGTTGCCCAGGAGGTTTCCCGGGGCGAGCACGCCGTGCTCGATCGCCTCCTCCAGCTGCCGGGCCAGCTGGTAGTACAGCGGCACCGGACTGCCCCGGTCCAGGGCGAAGTCCAGGCAGTTGAGCGCGGGGGTGGTCGCGGCGCGTGACATGTCGCCGGGCTTCGCCATGGAACGTCCTCCCTCGGGGACTCGTGCCGTCACAGGTGGGTGCGGCGGGCGGCGGCCTGGCGGTCGTACTCGGCCCTCGCCCCCACGGCGGCCTCGCGCGACGCCGTCTGCGCCACCGGCACGTCCCACCATGCCTGAGCAGGGGGCGCGGTCGGGGTCGCGGTGTCCGTCTCGACGTAGACACAGGTCGGGCGGTCCGAGGCGCGGGCCGTGGCCAGGGCCTCCCGCAGCTCCCGTACGGTCTTGGCGCGCAGGACGTCCATGCCGAGGCTCGCCGCGTTGGCGGCCAGGTCGACCGGGAGCGGAGCGCCCGTGTAGGAACCGTCGGCAGGGTCACGGTGGCGGTACGCCGTGCCGAAACGCTCGCCGCCCACCGACTCCGACAGGCCGCCGATGGAGGCGTAGCCGTGGTTCTGGATGAGGACCAGGTTGATCGGCAGGCCCTCCTGGACCGCGGTGACCAGCTCCGTCGGCATCATCAGGTAGGTGCCGTCGCCGACCAGCGCCCACACCGGGGTGTCGGGGGTCGCCTGCTGGACGCCGATCGCCGCCGGGATCTCGTAGCCCATGCAGGAGTAGCCGTACTCCAGGTGGTACTGGCGCGGGCTGCGGGCCCGCCACAGCTTGTGCAGGTCGCCGGGGAGCGAGCCCGCCGCGTTGATCACCACGTCCTCGTCGCCCACGACCGCGTCCAGCGCGCCGAGCAGCTGGGTCTGGGTGGGTACGGCGTTCTCGTCGGCGGCGCGGTAGGCCCGGTCCACCACCCCGTCCCAGCGCTCCTTGCCGACGCCGTACTCGGCCTCGTAGGCCGTGTCCACGCGGTGGTCCGCCAGTGCCGAGGCGAGCGCCTCCAGACCCGCCCGCGCATCGCACACGACCGTCCGCGCGGCCAGCTTGTGGGCGTCGAAGGCGGTGATGTTGAGGTTGAGGAAGCGCACGTCCGGGTTCTGGAAGAGGGTGCCGGACGCGGTGGTGAAGTCGGAGTAGCGGGTGCCGACGCCGATGACCAGGTCCGCGGTGCGCGCGAGGTCGTCGGCGACCGCCGTGCCGGTGTGGCCGATGCCGCCGACGTCGGCCGGGTGGTCGTGGCGCAGGGAGCCCTTGCCCGCCTGGGTGGAGGCGACCGGGATGCCGGTGGCGTCCACCAGTGCCTTCAGGGCCTCCTCGGCCTCGCTGTGGTGGACCCCGCCGCCCGCCACGATCAGCGGGCGCGCGGCTCCCCGGATCGCCTGTACCGCCTCCGCCAGCTCCAACGGGTCGGGCGCGGGCCGCCGTACCCGCCACACCCGTTCGGCGAAGAACTCCTCGGGCCAGTCGTACGCCTCCGCCTGCACGTCCTGGGGGAGGGCGAGGGTGACCGCGCCGGTCTCGGCCGGGTCGGCGAGGACGCGCATGGCCTGGAGCGCGGAGGGGATCAGGGCCTCGGGGCGGTGGATCCGGTCGAAGAAGCGGGAGACCGGGCGCAGGGTGTCGTTCACCGACAGGTCCGCCTCGGTGGGGTGCTCCAGCTGCTGGAGGAGCGGGTCGGCGGCGCGGGTGGCGAAGTAGTCGCCGGGCAGGAGCAGGACCGGGAGGCGGTTGATCGTGGCCAGGGCCGCCCCGGTGACCAGGTTGGTGGCGCCCGGGCCGATGGACGTGGTGACCGCCTGGGCCGACAGGCGGTTGAGCTGGCGGGCGTGGCCGACGGCCGCGTGGACCATCGCCTGCTCGTTGCGGCCCTGGTGGAAGGGCATCGCGTCCTCGCCGGCCTCCAGGAGGGCCTGCCCGATGCCCGCCACGTTGCCGTGGCCGAAGATGCCCCAGGTCCCGGCGATCAGCCGGTGCCGTACGCCGTCCCGCACCGTGTACTGGACGGAGAGGAACCGCACCAGGGCTTGGGCGACGGTCAGGCGGGTGGTGCTGCTCATCAGGGCTTCTCCGGTGCGGTGTAGAGAGGGGGGTGGGGGGTGGCCGGCCGATCGGGCCGGGTGTCGCTGGTGAACGCGTCGGCGGCACGGGGGGTCACGGCGCGACGCCGTTCAGGAGACCGTCGACCTCCGCCTGCGTCGGCATCGCGGAGGAGCAGGCGAGGCGGGCGGCGACATGCGCGCCGGCCGCGTTGGCGTACCGGACGGTCCTCTCCAGTTCCCAGCCGGACAGCAGCCCGTGGCACAGCGCGCCGCCGAACGCGTCGCCCGCGCCGAGACCGTTGACCACCTCCACCGGGACCGGCGGGACCTCGGCGGTGGTGCCGTCCCGGTGCATGGCGAGGACGCCCTTCGGGCCCTGCTTCACCACGGCGAGCTCCACGCCCGCCGCCAGCAGGGCCTCGGCGCACGCCCGGGGTTCGCGGAGCCCGGTGGCGATCTCGCACTCGTCGAGGTTGCCGACCGCGACCGTCGCGTGCCGCAGTGCTTCGGCGTAGTAGGGCCGGGCTTCGTCGGGGTTCGCCCGGGCCGAGCCGTTCCAGAGCGTGGGCCGCCAGTCGAGGTCGAAGACCGTGGTGCCCGCCTTGTCACGGCACTTGAGGGCGGCGAGGGTGGCCGAGCGGCTCGGCTCCTCGCTCAGACCGGTGCCGGTGATCCAGAAGATCCGGGCGGCGCGGATGGCGAAGTAGTCGAGCTCGTCGGTGTGTATCTCCAGGTCGGGGGCCTTGGGGTGGCGGTAGAAGTACAGCGGGAAGTCGTCCGGCGGGAAGATCTCGCAGAAGGTGACCGGGGTCGGGTAGGCCGCCACGGGCGTCACCCAGCGGTTGTCGACGCCGAGCTCGGTGAGGGTCTGGTGCAGATACCTGCCGAAAGGGTCGGCTCCGGTACGGGTGATGACCGCGGTGGAGCGGCCGAGCCGGGCCGCGGCGACGGCGATGTTGGCGGCCGACCCGCCGAGGAACTTGCCGAAGGACCGGACCTGTGCGAGAGGCACCCCCGACTGCTGCGGGTAGAGATCAACTCCGATACGGCCCATACTGATCACGTCGAACTGCTGGACTGGTTCGACCATGCGCGACGCTCCTCGATCCGACCTGGGGATGCGGGGGCCCTACGGGCCCGCTGCTTCCCCAGGTGTAGGACTCGAAGGGCGACGCTGTCAATAGTTTGTACTTACATTCGGACCTGCTTGTGAAATGATGTCTTAACAAAGTATTGACAGCGGGCGTGCTCGGGGATTGGATTCCGTCCCAACGCAACTGCCGTGATGTCGCGGCAATCGGCCCGGAACTCCCGAGGTCCCGGGCCCTGGATCCCGCCCCCTTTCCCGACGTTCTCCCCGTCGCACAGTGAGGTGCAAGGAAAGATGGACCGCTCTTCTCTCTCCCGTTCGCGGAGATTCGCTCCCGCCGTGGCCCTGGCTGCGGCCGCGGCCCTCACGCTCGCCGGCTGCTCCAGCAGCTCCGGCGGCAAGAAGTCCGAGGAGAGCGCGGACGGCGCTTCCGCGGGCAAGGCCACCACTCCCCGGATGACCATCGCGCTGGTCACTCACCAGTCGCCCGGTGACACCTTCTGGGACATCGTCCGCAAGGGCGCCCAGGCCGCCGCCGCCAAGGACAACGTCAAGCTGGTCTACTCGGCCGACCCGAGCGCGGCCAACCAGGCCAACCTGGTCCAGAACGCCATCGACCAGAAGGTCGACGGCATCGCGATCACCCTCGCCAAGCCGGACGCCCTCAAGGACGTCGTCGCCAAGGCGAAGGCGGCGAACATACCCGTCGTCGGCCTCAACTCCGGTGTCAGCGACTGGCAGAAGCTCGGCCTGATGGAGTTCTTCGGCCAGGACGAGTCCGTGGCCGGCGAGGCACTCGGCAAGCGGCTGAACGAGGCCGGCGCCAAGAGCGCCGTCTGTGTCATCCAGGAGCAGGGCAACATCGGCCTGACCCAGCGCTGCGACGGTGTGAAGAAGACCTTCACCGGCAAGCTGCAGACGCTGAACGTCAACGGCACCGACATGCCGTCCGTGAAGTCGACGATCACCGCCAAGCTCACGCAGGACAAGTCCATCGACTACGTCGTCACGCTCGGTGCGCCCTTCGCGCTGACCGCGGTGCAGTCGGCGTCCGACGCGGGCAGCAAGGCCAAGATCGCCACGTTCGACCTCAACAAGGACCTGACGGGCGCCATCAGTAAGGGCACCATCGAGTTCGCCGTCGACCAGCAGCCCTACCTCCAGGGCTACCTCGCCATCGACTCGCTGTGGCTCTACAAGAACAACGGCAACTACATGGGCGGTGGCGAGCAGCCGGTGCTGACCGGCCCGGCCTTCGTCGACAAGTCCAACGTCGACGCGGTGGCCGCGTTCGCCGCGAAGGGCACCAGGTGATGGGTATGACCCAGCATGCCGAGCCGGCGGTGACCACACCGCCGGCCCCCGGCCCCAGCAATGCCAAGGACGGCCGGACCGCGGAACGACCGCTCGCCCTGCGCCTGCTGGCGCGCCCTGATGTGGGTGTGTTCCTGGGCGCGGTGGCGGTGTGGGTGTTCTTCCTGATCGCTGCCCCGCCGGTGCGCGACGGCAGTTCGATGGCGAACATCCTGTATCAGTCGTCGACGATCGGCATCATGGCGTTGCCCGTGGCGCTGTTGATGATCGGCGGGGAGTTCGACCTGTCCGCCGGTGTCGCGGTGATCACCTCGGCGCTGACCGCGTCGATGTTCGCCTTCCAGCTGACGCTGAACGTGTGGGCGGGCATCTTCGTCGCCCTGCTGGTGTCGCTGGCGATCGGTTTCCTCAACGGCTGGCTGGTCGTCAGGACCGGTCTGCCCAGCTTCCTGATCACGCTGGGCACGTTCTTGATCCTTCAGGGTGTCAACCTCGCCGTCACCAAGATGGTGACCGGCAACGTCGCCACCGACGACATCTCGAACATGGACGGCTTCGACCAGGCCAAGAAGGTCTTCGCCAGTTCCTTCGAAGTCGGCGGCGTCCAGATCAAGATCACGATCGTCTACTGGCTCGTCTTCGCCGCCCTGGCGACCTGGGTGCTGCTGCGCACCCGGTACGGCAACTGGATCTTCGCGGTGGGCGGCAACAAGGACTCCGCCCGTGCCGTGGGTGTCCCGGTCAACTTCACGAAGATCAGCCTGTTCATGCTGGTCGGCTTCGCCGCCTGGTTCGTCGGCATGCACAACCTGTTCTCCTTCAACACCGTGCAGTCCGGCGAGGGCGTCGGCCAGGAACTGATCTACATCTCCGCCGCGGTGATCGGCGGCTGTCTCCTGACCGGCGGCGCCGGCAGCGCGATCGGGCCGGTGTTCGGGGCGTTCATGTTCGGCATGGTCCAGCAGGGCATCGTCTACGCCAACTGGAACCCGGACTGGTTCAAGGCCTTCCTCGGCGTGATGCTGCTGGGCGCCGTCATGATCAATCTGTGGGTCAGCCGCACTGCGACCCGGAGGTAACCCCACTCATGAGCACTGAACAATCAGGCACGCACGGCGCGATCCTCGCCGACACCCCCGAACCCGCCGCCGCGGACGGGGTGATCGTGGAGCTGCGCGGCGCCGGCAAGTCCTACGGCAACATCCGCGCCCTGCACGGGGTGAGCCTCAAGGTGCGCCCCAGCCAGGTCACCTGCGTGCTGGGTGACAACGGCGCCGGCAAGTCCACCCTGATCAAAATCATCTCCGGACTGCACCAGCACACCGAAGGCGAGTTCCTCGTCGACGGCACCCCGGTCCGCTTCACCACCCCGCGTGAGGCGCTCGACAAGGGCATCGCCACCGTCTACCAGGACCTGGCCGTGGTCCCGCTGATGCCGGTGTGGCGCAACTTCTTCCTCGGCTCCGAGATGACCAAGGGCCGCTGGCCGCTGCGGCGCCTGGACATCGAGAAGATGAAGCAGACCGCCGACCACGAGCTGCGCGAGATGGGCATCGTCCTCGACGACCTCGAACAGCCCATCGGCACCCTGTCCGGCGGCCAGCGCCAGTGTGTGGCCATCGCCCGCGCCGTCTACTTCGGCGCCCGCGTCCTGATCCTGGACGAGCCCACCGCGGCCCTCGGCGTCAAGCAGTCCGGCGTGGTCCTCAAGTACGTGGCCGCGGCGCGCGACCGGGGTCTCGGGGTCATCTTCATCACCCACAACCCGCACCACGCCTACATGGTCGGCGACCACTTCAGCGTGCTGCGCCTGGGCACCATGGAACTGTCCGCCGCCCGCGAGCAGATCACCCTGGAAGAACTCACCAACCACATGGCCGGCGGCGCCGAACTCGCCGCGCTCAAGCACGAGTTGTCCCAGGTCCGCGGCGTCGACACCGAAGCCCTCCCCGAGGAGGAGGACCTCACCGCGGCCACCACCGGCGAGGGGAAGTCCTGAGATGGCGGCCTCACTCGACCGTATCCGCGTCGGCTCGGCCCCGGACTCCTGGGGCGTGTGGTTCCCGGACGACCCGGTCCAGGTGCCGTGGGAACGCTTCCTGGACGAGGTCGCCGAGGCGGGCTACTCCTGGATCGAGCTGGGGCCGTACGGCTATCTCCCGACCGACCCGGCCCGCCTGACCGACGAGGTCGCGCGGCGTGACCTCAAGGTCTCGGCGGGCACGGTCTTCACCGGGCTGCACCGCGGCCCCTCGGTCTGGGAGTCGACCTGGGAGCACGTCAGCCAGGTCGCCGCGCTCACCCAGGCGATGGGCGCCCGGCACCTCGTCGTCATCCCGTCCTTCTGGCGGGACGACAAGACCGCCGAGATCCTGGAGCCGCCGGAGCTGACCCACGAGCAGTGGGCCCACCTCACCAAGGGCATGGAGCGGCTCGGCCACGAGGTGAAGGAGGCGTACGGGCTCGACATCGTCGTCCACCCGCACGCCGACACCCACCTCGACACCGAGGACCACGTCGAGCACTTCCTGGACTCGACGGACTCCGAGCTCGTCAACCTCTGCCTGGACACCGGCCACTACGCCTACTGCGGTGGGGACAGCGTCAAGCTCATCGAGACGTACGGCGAGCGCATCGGCTATCTGCACCTCAAGCAGGTCGACCCGGCGGTCCTCGCGGACGTCGTGCGGAACGAGGTGCCGTTCGGCCCGGCCGTCCAGCGTGGGGTGATGTGCGAACCCCCTTCCGGTGTACCGGAGTTGGAGCCGGTACTGGTGGCCGCGCAGAAACTCGGCGTGGAGCTGTTCGCCATCGTCGAGCAGGACATGTACCCGTGCGAGCCGGACAAGCCGCTGCCGATCGCGGTGCGCACCCGGAAGTTCCTGAGGTCCTGCGGCGCCTGAGGGGAGGACCATGGCCGAGCGGGCCACCCTGGGCGTCGCGCACCGCAACGCCGCGAGCCCGCCCTTTTTCAGCAGCTCCATGCTGATCAGCGACTCCGTGTCCTACGAAGCCGACGCGACCCGCCGGCTCCTCGGGCACGAGATCACGGCGGTCACGGTGGAGCGAGCCGCGCTGTACGGGTGACTTCGTGCTCTGCGGGGCGGGTTCGGTGAATTTCCCCCGAGTTCGCTACGTACTCGGTGAATCGCGGCCTCGGTGTGACCCCCTGTGCGACCATGGCGCGGCTGTCCTCGGCGGGGCGGCGAGGGGGTGTGCATGGGACTCGTACGGATACTTCTGCCGTTGCCGCGCGCGGCGGCCAAGTGGGCGCCGGAGAAGGGCGGACCGCTGTTGGGGGCCGCGCTGTCGTACTGCGTCACGCCCTCCTGGGCGGGGCTGCGGTCGCCGTCGCCGGCGCGGCGGCTCGCCTGGGCCGAGGAGGCGGTCGCCGTCTACGGCGCGACGGCCGACGCGGAAGGGCTGAGCCGTGCCCTGGCGCTGCGTGCTCACGCGTTGCTGCTGTCGGCTCGGTACGAGGAGGCGTGCACGGCGACGGCAGCCGTGCCGGATCAGGCGTCCCCGGCGCTGACCGCCTTCGTCGGCGATGTGCGGGCGCAGGCCCTCGCGGGCCTGGGCCGGGCCGAGGAGGCCGTGTCGGTGGCACACGCATGCGTGCGGGCGTACCGCGACTTGAGCGCGCTCGAGCGAAGGGACCGGTCGCTCGGCAGTCTCCCCGGTGCTCTGCGCACGTACGGGATGCTGCTCGCCGCGGTCGGCCGCATCGAGGAGTCCGTGGCCGTCTACGAGGAGTGTGCCGCGCTCCTGGCCGCCATGTCACTCCGGGAGCTGGCGCACGTCGAGCTGGTACGGCCACAGGTGCTCGCCGAACTGGTCGCAGTACTCCGGGCCTTGGGCCGGTACACGGACGCGCTGGGCGTGGGCCCCGAGGCCCGGGAGGCGCTGCGGGGCCCCCTCGCGTGGGCCGTCCCCGAGATCGTCCTGCCCCTGCGCGCCCGGCTCCTGATCGACCTGGCCCGCTGCCACAGCGCCGTCGGTGACCCGGCCGAGGCCCGCGCCCGCGCCGTGGAAGCGGTGGCCGAGGCCCGCAAACCGCACGGCGCGAGCGCGTTGCCCGCGGCGCTGGACTGCCTTGCCGACGTGCTCGGCCAACTCGGCCAGAGCGAGAAGGAGTTGAGCACCCGCCGCGAGCTCGCCGCGCTGCGGGAGAGATAGGTACTACGTCCTGGTCGACGGCTCGCCGGTCCCCGCGGCCGGGAAGTGGCGGCGCGCCAGGTCCTGGGCGTGGGTCAAACCGCACGGCGCGAGCGCGTTGCCCGCGGCGCTGGACTGCCTTGCCGACGTGCTCGGCCAACTCGGCCAGACCGAGAAGGAGTTGAGCACCCGCCGCGAGCTCGCCGCGCTGCGGGAGGGATAGGTACTACGTCCCGGTCGACGGCTCGCCGGTCCCTGCGGCCGGGAAGTGGCGGCGCGCCAGGTCCTGGGCGTGGGCCACGGCGCACTCGACGAGCTCGAACGCGGGCAGCCCGCCGACGTAGTAGGTGCGGTGACGCCCTTGCAGCGCGTCGAGCCGGTCCAGCGCGCCGTCCCTGAGGTCGGCGCTGCCGAAGTGCGGCATGAACGCCCACTCACGCCGCAGATGCACCTCCTCCAGCCGCCCGCCGAGGGCCGTGACGTCCTCCCGGAGCATCGGGATGACGCCGTCGGGACGGCCGTAGGAGTAGAAGGTCCGCACATCGCTGCCCGGATAGCGGTGGTGGTACGAGACACAGTGGCCGGCCGTCTCCCGGCTAGTGGTGTGGGCGGCGAGGAAGTAGAAGGCGTCCTCCGCGAGGCCGGACGCGGCGGCGAGGGTGGTGTGGTAGGCGTTGCTGCGGATCCGCGCGGCCAGGTCGCGCTCCTCGTCGGTGGCGTCCAGGACCGGGAGGATCCGGTCCGGTGCGACCGCGAGCACCACGGCGTCCGCCTCGACCGGACCCGAGTCGGTGTGCACCCGCACCCCGTCCTCGCGGCGCTCCACGGACGTCACCCGCACCCCGCACCGCACGTCCTTCAGCTCCTCGGCGACCCGGCGCCACAGTGTGGCGAACCCGCCCACGACGGTGAAGTCGCCCGGATGGCCGAGCAGTTCGGGCCCGGAGTCCAACAGTCCCGTCATCTCCGCGTACTTGACGAAGTACAGCGCCGGTATGTCGTCGTCGAGATGGCCGTACCCGGCCGCCGTGTACCCGGTGCCGAAGGACTCGGCCATGGACCGGAGTCCGTGCTCGGCGAGCCAGTCGGCGACAGGAGCGGCGAGCGCCCGCGCGGAGTGGGCGAGCCCGGGTTCGCCGATGCGGGGGAACTCCCGCTCCCGCAGGGCCCGGTAGCGCTCGAGTCCGCCGTCGCGCAGGAACGCCATCGACTGGCGGAGGGCACGTCCCGCGGAATCCAGGACGCGGTAGCGGCTGGTGCGCTCCGTCTCCACGTCCAGTTCGTTCAGCAGGCGCGCCAAGCGTTCGTATCTGTTGGTGCAGATGTGGCCGCCGAGGTCGTAGGCGTGCCCGTCGACGTGCACGCTCTGGCACTTCCCGGCCACCGTGTCCCGCTCCTCCAGAACGGTCACCCGGTGCCCGGCACGCTCCAGTTCGCGGGCGACCGCCAGGCCGCTCGGTCCCGCGCCTACGACGGCCACGGCCTGGGGGCCCGTGCTGGTGCGTAACTCCTGCATGCTCGTGACTCCTGGGTCGGTCGGACGTGGAGAACTCTCATGGTCGTACGGAGAGATCACGTGACCGTAAACGGGCGTCGCGGGCTCGGCGTTCACCGGTCGGTGTCCCGGGCACGGGCGCCCGGGACACACGGCGGACTCAGGCGGAGCGGACCTCGGCGATCGTCACCGGGCGGTGCTCGTGCAGGGACAGCGTGCACGCCTCGGCGATCCAGCCCGCCTCCAGGGCGTCCGCGATGGTGCACGGCGAGGGCCGGTTGCCGGCCACGACCTCGGTGAACGCGGTGAGTTCGGCACGGTAGGCCGCGGTGAAACGGTCCATGAAGAAGTCGTGCGGGGTGCCCGCCGGGAAGGTCACACCGGGCTCGACCGAGCGCAGCGGGAGCTTGTCCTCCAGGCCGACGGCGATGGAGTCCGTGAAGCCGTGGATCTCCATGCGGACGTCGTAACCCCGGGCGTTGTGGCGGGAGTTGGAGACCACCGCGATGGTGCCGTCATCCAGGGTGAGGATCGCGCCGGTGGTGTCGGCGTCGCCCGCCTCCTTGATGTAGTCGGCGCCCCGGTTGCCGCCGACGGCGTACACCTCGACGACCTCGCGGCCGGTCACCCAGCGGATGATGTCGAAGTCGTGCACCGAGCAGTCCCGGAAGATGCCCCCGGAGCCGGCGATGTAGGCGGCCGGCGGCGGGGCCGGGTCCAGGGTGGTCGAGCGCACGGTGTGCAGCTTGCCGAGTTCGCCGCTCTGCACGGCGGCCCGGGCGTTGACGAAACCGGTGTCGAAGCGGCGGTTGTAGCCGATCTGGATCGGTACGTCACTGCCCTGCACCGCCTTGAGGACGGCCACGCCGTCGCTCATGTGCTTGGCGACGGGCTTCTCGCAGAAGACGGGGATGCCGGCCTCGACGCCGGCGAGGATGAGCCCGGGGTGGGCGTCCGTGGCCGCCGCGACGACGATGCCGTCCACGCCGGCGGCCAGCAGGGCCTCGGGCGAGTCCACGACCTCGCCGCCGAAGCGCTCCGCGGCGGACTTGGCGGCCTCCGCGTAGGGGTCGGTGAGGACGAGTGACTCGACCGCGTCGAGTCCGGAGAGAGTCTCGGCGTGGAAGGCGCCGATGCGGCCGAGGCCGAGGATTCCGATGCGCATGGGGGTGCAGCTCCTAGGAAGCGGTACGTGCGAGCGGTTTGTGCGAGGGGACGGCGATGCGAGAGACCGGACGGGGAGAGGTCAGTCGAGGCCGCCGAGGACGTTCTGGTCCCAGTCGATCACCGATCCGGTCACCACGCCCGACCGGTCGGACAGCAGCAGGACCACGAAGTCGGCGATCTCGTCGGGCTGGCCGAGCTTGCCCATGGGCAGCTTGGCCGCGGCCTCCTCACGCCAGTCGTCGCCGGCGCCGTGGAAGGCCTTCTGGGTGGCGTCCTCGCCCTCGGTCGCCGTCCAGCCGATGTTCAGGCCGTTGATCCGGACCCGGTCCCAGCGGTGGGCGTGCGCCGCGTTGCGGGTGAGACCGATCAGGCCGGCCTTCGCGGCGACGTAGGGCGCCAGGAACGGCTGCCCGCCGTGCGCGGAGGACGTGATGATGTTGACGACGGTGCCGGGCGCCTTCCGGCCGACCATGTCCGCGACCGCCGCCTGCATGGCGAAGAACGGTGCCTTGAGGTTGATCGCGATGTGCTGGTCGAACAGCTCGGGCGTGGTGTCGAGGAGCGTGCCCCGGGAGGTGAGCCCGGCGGAGTTCACCAGGCAGTCGACCCGGCCGTACGCCTCGACGACCCGGGTGACGGAGGCCTTGGCCTGCTCGGCGTCGGCGAGGTCGGCGCGCACGAACAGCGCCTTGCCGCCGGCCGCCTCCAGCTCCGCCACCAGCGCCTCACCGGGCTCCGCCCGTCGCCCGGAGACGGCCACGACCGCCCCCTCACGGACGGCGGCCCGGGCGATGGCGGCACCGACGCCCTGACTGCCGCCGTTGACGAGGACGATCTTGTCGTCGAGAAGTCCCATGGATGTGCCCGTACCTTTCAGCTCGTGCGCCGGTCGGCGCCGGCCCGCAGTGCGTCGCGCAGCACTCGCGGGTTCCAGTTCTCGGTGAGCGCCAGCCGTACGAGGTCGGCCTGCGAGTGCGGGGCGAGTCCGTCGACCGGCGGATCGCTGTCGAGGTTGGTGGGGAAGGGGTAGCCCTCGGCGCTCGCGGCGATCACGTTGTCCAGCCACTGCGCGTCGGCGCCCTCCGACTTGCGGCGCAGCAGCGCCGGGTAGACGGCGTTCGACACCGCCTCCCGGTCCACGGTCTCCATGGCCCGCCCGAAGGCCGAGGACACCTGCAGGAGATTGGCCATGCGCCGCACGTTTGTGGTGCGGTTGGTGCCGGCCGCGTGGAACAGCGCCGGGTTGAAGAAGACGGCGTCGCCCTTCGCGAGCGGCAGCTGGACGTGGTGCTCCTTGAAGTACGCCTGGAACTCCGGCCGCCGCCACGCCAGATACCCGGGCTCGAACTGCTGCGAGAACGGCAGGTACAGCGTCGGCCCCGACTCCACCGGCATGTCGCAGTGCGCGACCGCGCCCTGGAGCGTGAGCACGGGGGAGAGGCGATGGACGTGCGCCGGATAGGCCGCGGCGACCTCGTCGGAGAGGAAGCCGAGGTGGTAGTCGCGGTGCACGGTCTGCGCGAGGCCGCCCGGGTTGACGACGTTGACCTGGGAGGTGACCTGGTAGCCGGGGCCGAGCCAGGCCTCGGACACCAGGGCGACGACGGGGTTGGCGTAGTAGTCGGCGAACGCCGCCGGGTCGTAGAGTGCGGCCTTCTCCAGCGCGTTCCACACCCGCTCGTTGGCGCCGGGCTTCGCGAAGTGGTCGCCCGCGGTCGTGCCCGCCGCGTACTGCTCGCGGATCAGCGAGTCGAACACCTCGGTGAACCGGTCCACGACCGCGCGATCGGGAAACGCCCCCTGGAAGACCACGACCCCGGGGCCGTCGGTCAGGGCGCGCACCAGTTCCTCCTGCACTTCCCGGCGGTCCTCGGCGCCGCGGACCCGCTCGGCGTCGTACAGCAGGACGTTCCTCTCCACGGAACTCGCGTACGGGTAGTCGGCGGGGTCGGCCGTCCGCTCGACGAGCGCGCGGAACGAGTCGAGGTCGCAGTCCTGTTCGGACAACCAGGCACGGCGGTGTACGGCGGTGAAGGACATCGGCGTCCTCTCGGTGACAGGGGCGACTCAGCGCTGTCATTCTTGTCATGACAAAGCCGTCGAACAACCAGCAGGCGACCATCAAAAACCCCTCAAGGAGCAGACGCGTGGGCCACCCCTATCCGATCCGGGAAATCGCACGTCAGGCGGGGCTGAGCGAGGCCACCGTCGACCGGGTGCTGAACGGCAGGGGAGGGGTCAGGGAGAACACCGCCCGCGAGGTCCACCAGGCGATCACCGACCTGGACCGGCAGCGCACCCAGGTCCGCCTCGTCGGCCGCACCTTCATGATCGACATAGTGATGCAGACTCCGGAACGCTTCTCGACGGCCGTACGCGCCGCTCTGGAGGCCGAACTGCCCGCGCTGCATCCGGCCGTGCTGCGCTCGCGCTTCCACTTCCGGGAGACCGGCCCGGTGGCGGAACTGACGAAGACCCTCGACCGGATAGCGCGTCGCGGTTCCCAGGGAGTGATCCTCAAGGCTCCCGACGTCCCCGAGGTCACGGCCGCGGTCGGCCGGCTCGCGGAGGCGGGCATCCCCGTGGTCACCCTCGTCACCGACCTGCCCTCCACGGCCCGCCTCGCCTACGTCGGCATCGACAACCGGGCGGCGGGAGCGACCGCCGCCTACCTCATGGGCCAGTGGCTCGGCGACCGCCCCGGCAACGTCCTCACCAGCCTCAGCAGCGGCTTCTTCCGCAACGAGGAGGAGCGTGAGATGGGGTTCCGCAGCGCCATGCGCGCCCGGTACCCGGAGCGGGCGCTGGTGGAGATCACCGAGGGGCAGGGCCTCGACGCCACGCAGTACGACCTCGTCCGGGCCGCGCTGGAGCGGGATCCGGAGATCCGCGCCGTCTACTCCATCGGCGGCGGCAACATCGCCACACTGCGGGCCTTCGAGGACCTGGGCAGGGAGTGCGCGGTGTTCGTGGCCCACGACCTGGACCACGACAACGACCGGCTGCTGCGGGAACATCGCCTGTCGGCCGTGCTTCACCATGATCTGCGGCAGGACATGCGGGAGGCGTGTCACATCGTGATGCGGGCGCACGGGGCATTGCCGCCGGCGGGACCGACGGTGCCTTCGGCGATACAGGTGGTGACGCCGTACAACATGCCGGCGTAGACCGTCTCTCGAGGGGCCGGCTCGCTGTCGCCCGGCGGGGGGAGCGTCGTCGCGGCACGCCTCACACGGCCGGTACGGAAACCGGCACGGTCCGGCCCCCGTCCCGCATCGACGCGACCACCGCCTCGGCCACCGCGGACGCGGTCAGCCCCTCCCGCGCGGAGGGCAGCGGCGAGGGCCGCCCGGCCACGACCGAGTCGATCCACGCCTGGAGCTCCAGCCGGTAGGCGTCGGCGAACCGGGGCCGCCAGTCGGCCGGGTGGGCGGTGGACCGCGTGCCCTCCAGATGGCTCACGACCAGGGCCGGGTCGGCCAGTCGGAGCGCGCCCCGTTCGCCGACGACCTCGCAGCGGACCTCGTAACCGTAACGGGCGTTGAGGAAGGTCTCGACCGTGGTGAGCGTGCCGTCGGCGGTGTGCAGCAGCATCACCTGGGGATCCCGCAGACCGGGGGCCGAGCCGCCCTCCGGCGCGTGCCAGGACACCGCCGTGACGGGGGAGTCCAGCAGCCACGGCACGACGTCGAACTCGTGGACCGCCGACCCGGTGACGCTGAACTCGCTGTCCGCGCCCGGTGCCGAGGCCACCCCCCGGTGCACACAGTGCACCACCCGGGGCCGACCGCACCGGCCCTCTCCCAGCGCGGCCTTCAGCGCGACGTACGCCGGGTCGAACCGCCGCATGAACCCCACCGACACGAGCCCACCGCCCGCCCCGTCGTCCTCCCGCACCACCTCGACGCACTCGGCGACCGTCGGTGCCAGCGGCTTCTCGCACAGCACCGGCTTCCCGGCGCGCACGGCGGCCACGGTCAGCTCCGCGTGGGTGGAGTCGTGCGAGGCGACGACCACCGCGTCCACACGGGGATCGGCGATCAGCGACAACGCGTCGGGACTGACCAACGCCCCCGGAACGCCGGACGCGACCGCCGCCGCCCGCGCCCCGTCGACGTCCGCCACCGCCACGACCTGCGCCGACGACACGAACCCGTGCAGCAGCCGCACATGATCGGCACCCATCACCCCGGCCCCGACCACCCCCACCCGGACCGTCATACCGACACCTCCACCCATGAACCGCTCTGCGCGGACCGGGACATCGCGTCCAGTACGACGGCGCTGTGCACGGCGTCCTGCAAGGTGGCCCCGTACGGCCGGTCCTCCGAGACCGAGCGCAGGAAGCGGTGGGCCTCCACGACCTTCAGGTCGTCGTAACCCATGGCGTTGGCCGCGCCCGGCTGGAAGGCGCCGAACTCGCCGTCGCCCGGGCCCACATACACGGTACTGACCGGCTGGTCCTGGTAGCCGGTGCCGCGGCTGAGGCCCAGCTCGCCCATGCGGCGGAAGTCCCAGAACACCGCGCCCTTCGTGCCGTGCACCTCGAAGCCGTAGTTGTTCTGCTCGCCGACCGAGACCCGGCACGCTTCCAGGACACCCCGCGCGCCGGAGGTAAAACGCAGCAGGCAGTTGACGTAGTCCTCGTTCTCGACCGGGCCGAGCTCCCCGGTGGCGAGGGTGTGCCCGGCGGTGGCGCCGGTGGGGCGGGCGCGCTCCGGCACGAAGATCGCGGTGTCGGCCGTGAGGGAAGCGATGTCGCCGAGGAGGAAGCGGGCCAGGTCGGCGCCGTGCGAGGCGAGGTCGCCGAGCACCCCGCTGCCGCCGCGTTCACGTTCGAAGCGCCAGGTGAGGGCGCCCTGAGGGTGGGCCGCGTAGTCGCTGAAGAGCCGGACACGGATGTGAGTGACCGCGCCGATCTCGCCGGCGCCGATCAGCGCACGGGCGCTCTCCACGGCCGGGGCGTTGCGGTAGTTGAATCCGACCGCGCTCCGCACACCCGCCCTGGCCGCCGCGTCGGCCACCGCGCGGGCGTCCTCGCCGGTCAGGCCCACCGGCTTCTCGATCCAGATGTGCTTGCCGGCCTCGGCCATCGCCACACCGATTTCGCGGTGCAGGAAGTTGGGCGCGGTGATGCTGACTGCCTGGACGCGTGGGTCGGCGGCGACCTCGCGCCAGTCACGAGTCGTCGAGGCGAACCCGAACTGCGCGGCGGCCTCCTCGGCCCGCCCCGGCACGTCCTCGGCGACGGTCACGAGCTCCGGACGCAGGGGAAGCTGTGGGTAGTGGTGCGGGACACGGGCGTACGCCTGGGTGTGCACCCGCCCCATCCAGCCGAATCCGATGACGGCGACACCGAGCGTATCGACCACGGGGAGCCCCTCTTTGGACCGTTCCATATCCTGTCCAGGTCACCTTGGGTGCCGTATTTGCTCGCTGTCAAGCCTTTGACAAGCCGCACCGCCTCGTGGAACGGTCCATGCTCATGAGACCGCCGACGATCCGCGATGTGGCCGACCGGGCCGGTGTCTCGAAGTCGCTGGTCTCGCTCGTGCTGCGGGGCTCCGACCAGGTGCGTCCGGAGAAACGGGAGGCCGTGCTGCGGGCCGTGCGCGAGCTCGGCTACCGGCCGAACGCCGCCGCCCGCAGCCTCAGCGAGCAGCGCACCCGCACGGTCGGCGTCCTCCTGAACGACCTGCGCAACCCCTGGTTCGTCGACCTGCTCGACGGCCTCAACTCCCTGCTCCACGACAACGGCCTGCGGATGCTGCTGGCCGACGCCCGCCTCAACCGCCGTACCGGCCAGGACCCGGCAGGTCCCTTCCTGGACCTCGGAGTCGACGGCCTGATCGTGGTCGGCACGCTGCCTGACCCCGGCGCGCTCGGGGCGGTGGCCGAACGCCTCCCGGTGGTCGTGGCCGGCGCGCGCGAGCCCGGGCTGCCGGGGGTGGACGTGGTCGCCAACGACGACGAGCGCGGCGCCCGCCTGGTCACCGAGCACCTGATCGGCCTCGGTCACCGCCGGATCGCGCACATCGCGGGGTACGGGGCGGTCGGCGAGCTGCGCCGGGGGAGCTTCCAGGAGACCATGCGGGCGCACGGTCTCGGGCAGGAGGCGGTCGTCGAACCGAGCGACATGACCGAGGAGGGCGGCTACCGCACGACGGTCCGGCTGCTGAGCCGCCCCGACCGGCCGACGGCCGTCTTCGCCTTCAACGACATCGCCGCGATCGGCGCGGTGTCGGCCGCCGAGGAACTGGGCCTCGACGTCCCGCGCGACCTGTCCGTCGTCGGCTACGACAACACGAGCATCGCCCGCCTGCGCCACGTCTGGCTCACCACCGTCGACAACGCCAGCCACGAGGTCGGCCGTCGCGCGGCACGCTGTCTGCTCGACCGGTTCGAGGGGCGCGGGGGAGCGGGGCGTACGGATCTCGCGGCGCCGGTGCTGGAGATCCGGGGGACCACGGCGCGCCCGCCCGAAGGCTCTTGAGGGCCCCGTCAGAGGTTGATCGCGTACGCCTTCCGCAGCGTCTCGTGCACCGTCCACGTCGTATGGTCGCCCTCGCGCAGGACGGCCATGTCGCCGGGCCCCACGTGCAGCGTCGGGCCGCCCTCGACCTCGATGGTCGCCGAGCCGCTGACGACGACGAACAGCTCGTCCGCCTCCGTGTCGGTGACGACGCCGGGGGTGATCTGCCAGATGCCCCGGATCTGACGTCCGTCCTGCGACTCCCAGACCACCTTCCCGGTCACCTCGGGCGTCCCGGAGACGATCTGCTCCCGGGCGAGAGGCTCGGACTCGAGCTCGGCGTCGGGGATGTGCAGTACGAAACTGTGGTCCATGGGTTCGACCCTAGCGAGATCGTTCCCGGCAAGTCCGTGGACAGGGTGTGGAGTGCCGGCGCAGGTGGGAGGACACTCCGTCGTGAACTGGCGGCACGTCGCGGCCCGGGTGATCATGGAGGACATGGTGGACACCGAGGCCGCCGCGTCCCGGGCGGACCGGCACGACACCCGTGAGGCCGTCCTCTTCGGCGGCGTCTACGGCTCGGTCCTGGCCTGCTCCATGGTCGCCGCGCTCACCCAGTACGGGCACACCTCCCGGGACAGCCGCCGCTACGACGCCGCGTGGCTCCTGGTCACCGCCCTCGCCTCCGCCCTCGCGCACGGCTACGCCCACTTCATCGCCGAGCGCGCCCCGCACCGCCGAGGGGACGCCCTGCGCACCCTGGCCGACGAGTGGCCCCTGGTCGCCGCGGTCGTGCCGACGGTCGGCCTCCTGGCCGGGGCCGGTTGGGGCTGGTGGCCCGCGAACGGCGTCGAGTACGCGGCCTTCGTCCTCAACATCACCCTCCTGTTCACCCTGGGCCTGGTCACGGCCCGCTGGTCCCGTCGCCCGTGGGCGGCCGCGGTCGGTATCGGGGTGGTGGACGCGATGCTGGGGGTGGTGGTCGTGGTGGCCAACGCGGTGATCAAGTAAGGGGCGCGCGCGGACCTGCGGCTCCCGTCAGGGGAATCGGGGTGCGTCCGGGGCGGAGTGCGGGGCAGCATGGCGTGATGCCCGACCTGTTGTGGGACGACGTCAAGAACTTCTTCGACCCCGACCTGATGGGGCCGCTCCCGGACGTGACCGTCCCGGGCACCTCCCTGGACGACTGGCAGGCGGTCCTCGATCTGGTGCGGTCGCGGGGCTGGTCGTACGCGTACACCGAGGACGGTGTGGCGGTCCGGCTGCCGCGGGCCGCGGACATGCTCGCCCGCAGCCCGGGCGTCGACGCGGCGCTGCAGGTATGGCCGACTCCCGGAGTACTGGCGATCTTTCGGGCTTACGAGGTCGGCACGATCGACTTCGACGTGGATCTGCGGGAGTTGCAGGGCCAGACCGGCGTCGACGCGCTGTGCCTCCTGCTGCGGGCCGTCGGCCGACGGCTGGGCAAGCCGGTGCTGCTGACTCCGGAGTCGGACCCGCTGCACCCGGTACTCGGCTTCGACGTCACGGCGGGACGGGTCGTGCTGCTCGCCGCCCCGGCGATCCCGTGACCGCCGCCCGGTGAGAGCCCCCCAGGTCGGTCCGGCTCGCCTCCTTGCCGCCCGCCGACCGTGGGTCAGGCCAGCGACCGTCGCCCTCGCGACACCCGGTGCCCGAGGCCGTCCTGCCGGCGCCGGGTGGCCGTGGTCGCCTTCGCGACCCCGGGCGGTCGCTGGGTCTTCCTCAGGGTGCTGGTCGGCTGTCGCCGCTGGGAGGGAGTGGCGGCGGATGGGGTCGTTGTGGGCCTGGCCCTGTGCTGGGGTGGGTCGGAGTGCGTGTTGCTGGCGCCGGGTGGCCGTGGTCGCCTTCGCGACCCGGGGCGGTCGCTGGGTCTTCCTCAGGGTGCTGGTCGGCTGTCGCCGCTGGGAGGGAGTGGCGGCGGATGGGGTCGTTGCGGGCCTGGCCTCTATGCCTGGGCGGGTCCGAGGCCCTCCTGCTGGCGCCGAGTGGCCGTGGTCGCCTTCGCGACCCCGGGCGACTGCTGGGCCTTCCTCAAGGTGCCGAGCGGCCGCCGCCCCCGCGAGGGAGCGACGGCCGCCGACCCGGGGTGTGCACTCCGTCCTACGCCTTGGCGCCGACCTCCGCCGGCCCCGCCGTTCCGTCGGTCGCGGCCTGGGGTGATGTCTGGCGCCGGTGCGGGATGAAGGTCGCGACGGCGAAGGCGAGCAGTGCCGCGCCCGCGCCGATCGCCATGACGACCTTGAAGCCGTTCTCCGAGGGCAGCGCGGTGCCGCCGAAGTCGGTGGTCATCTGGGCCAGGATCACGCCGGCCAGGGCGCTGGCGAAGGAGGTGCCGAGGGACCGCATCAGCGTGTTGAGGCTGTTGGCGGCACCCGTCTGGGAGGGGTCCACGGCGCCCATGATCAGGGCGGGCAGCGCGCCGTAGGTGAAGCCGATACCGGCGCCGATGACGCAGGAGACCAGGATGAGGTGCCAGACCTCGGACATCAGGACGATGTTGAGCCCGTAACCGGCGGCCACGATCAGCGCGCCGACCATCAGCGTGATCTTGGGTCCCTTGGCCTTGGTGAGGGCCGCGGAGACGGCGGACATCGCCATCATCACCAGACCCTGCGGGGCCAGCACCAGACCGACGGTCAGCATGGACCTGCCGAGGCCGTAGCCGGTCTGCGACGGCAGCTGCAGCAGCTGCGGGAGCACCAGCGACATCGCGAACATCGAGAAGCCGAGCGCGACCGAGGCGAGGTTGGTGAACAGCACCTGCGGCTTGGCGGTGGTGCGCAGGTCGACCAGCGGCTGCGGGCTGCGCAGCTCCCACCAGCCCCAGGCCAGCAGGATCACGACGGCGGCGACGCCGAGACCGAGTGTGGTGCCGCTGCTCCAGCCCCAGTCACCGCCCTTGGAGACGGCCAGCAGCAGCGACACCAGACCGGCCGACAGGCCCAGCGAGCCGACCAGGTCGAAGCGGCCCCCGGCACGCACCTTCGACTCCGGCACGATCAGCAGGACGAGCGCGAAGGCGACAGCACCGAGGGTGGCGGAGACCCAGAACAGGATGTGCCAGTTCCAGTTGTCGGCGATGAACGCGGCGGCGGGCAGACCCAGGGCGCCACCGACACCGAGCGAGGCGCTCATCAGCGCGGTGGACCCGGCGAGCCGGTCGGCCGGCAGCGCGTCCCGCATGATGCTGATGCCGAGCGGTACGACCGCGGCGGCCAGTCCCTGCAGGGCGCGACCGATGATCATCGGGACGAGGGAGTCGGCGAGGCCGCAGACCACCGAACCGGACACCAGCAGCACGATGCTGAGCAGCAGCATCCGCCGCTTGCCGAACATGTCGCCGAGCCGCCCGACGACCGGCGTGGCCACGGACGCGGCGAGGAGGGTCGCGGTGACCGCCCAGGCGGCGTCCGAGGCCTCCGCGTGCAGGAGCTTGGGCAGCTCGGGAACGATCGGGATGACCAGGGTCTGCATCAGCGAGACGACGATTCCGGCCAGGGCCAGTACCGCCACCACGGCGTTCGGCTTCGGCGGGGCGGACGTCCCCGCTTCGGCGGGTCGGGCAAGGGCGTCGGACATGGCGGGGCCTCCGTCAGAAACGATGGATATTGCTTGACTTACTCAAGTGAATCGCAATTGATTGACTTAAGCAAGTTAAAAGAATGGGTGCGACTACGCGTCGAAGGTCACGACGACCTTCTCCGCGGCCCCGGGAGTCAGCGCAAGCTCGAAAGCCCGACCCACCTCGGTGGACGGCACCCGGTGACTGATCAGCTTCGCGAACCGCTCACGGTGCTCCACCAGCTCCGGTGTGACCTCGAAGATCTCCGTCGGATACCCCTGCGAAGCGATGAGCGTGAGTTCGCTGCGCAGCATGCCACCGAGATCCACCTCGCCCTTTTTCTGTACGGCGACCATGACGAGCTTGGCGTGCCACTTGGCGTTGGCGATCACGGAGTCGAAGACCGCCGGCGCCCCCGCGGCGTCCAGGTAGATGTCGGTGCCGGCCCGCGGCTGCCCGAGCGCGTTGGCGGCCTCACCGTGCAATTCCTTCAGCCGGGCCGTGAGGTCCTCCGAGGCGGAGTTGACGACCGCGTCGGCGCCGACTGCCAGTGCGGTCTCCAGGCGCTCGGGAATGATGTCGACCACGGTCACGTGCCCCACCCCGCGCAGCTTGAGCCAGATCGCCGCGCCCAGACCGATGGGCCCGGCGCCGAACACGGCCACCTTGTCCGTGGTCGTCGCTCCGGAGCGGTTGACGGCGTGCCGGGCGACCGCCATCGGCTCGTTGAGTGAGGCGACGTCGAAGGGCATCTCGTCGGGGAAGACGGCGACGCTTCTGCCGACCTCGGCGTTCTCGATGAGCAAGTACTCGTCCATGCCGCCGAGTTCGCCGCCGCAGCCGATGATGCCGGTCGGCGCGCCCTGGGGGTTGACGACGACCCGGTTGCCAACCGCGAGGCCGGTCACCTCGGTGCCCACCTCGACGATCTCACCGGCCGGCTCGTGGCCGAGCGGGATGGCCCGCATCGACCCGTCGGGGCCGGCGGGCATCCCGCCCAGGTGGAGGAAGAAGGTGTCCGTGCCGCAGATGCCGCACGCCCGGACCCGTACGAGAGCGTCCTTGGGGCCGGGCACGGGCCGTTCGACGTCCACCACGTCGACCTTGTCCTTCGCGGCGAGGACGGACTTCATCGTGGCCATGGGGTGTCTCACTTTCTGGAGGAGGGGGGAGTTGGTGTCTCCGGGCCCGGCGAGGGACAGGGGGAGTGGGTCCACGCGCCGGACCCGGAGACCGCGCCGTCCCCGTCCCCACGGGTCGGGCGCGAGAGGCCCGTGTCCGCTTGGCGCGGGCCTCGTCCGTGACGGCTTGCTTGACTTAGGCAAGCATACGCGAGTTACTTAAGTCAAGCAATCAAATTGTCCAATTGCTTGAGCTAGGCAACTACTGTTGGGGTGGTCTCATGTCGACACAGAAATCCGCGCCGATGCCGGCCCTCTCGGTGAAGGTGGTCGAGATCGAGCGTGTGCTGAGCCGGATCACCTATCTGGCGGGACGGGCCCGGCAGCATGAGCGGCTGATGGCGATGGCCGGACTTGATCTCGACCGGGCCGCCGTGACCGTCCTGCGGCACATCGCCGGGAGCGATCCTGTGCGGCCAGGGGTGCTTGCGGTCCGGCTGTCCGTCGAGGCATCCCATGTCACCCGGCAGTTGCGGCAGTTGGAGCGGGACGGGTACGTCGTGCGGGTCGCGGACCCTGAGGATCGCAGGGCCCGGCGCGTGCAGCTCACGGACGCCGGCCTGGAGGCGGTGGAGCGTGTACGGGAGGCGAGCTGCCGGGGCGTCGAACTGGCCCTGGCCGACTGGGCCCCCGATGAACTGGACCAACTCGCCGTGCTCTTGCGCCGGTTGGTCCACGACTTCATGGCGTACGCCGAGGCCCCGCTCGCCGTGTGAACAGGTCGCGTCATGTGAGTGGACGTCATCGAGGAGCCCGGACCTGACGTCGGGGTGGCGGACGGCAGGTCCCGGTCGTCGCGGCGCCACGTGTGACCGGACTGTCGGCCTGGCTGTCGAGTGAGTCGCCCCGTCGCGGAGCGACCCATCGGCCGGTCGGCCTGCCCGGCGGGGCGCACGCTGCTCGTGGACGTGGATCACCGACTCACCCTGATCCGCACCGTGCGGGCCGCACTGGAACCGCGGGACCGCCCCGCACCGGGACCCCTGAGGCTCGTATGTCGACGGGCGCGATGGATCACATGCGCCGATACGGCGGACAAAATTGTTGACAATCGTGTTTGGCTAGATTTAGGTTCGACAGGCACTCACTCAGGGAGGGCAACGATGCCGAAAGAAGCCCGTCCGAGCACCGGGGAGCAGGCCAAGCAGCATGCGCTCGCGCAGTTGCGGCAGGCGATCCTGCACGGCGAGATGGCACCGGCGCAGCGGCTGGTGGAGAACGAGCTCGCCGAGCAGTTCGGTGTGACACGGGCCAGCATCCGGGCCGCGCTCATCGATCTGGAGGCCCAGGGCCTCGTGGAGCGGATCCGCAACCGGGGTTCCCGGGTGCGGGTGGTGACCGTGGAGGAGGCGGTCGCCATCACCGAGTGCCGCATGGTCCTGGAAGGACTGTGCGCGGCCAAGGCGGCGACCCTGGCCAGTGACGAGCAGCTCGCCGAGCTGACCGAGCTGGGCACGGCGATGACCAAGGCCGTGGCCGACGGTGAGCCGATGACCTACTCCGAGCTCAACCAGGAGCTGCACGCCAGGGTGCGGGAGTTCTCCGGCCAGCAGACCGCCGTGGATCTGCTGGAGCGGCTCAACGCCCAACTGGTGCGGCACCGCTTTCAGTTGGCGCTTCGACCGGGACGCCCGCAGCACTCCCTGAACGAGCATCTGGCGATGATCGAGGCGATCAGGGCCAGGGATCCGCAGGCGGCCGAGAAGGCCGTCCGCGCCCACCTCACCAGCGTGATCGAGGCGCTGCGCGACTGAGCCGCTGCGAGGCGGGCGCACATCTGTCAACGCCAAGGAGATCCGAGTAATGACGCAGTCAGGCGCGCCCGCCGATCCACGTTCGACACTTGTCATCACCGCGCACGCCGGGGACTTCGTGTGGCGTGCCGGCGGTGCCATCGCCCTGTCCGCCGCCCGGGGCGAGAAGGTCACCATCGCCTGTCTGACCTTCGGTGAGCGCGGGGAGTCCGCCAAAGCCTGGCGCGAGGGCAGGAAGATCGACGAGATCAAGGCGATACGCCGGGACGAGGCCGAGCGCGCCGCCGCCACTCTCGGCGCCGAGGTCCGCTTCTTCGACGCCGGCGACTACCCGCTGGTCCCCACCGCCGAGTTGACCGACAAGCTCGTCGGGGTCTACCGGGCCACCCAGCCCGACGTCGTGCTCACCCACCCGGTCGAGGACCCGTACAACGGCGACCACCCGGCGGCCAACCGCATGGCCCTGGAGGCCCGGGTCCTCGCCCAGGCCATCGGCTACCCGGGCGAGGGCGAAATCATCGGCGCCCCGCCGGTCTTCTACTTCGAGCCCCACCAGCCCGAGATGAGCGGCTTCAGGCCCGAGGTCCTCCTCGACATCACCGAGGTCTGGGAGACCAAGCGCAAGGCCATGGAGTGCCTCGGCGCCCAGCAGCACCTGTGGGACTACTACACCGACCTCGCCGTGCGCCGGGGCGTCCAGCTCAAGCGCAACGCGGGCCCGAACCTGGGCCTGGCCCACAAGACCATGGCCGAGGCGTACATGCGTCCCTACCCGCAGATCGCGAAGGAGCTGGCGTGAGCGGCGTGATCGTCACCAACCCGCCGAAGGCGGACCTCAAGGACGTCGACGCGCTCGCGCGGTACGGCGTGGCCACCGTCAGCGAGGCGATGGGCCGAACGGGCCTGCTGGGCCCGGCGGTTCGCCCCGTCCAACAGGGCGTACGGGTCGCGGGCACCGCGGTCACCGTGCTCAGCTGGCCGGGCGACAACCTCATGATCCACGCGGCCGTCGAGCAGTGCGGCGAGGGCGACATCCTGGTCGTCACCACCACCTCCCCGTGCACGGACGGCCTGTTCGGCGAGCTGTTCGCGACCGCCCTGAAGCAGCGCGGCGTGCGTGGGGTCGTCACCAACACCGGCATCCGTGACACCCAGGAGCTGCGTGACATGGGCTTCGCCGCCTGGTCCCGCGCGGTCTCCTCGCAAGGCACGGTCAAGGCCACCGGCGGTTCGGTCAACGTGCCGATCGCCATCGACGGCCAGGTGATCCACCCCGGCGACGTGATCCTCGCCGACGACGACGGTGTCGTGGTCGTGCCGCGTGAGCGGGTGGCCGGGACGGTGGAGAAGGCGGTGGCGCGCGAGGCCAAGGAGGCCGCCACCCGCGCCGCCTTCATCGACGGCCAACTGGGCCTGGACCGCTACGGGTTGCGCGAGACGCTCAAGAACCTGGGCGTCGAGTACAGGTCCTACGAGGAGTACACGGGGGAGGGGTCGTGACCCCGCTGCCCGAGGAGGTGCGCTGCATGCTGATGCGGGGCGGCACCTCCAAGGGCGCCTACTTCCTCGCCGACGACCTGCCCGCCCGACCCGCCCTGCGCTACGACCTGTTGCTGCGGATCATGGGCAGCCCGGACGAGCGGCAGATCGACGGCCTGGGCGGTGCGCACCCGCTCACCAGCAAGGTCGCCGTGATCTCGCCCTCCGCCGACCCGAAGGCCGACGTCGACTATCATTTCCTCCAAGTCGCCGTCGACCGGCCCGAGGTGAGCGATCGTCAGAACTGCGGGAACATCCTCGCCGGCGTCGGCCCGTTCGCCGTCGAGCGCGGACTCGTCCCGGCGGGGGAGCAGGAGACCTCCGTCCGGATCCGCATGGTCAACACGGGTGACTACGCGACCGCGTCCTTCCCGACCCCGGGCGGCCGCGTCGACTACGCGGGGGACGCCGACATCTCGGGCGTGCCGGGCACGGCCGCGGCCGTGGTGATCGAGTTCCCGCCGGGCGCCGGGGAGTTGCTCCCCACGGGCAACGCCGTCGACGTCGTCGACGGTGTCGAGGTCACGTGCGTGAACAACGGTATGCCGACCGTCCTCATCGCGGCCGGCTCCCTCAAGGTCACCGGCTACGAATTGCCCCGGGACCTGGAGGAGGACGTGGCCCTGGCCGACCGCCTGCGCACCATCCGGCTGGAGGCGGGCCGTCTGATGGGCCTCGGTGACGTGTCCGACGCGACCGTCCCCAAGCTCACGCTGCTCGCCCCGCCCCGCGACGGCGGCGCGGTCACCACCCGCACCTTCATCCCCGTGCACTGCCACACCTCCATCGGGGTCCTCGGCGCCGCGAGTGTGGCAGCGGGCCTGCGGATCGACGGCAGTGTGGGTGCCGGCCTCGCGGTGATCGATCCCGGGAGTGATCGCGTCCGCATAGAACACCCCACGGGATTCCTGGACATCGAGAGCAGCCTGGCCGTCACCCCGGACGGCCCGCCCTGCGCCCTGCGTACCGCCGTGGTCCGCACGGCCCGCAAGATCTTCGACGGCACCGTCTTCCCCCGGGCCGCCGACCGACCCTCAGGAGGTCACTGATGACTCCGCCGCTCGGCGACATCGCCCACATCGGCCACACCCAGCTGTTCACACCGGACCTGGACGCCAGCGTCGCCTTCTTCACCGACTTCCTCGGCCTCACCGTCAACGGCCAGGACGGCGACACGGTCTATCTGCGGACCTTCGACGACTACGAGCACCACAGCCTGGTCCTCACCGCCCGCGAGCAGCCCGGCCTCGGCCGGCTCGCCCTGCGCACCTCCAGCGAGGAGGCACTGCACCGCCGTATCAAGGCAGTCGAGGACTCGGGCGGCACCGGCACCTGGGCCGAGGACGAACCCGGCCTCGGCAAGCTCTACGTCACCACCGACCCGGACGGCCACGAGCACGCCCTCTACTGGGAGAGCGAGCACTACCGGGCCCCCGACGCGCTGCGGCCCGCGCTGAAGAACCAGCCGCAGGCCAAGCCCAACAGGGGAGTAGGCGTACGGCGGTTGGACCACATCAACTTCCTCGCGGTCGACGTGCTCGCCAACGCCGAGTTCCAGCAGAACGTGCTCGGCGCCCGGCCCACCGAGCAGATCCGGCTGGACAGCGGGAAGATCGCGGCGCGCTGGCTGACGTACACGAACAAGTCGTACGACGTCGTCTACACCTCGGACTGGACCGGCAGCGAGGGCAGGCTGCACCACATCGCCTTCGCCACCGACACCCGCGAGGACGTGCTGCGCGCGGCCGATCTCGCCATCGACACCGGGGTGTTCATCGAGACGGGCCCGCACAAGCACGCCATCCAGCAGACGTTCTTCCTCTACGTCTACGAGCCCGGCGGCAACCGCATCGAGCTGTGCAACCCGCTCACCCGGCTGGTGCTGGCGCCCGACTGGCCGCTCGTGACCTGGACCGAGGAGGAACGGAAGAAGGGGCAGGCCTGGGGGTTGAAGACCATCGAGTCGTTCCATACGCACGGGACGCCGCCGGTGGCCTGAGCTGCGCTGTTCCGAGCCGTCCCTGAGTCGTCGATGAGATTGTTGACAAAAGTGTTGACACTCCAGGGTCGGCTCTTTAGCGTCTGGCGCACCACGTACGAGAGGTAACCAACGATGTCTTCCTCCCCCTCCCCGCTGTCTGCCCGCGGCAGCAGACTGGCCCTCCTGGTCGTCGGTCTGTGCTGGCTGGCCGTGCTCTTCGACGGGCTCGACATGTTCATCTACGGCTCGGTGCTGCCCCACCTGCTGGAGACCAGGACCTTCGGCCTCACCGCGGACCAGGCCGGCGACCTCGGCAGTTACGCCACCTTCGGCATGCTGGTCGGCGCCCTCGCCGCCGGCACGATCGCCGACCGGATCGGGCGCAAGAGGCTGATGGTCTCCTGTGTGGTCCTCTTCTCGCTGGCCTCCGGCGTGTGCGCGCTGGCCGACGGCGTCGCGGTCTTCGGCCTCGGCCGGACCCTGGCGGGCGTCGGCCTCGGCGGACTGCTGCCGACCGCGATCAGCATGGTCTCCGACTACGCCCCGCGCGGCCGCGGAGCCCTCGTCATCGGCCTGCTGATGACCGCCCACCATGCGGGCGGCATCCTCTCCGCCTATGTCGCCAAGTGGCTCATCGACCCGGTCGGCTGGCGTGCCGCGTTCTGGGTCTGCGTGCTCCCGCTGCTCTTCGCGCCGGTGCTGGCGAAGCTGCTGCCCGAGTCGCTGAGCTTCCTGGTCGCCAAGGGCCGCGGCGAGGAGGCCAGGGCGCTGGCCGAGCGCTACGACGTCGAGGTGCCCGCCGTGAAGACGGGCGGCGCGGGCGAGCGCTGGACCAGCCTGGCGAACCTCTTCCGCGGCGACGAGTGGATCCAGACCCTGCTCTACTGGGTGGCCTCCTTCGGCGGACTGCTCCTCGTCTACGGCGTCGCCACCTGGCTGCCCACTCTTATGCGGGCCGAGGGCTACGAACTGGGCTCCGCCCTGTCCTTCGTGGTCGTCTTCAACCTCGGCGGCATCGTGGGCATGCTGGTCGCGGGCCGGGCCGCCGACCGCTTCGGTGCCCCGCGCATCTCGGCGCTCTGGTTCGCCCTGACCGCCGCGGGCGTCTTCCTGCTCAGCGTCCACATGCCGATGACCGTCACGATGATCGTCGTCTTCCTCACCGGCGTCTTCCTCAACAGCGCCCAGACGATGATCTACGCCACGGTCTCCATCCGCTCCGACGCGGACAACCGGGCCACGGCCGTCGGCTGGACCTCGGGCATGGGCCGCTTCGGTGCCGTTTTCGGCCCGTGGCTCGGCGGCCAGCTCCTCGCCTCGGGCAACGGGGACTGGGGCTTCACAGCCTTCGCCATCGCGGGCCTGTCGTCCATGGTCTTCATCGGCATCGCCGCCCTGCGCAGCTCCAGGCGGACGCCCACCGGGAGCGAGCAGCAGCTGGTCGCCGTCCACTGAAGCGAGCGCGGATCGCTGAACCAGCGGTCGCCCTGCCTACCTAGTTCCTGGGCGCTCCCCGGCTCAGCGCGGCACGCGAACCCCGTCCAGCGCGATCGACAGCACTCGATCGCGCTGGGCGTCGTCGTCGAAGGCCGTCGCCGTGATCCCGGCGACCATCCGCAGCAGATCCACGAAGTCCATGTCCCGCCGCGCCCGACCCGCCTCCTGTGCCCGCGCGAACAGCGGACCGCCCGCCGCGTACATCGAGTCCCGGCACGCCGCGAAGATCTCCGACTCGTCGTTGAGCGCCTCGCGCACCGCCCGCTTGGTCACCATGTACCCGGCGAACCGGTCGAGCCAGGCCGTGAGCGCTTCCCAGGGTTCCTGGCCGGCGAGCTCCTGGGCCACCTGCACGAGCGTGTTCACCTCGTCCGCGTAGACGCTCTCGAAGAGATGGCGGCGGGTGGGGAAGTTGCGGTACAGCGTGCCGATGCCCACGCCCGCGCGCCGCGCGATGTCCTCCAGGGACGCGTCCGCGCCGTGCTCCGCGAACGCCTCGCGGGCAGCGGCCAGCAGGGCGTCGTAGTTGCGGGCGGCGTCCTTCCTGTGCGGTCGGCGGGACGCGACGATCTCGGTGACGGGGAACGACGACGGGGCGGTCACGACTGCCTCCCGGGAGATGAAACGGAGGTGCACCTCCGGTACGGGTTGAAGCGGAGGGTTGCCTCCGCTAGAGTGGAGGCGTACCTCCACTTTAGCAGTCGAGGTCCTCCATCGCCCTTTCCGCGACCGCTTCCCACGAGGCTCCGGCCGCACCCCGTTCGTTCGGAGAGGCTCCTCATGCCCCGCAAGTCCACCCGCCTCACCTTCGCCGTCCTCGCGGCCGGTGCCGGCGTGTTCTCCATGCTCCAGTCACTGATCGCGCCGGCCCTGCCCACCGTCCAGCACGCGCTGCACACCTCGCAGTCCACCGTGACCTGGGTGATGACCGCGTATCTGCTGTCCGCCTCGATCTTCACGCCGATCCTCGGCCGGGTCGGCGACCTGATCGGCAAGAAGCGCACGCTCGTCGCCGTCCTCGTGACCGTGGCCGTCGGCTGCCTCCTCGCCGCGCTCGCGCCGTCGATCGGTGTCCTGATCGTCGCCCGGGTCGTCCAGGGCGTCGGCGGCGCCCTGTTCCCGCTCTCCTTCGGCATCATCCGGGACGAGTTCGCCGCGTCCGAGGTCAGCGGCTCCATCAGCAACCTGTCCGCCGTGATCGCCGCCGGCGGTGGCGTCGGCATGGTCGCGGCCGGTCCCATCGTGACCGCGCTCGACTACCGCTGGCTGTTCTGGATCCCGGTCGCCATCGTGATCGCCGCCACGCTGATCGCCGTACGGTATGTGCCCGAGTCGCCCAACAGGGCACAGGGCAACATCAATTGGTCCGGTGCCGTGCTGCTGTCCGGGTGGCTGGTCGCGCTGCTGCTGCCGCTCAGCCAGGCGGGCAAGTGGGGCTGGGGCTCGGCCCGGGTGCTCGGCCTGTTCGGCGCGGCCGTCGTGCTGTTCGCGCTGTGGCTGTACTCCGAGGCCCGCTCCAGCAGCCCGCTGATCGACCTGAAGGTGATGCGCCTGCCGGCCGTCTGGACCACCAACACCGCCGCGCTGCTCTTCGGCGCCGGGATGTACTCGATCTGGTCCTTCCTGCCGGGGTTCGTCCAGACCCCGTCGTCGGCCGGATACGGCTTCGGCGCGAGCGTCACCGCGGCCGGGCTGCTCATGCTGCCGATGCTGGTGGCGATGTTCCTCTCCGGTGTGCTGAGCGGCCGCCTGGAGCCGGTCGTCGGCGCCAAGGCACTGCTCACCACGGGTGCCGCGCTGGGCGCGGTGGCCTGCGGATTCCTCGCCGTCTGGCACGACGAGCAGTGGCAGATCGCCGTGGTCGCGGGTCTGTTCGGCCTCGGCATCGGGCTCGCCTTCGCCTCCATGGCCAACCTGATCGTGGGCAGCGTCCCGGCCGACCAGACCGGCGCCGCCACCGGTATGAACGCCAACATCCGCACCATCGGCGGCTCCATCGGCGCGGCGGTCACCACCGTCCTGGTCACCGGACACCTCCAGCCCTCGGGACTGCCGTACGAGTCCGGCTACACGCACGGCTTCACGCTGCTGGCCGTGCTGTGCCTGGCCGCCGCACTGGCCGCGCTGCTCGTTCCGGTACGGCGGACCGCGCGCCGGATCGTCACCGGGACCACGGACATCCGCGAGACCGCCACCACCCGGGGCTGACGTCTCGCAAGTCGGTCCGGCCGCGTGCGTGCGGTAGGGTTTCCCTGCGCGATCAGACGGAACACCCGTGGACGTCGCGGCCGGGACGTGGCGCAGCTTGGTAGCGCACTTGACTGGGGGTCAAGGGGTCGCAGGTTCAAATCCTGTCGTCCCGACTGGAGACAGTCGCAGGTCAGGGGCCGTTTCAGAGGAAATCTGAAACGGCCCCTTGATCATTCTTGGGAACCAGTTGGGGACCAGTGCACCTGACCGGAGGTGATGCGCACCTTGACCCCGGCAAGGTGCGTCACGCGGCCGTTGACGTGTGCACGGCCTGTTCCAAGGACGCGTTTTGGCCTTCTTCGGGGAGCACGAGACCGCAAGGTTCCTGGTCTGCTGGTGGTAAACGCTTCCCGCAGTTCTGACCAGCTGAAACAGCCCGGTCAACGTAATCTTCGGAGTGCTGGCCCGTGTGTGGTGAGGATCTTGCGCACCGACTTCGAGTACGCCCTGATCGTCCTGGAAGGAGCGGTGGCCGTCCACGGCAGGCCACCGCTCCCGGGCAGGCTCGGATACCTCGGCGAAGGCCGCGACGAACTCCGCCTGGAGGTGCGCCAACCGGCCCGCGCGGTGGCGGGACCGCTGACGCTCCAGGGCGACCTTGAGTGGTCTTGTAGGTGGAGTGGGCAACGTTTGTCGATGGTTTGGGTAGCGCCCCGCCGACTCTCGGTGCGCGAAGAACGCTCACTGCTCCTGGGCAGCCGGAGGATCCGCGCTGTCAGAGCCTGACCCGGTGGACTGTTCCGGTGTGGTGAGGGGAGTCCAGTCCGCTCCCGAGCGCTGCCGAAAGGCGCCGACGGCGGCCTCCACGGTGGGAAAGAAATGGCGTGGGTCGATGGTGCGGGTGAGTTCGTAGCGTTCGATCTTGTGGCGCACGGGGTCCTTGAGTTCGGCGAACACGAGGTGGACGTGTTCGGCGTTGAGTTCCCTGTCGAGCTCCTCCAGGACGTCCGCGGCGGTGGTGTCCACGTCGGTCATCGGCTCCGCCGCGATCACGATCCAGCGCGGCCTCGGCTCCGTACGCGCCAGTCGCCTGATCTCGTCGCGGAAGGCCCTGGCGTTGGCGAAGAAGAGCGGGGCGTCGAACCGGTGGATCACCAGGCCAGGGAGTTGTTCCGCGTGCGGGTAGGAGCGGACGTCGTGGTATCCCTCCAGGCCCTTCACCCGTCCCAGCACGGTGTTGTACGGCCACCAGGCGCGCCGGAAGACGTTGAGGACGGACAGCGCCACGGCGATGGCGATCCCCTCCAGGACGCCGAGCAGCGCCACGCCCAGGAACGCGGCGACCGACAGCAGGAACTCCGTCCTGCGCTGCCGCCACAGCCGTACCGTCCCCGGCAGGTCGGCCAGGGACAGCGAGGCTGTGATGACGACGGCGGCGAGGGCCGGCTGGGGAAGATCGCGGAACATGCCCGGGGCCAGCACGAGCATCAGGACGATGAGCGCCGCCCCCACGACGCCGGTGAGCTGGCTCTTGGCGCCGGCCCGCTCCGCCACCGCCGTACGGGATCCGCTGGTGCTGACCGGGAAGCCCTGGAAGAGTCCTGCCGCCAGATTCGCCACACCGACCCCGGCCATCTCCTGGTTGCCGCGCACCTCCTGTCCGCTGCGGGCCGCGAAGGCCGACGCGTTGGAGATCGTGTCGGCCAGGGACACCAGGGCGATGCCCAGCGCGCCGCCGAACAGCGGCGCGAGGTCGGCGAGGCGGATGTCGGGGATCGTGAACGGCGGGAAGCCCTCGGGCAGTTCTCCGACCAGGTCGACGCCGTGCTCGCCCAGGTCGAGGACCGCGGTCGCGGCGATCGCGAGGACCACCATCACCAGTACCGCGGGCACCTTCGGCAGCCACCGCTGCAACACCAGGAGCAGGAGGATCCCGCAGACGCCGACCGTGGCGGCGGCGGGCACCACCGCCCCGTCGGCGAGCTTTTCCACGAGGCCGACGCACTCCCCGATCAGGTTGTCCGCCTCGACCTTGAAGCCGAGCAGTTTGGGCAGCTGGCCGATCAGGATGGTGAGGGCGAGGCCGTTCATGTAGCCGATCATCGTCGGCTTGGAGATCAGGTCAGCGATGAAGCCAAGCTTCGCCACCGAGGCCAGGATCATGATCGCCGCGACCATGAGCGCGAGCACCGAGGCGAGCGCGACCGCCCGGTCGGGATCCCCGTCCGCGGCCACCAGGGGCAGCACGGTGGCGGCGATCATCGGCCCCAGCGACGAGTCCGGGCCCAGCACCAGGATGCGGGACGGCCCGCACACGGCGTAGCCGAGCAGGCAGAGAATCGTCGTGTACAGGCCGGTGATGGCCGGCAGACCCGCCAACTCGGCGTACGCCATGCCCTGCGGCACCAGCAGCGTGGTCAGGACGATCCCCGCGATCAGGTCCTTGACCAGCCACTCGCGGCGGTACGACGACATGGCGCGGATTCCGGGAACGGTACGGAGCCGGGACAGGGCGCGATGACTGTCGTGCTGGTCGGTCACGGGCCGTCCTCTCGGCGAGTCCCGCAGCTCGCGTCGCCGGCCGCCACCCTTGCGTGCGTGGTAAGGGCGGCCTCGCGTGATCGGGACGGCGCGCACCGCCCTCGCGTACCGGGCGCGGTGCCACGTGGCCGACGGGTCGGGCACCCGTCCGCGGACGGCCGCCGCGTCACCGGCCCGAGCCACGCGGCCGGGACCACGGGTGGCGCCGGTCCGCGCCGGACCACGGTCGAGCCCCGGTGGCACGACGGGCACCGCGACGGTCGTCCCGGCCCGGAGCACATCGGTCCGCGGGGCTCCGGTCCGGAGACGGTCGTCCGACCACACGTGACGCCGGCCCCCGGCCTGCACCGGGCGGTTACGCCTCGACCGGTGTCCCCCGACTCGTCCGGCATCCCGCTCACCCGGCCGCCCTCGACCGGCGGGCCAGGAGCTTGCCCAGTTCCCAGAGGAGCAGAAGCGCGACGGCGGTCAGGAGCGCCCAGCCGAACTGCCGGGCGTCGATCGAGGTCGTCCCCAGGAGGCGGCGAAAGCCGTCCAGTTGGGTCACCAGCACAGCGAGGACGAGCTGGGCGGCGGCCACCCAGTTCATCTGCCTGCTGTCGAACGTGGATGGCGTCAGCACGGATTCCGTCTCGCTGCGGCATTCGAACGCGGCCACGATCAGACAGAGCGCGAAGGCGGTGAACGCGATCGACTGACCGGTCTCGACGCTGCCGAAGTGGGAATGGCCGAGCTTGATCAGCCCGAGCAGGCCGCAGGTGATGGCCAGCCCGCCGAGCCCGACCGTGACCAGCACGGGCCGGGTGAGCACCGACTCCCCGCGCGGACGCGGCCTGCGGCTCATGAGTCCCGGGCTCTCCTCGTCGAAGCCGAGCGCGAAGCCGAAGGAGGCGTTGACCACGAAGTGGATCCACAGCACCTGGGGTGGAGTGAAGGGCTCACCCGCCGCGATGTTCAGGACGGTGGCTCCGAGGAACGTCAGAACGAAGGTGACCAGCAGGAGCAGGACGAACCGGATGTACTTGGTGAGGTTGTCGTAGATCGTCCGGCCCTGTTCCACGGCGTAGACGATGGTGGCGAAGTCGTCGTCGGAGAGGATCATGCGGCTGGCGCTCTTCGCCACGTCCGTACCGCTGCCCATCGCGATGCCGATGTCGGCGGCCTTGATGGCGGGCGCGTCGTTGACGCCGTCCCCGGTCATCGCCACGACGTCGCCCTTCTTCTTGAGGGTGTCGGCCAGCAGCACCTTGTGCTCCGGAGCGACCCGTCCCACCACACCAATGGCGTCGATCCGGTCCAGCCGCTCCTGCTCGCTCAGCGCGGCGAAGTCGGCGCCGAGGACGGCCTCGCCGGGGATGCCGATCTGCCGGGCGATCGCCGCCCCGGTGGTGACGTCGTCGCCCGTCACCAAGCGGACCCGGATGTGCGCCGCGCGGGCGTCCGCCACGGCGGCCTTCGACTGCTCGCGGGGCGGGTCGACCATCGCGACGAGACTACTCATCCGCAACTCGGTGACGTACGCGAGCAGGTCACCGTCCGCGTCGAAGGCGGCGGCGTCGAGGTCCCGGGTGGCCGCGGCCATCACCCGGCGCCCCTCGCCGCCCATCCGCTCGATCGCCGACTCGGCGCGGCCTCGGAGACCGGCGTCCCACGGTACGGTCTCGCCCGAGGCGAGCGCGGTGGCGGCCCGCGCCACCACCGCCGGCGCCGCGCCCTTGACGAAACACCGGACGACCGGCCGACCTGTGGCGTCGAGGGCCGAATGGAAGGTGGCCATCAGCTTGTAGTCCGGGTCGAACGGCAGGGTCGCGAGACGGGGGAGACGTTCCACGGTGGCGTCCGTGTCCAGCCCCGCCTTGTGGGCCAGCACCAGCAGCGCGCCCTCCGTGGGGTCGCCCACCACCGCGCCGTCCACCAGCTTCGCGTCGCTGGCCACGACGTACGGCAGGATCGCGTCCTCGATGCCCGCGGAGGACCCCGCGGCATGGTGGACCCTCCCCTCCAGACCGTAGCCCGTGCCGGAGACCGTGTACCTGTCGGTGGGACTGATCACTTCGACGGCGGTCATCTGGTTCATCGTCAGGGTGCCGGTCTTGTCCGAGTTGATCGCCGAGGTGAAGGCGAGGGTCTCGACCGAGGGCAGTTCCTTGACGATGGCGTTCCGTCTCGCCAGGTTGAGGCTCCCGACGGAGAGAATCGCCTGCGTAACCGTCGGCAGGGCCTCGGGGATGGCCGCGATGGCCAGGGAGACCGCGCTGACGAACAGCACGTCCCACGCCTGGTCCCGGCTGCGTCCCAGTGCGAACATCACGATCATGGTGAGCCCGGCGGCCCCCGTGATCCACAGCGTCAGCCTGTCGAGCTCCTTGGTGAGCGGCGGCACCTCCTTCTCGGTGGCCGCGAGCATTCCGGAGATCTTGCCCAGCTCGGTGTCCGCGCCGATGGCGGTCACCACGAGGAGACCGCTGCCATGGGTGACCGGGGTGTTCATGAACGCCATGTCGGTCCGGTCACCGGGTGGCAGGCTCCGCCCGCCCGGCAGCGCGCCGGTGTCCTTCGACGCGGGCACGCTCTCGCCGGTGAGCGCCGACTCGTCGATCTGCAGGGCGCTGGCCTCGATGATGCGCCCGTCCGCCGGTACCTGGTCCCCTGCCGAGATGAGGACGATGTCGCCGACGACGAGCCGCTCCGCGGGGATCTCGGCCTCAGTGCCGTCCCTGCGCACCCGGGCCGTCGCCTCCATCATCGATTTCAGGGCGTTCATCGCGCTCTCGGCCTTGCCCTCCTGACGCAGGCCCACGACCGCGTTCAGCAGGGTCAGCGCGAGGAGCAGGACCGCGGTGGTCCACTCCTGGATGAGCAGCGAGACCACCGCCGCGACGACCAGGACGATCTGCATATAGCTGCGGTACTGATCGAGAAACCGGCGCCAGGCCGGAGTCCGTGCCTCCTCGGGCAGTGCGTTGGGGCCGTGCGCGGCCAGGAGTTCGGCGGCCCGTGACGCGGCGAGCCCGACCGCCGGATCGACTCCAAGGGCCTGCACGGCCTCCTCTGGGGAACGCGTGTACCAGACGTCGTCCTGTGAGGCCCGCGGCTGTTCTCCCACGGAATCCGGCTGCACCGTCATCGCCCTGCCTCCGATCCTGGCCGGTCGAAACACCCTGCCCGCTGCCCCTGCCTGGTCTGCCTAGTGGCGCTTCTTCTTGGCCGCCGACGGGTGCCGGGCCGCGTACGGATCGGCCGGAAGGCCCTTGGGAGCCTCCAGCTCCAGCTTCCGTCTGACGGTGCGCAGGTCCCCCCGCGCCGCGTCGTCGAGTTCCGGGTACCGGGGGTCGATGTCGATCAGGGTGTGCGCGAGCACCGCCGCTGTGCAGATCCGCGCGAACCACTTCCGGTCCGCCGGCACCACGTACCAGGGCGCCCACTCCGTACTCGTGGCGGACAGCATCTTGGAGAACGCGCGCTGGTATTCGTCCCAGTGCTGTCGCTCCCGGACGTCGGCCGCGGAGAACTTCCAGTTCTTCTCCGGCAGGTCGAGCCGCTTCATGAAACGGGTGCGCTGCTCCTCCTTCGACAGGTTCAGGAAGATCTTCACCACCTTGAACCCGTTGTCCGTCAGGTAGCGCTCCCAGTCGTTGATCTCCCGGAACCGCCGCTTCCACCCACCTGATCCGTGGGCACGGTCGGGCAGCCTCTGCCGGATGAGTAGTTCGGGATGCACGCGTACGACGAGAACCTCTTCGTAGTGCGAGCGGTTGAAGATGGCGATCTCGCCGCGCTCAGGCAGCCACCGGGCGTATCGCCACAGGTAGTCGTGGTCCAGTTCCTCGGCGGAGGGCACCTTGAAGCTGCTCACCCGCACGCCCTGCGGATTGACGCCGCTCATCACATGACGGATCGTTCCGTCCTTGCCGCCGGCATCGAGCGCCTGCAGGCACAGCAGCACGCCGTACGTGTCCTGGGCGGCCAGCCGTTCCTGGTACTCAGCCAGCAGGGACACCCCGGTCCGCAGCAGTTCGACGCCCTCCCGCTTCTTCAGACCGGCCTTGTCACGAGGATCGAAGTCCCGGCCCAGCCGGACCTTCGACCCCGGTGCCACCCTCAGCGGCTCGATGAAATCCGCTATGCGCTCGGCTCTCTCGTCCGACATAGCTGATCAGCTCCTCTCTCCTTCGTGGCGATCGTGACCAGGGGACGGAGCGCCGCCGGCCGCGCCGAGCACCTTGCGCGCCCGGCGTTCGGCCAGGATCGGAACGTAGGCCCTGACTCTGGTCTCACGGAACGATTCGTACGCCGACCTGACCACGGCCTCGACGGTGGCCTCGTCGACCGTGGGCCAGGCGGCTCTCAGCCGCGTCACCATGTCGCGGATGGCCAGGACTCCCTCCGGCGAGCCGGATGGCCCTGGGTCCGGGGCCGGATCCGGCGGCCTTCCGGGATCCGCGTGCTCCATGGGAGCGGGAGAGTGGCTTGCTACGTCGGTGGGGCTTAGCGTGCCGACCGCGGGCATCCCCTCGACCGTCATGACCGCACGGTCCCGGCGCCTGCGGGCCGAAGCGTTCGGCTTTCCCGGTTCGCCTGGTGGGCCCGGTCTCGTGCTCCGTTCGGAACCGTCACGCGTTCCATGCCCGACGACCTCCAGCCCGTTGCAGCATCACCTCGCACCGTCGTCCGCGAGTAGATGCCCACACTCATTCTCGGGTCGGCTGGACAAGATCGCCCCCTGAGGCCGGTCCAGGGATCTCAGCGTGCCCGGGTCGCCTGCCCTCAGGACAGCGACGGCAACTGCCACCTTCCTCTGATCGAGGGCAAGAGACACTCTCCCGTGTGCTGGCACGCCCACGAACGCGCGGTTGTGGCCGGCGACGACCTGCTCACCGGCGCCGACCTGATGGCTCGCACCGACTCGACTGGTGCAGCAAGTGTGGTGGCGACGCCATACGCGGACTCACCGACTCCCAGCTGTCCTGCTACCGTGCGGCTCCGCGCTTGCACGACATCAAACGGCGACTCGACGGCAAGAGCGGAACCCCCGACATCGACACCTCCACGGTGATCACCCACCTGGAGGAACCGGCGGTCTGGCAGCCGGTCGATGAGGAACAGCGGCGCAGCAGCGATCCCTGGCAATGTCAGGACGCCATCCGCGAGCTCAGGCGCAAGGCCGAGAGATCTCACGCCGTGAGGGCCCTGGCGAGCCGGCCTCTTGACCCGGCGGTGGCCCTTTCTCACCGTATGTACGGGCAAAAGAGATGACTCCTACTCCTGGGGGTCAAGGGGTCGCAGGTTCAAATCCTGTCGTCCCGACTTGCGAAGTAGCAGGTCGGAGGTCATTTCCAGTGGATCGGAAGTGGCCTCTTCGTCATTCTCGGGGACCAGACGCGGACCGAGCGCTCTGGGGCGGTCTTGCATAAACGTTTCCCTTGATATCCGTCCGGCCGACAGTGCGCGGCCGCGCCCAACTGGCTGCCGGAGAGCGGCGGAAGCAGCCGAAGCCGATCGTCCCCTCTTTCCTGCCCGTAGGTTCGCCGAGTAGGGCCCATCGGTGGGCGCGACTGGGCGATTTGATGCGATATGTGCTTGATCTTGCCTTATATGGTCTTTAGTGTTCGCCGGGAGGGACACGCTGCGAGGTCCGAGTCCTGTGCCACCGTCCGGAAGCGAGGAGTGGAGCGCGTGCACACGAGGTGCGGCTGCCGGCCCGTTCCGGGTCAGAAGGGACGCCCCAGAGGGACGCGATGGCTACGGGCGTTCGCCGTACTGCCGTTGCTGGCGTCGGTGCTTGCCGCGTGCGGCAGTGACGAGGGCTCCGGTAGGCCCACCCTCAACTGGTACAACTTCCCCGACGACTCCGGTGCGCTCCAGAAGGCGGCCGACCGGTGCAGTCAGGCGTCGGGCGGCCGCTACCGGATCAGCTACAACAAGCTTCCGCGTGCCGCGGACGGTCAGCGTCAGCAGCTTGTCCGCAGGCTCGCGGCTGAGGACGACTCGCTCGACATCCTGGGCCTGGACGTCACCTGGGCGGCGGAGTTCGCCGAGGCACGCTGGATCCGCGAGTGGACCGGCGTGGCGAAGCAGCGGGCCACCGAGGGCACGCTACGGGTACCGCTGCAGACCTCGACCTGGAAGGGCAGGCTGTACGCCGTCCCGTACAACACCAACACCCAACTCCTCTGGTACCGCAAGGACCTGGTCCCCGCCCCGCCCAAGACCTGGGCCGAGATGATCGCCATGTCCCGCGCCCTCGCCCGGCAGGGCAAGCCGCACTTCGTGGAGATCCAGGGCGCCCAGTACGAGGGCCTGACCGTCTGGTTCAACACACTGATCAACAGCGCGGGCGGCTCCATCCTCAACCGGACCGCGACCGAGCCGTCCCTCGGCCCACCGGCCGTCAGGGCCGCCGAGGTCATGCGCCGGCTGGCGAACTCCCCGGCCGCGGACCCCTCCCTGTCCAACCAGATGGAGGACCAGAACCGCCTCGCCATGGAGTCGGGATCGGCGGCGTTCGAGATCAACTACCCGTTCGTCTATCCGTCGATGAAGGCGAACAACCCGAAACTGTTCAAGAACTTCGGCTGGGCCCTCTACCCCCGGGTCGCCGCCGACCGCCCGGCCCGGCCCACCATCGGCGGCATCGACCTGGCCGTGAGCGCCTACTCGCGCCACCCCGGTCTGGCCTTCGAGGCGGCCCTGTGCCTGCGCAACCGGGAGAACCAGCTCACCGCCGCGCTCGAGGGCGGACTGCCGCCCACCCTGCGCGCCCTGTACGACGACCCGGCGTTCATGAAGGCGTACCCGTTCTCCCGGGAGGTGCTGACCTCCCTGGAAACGGCGAGTGTGCGTCCGCTCACTCCGGCCTACCAGAACATCTCGATCGCGGTCTCCCACACGCTGTCCCCGCCGTCGGCGATCAAGCCGGAGAGCTCCATCAAGACCATCAGGGATCAGATCGACGATGCCCTGCGATCCGAGGGTGTGATCCCGTGAGCATGCAAGCCGAACCGGCCGGAGCCCCGCAGCCCCCGGAGGCGGAGCCGTCGAAGCGGGAGCGGGCGGCGATCTCGGCAGGCGCCCGGCAGGAGCGACGGCTCGGCTGGCTGCTGTGCGCACCCGCCGTCATCGTCATGCTCGCGGTGACCGCCTACCCCATCGGATACGCCGTCTACCTGTCCCTCCAACGCTACGACCTGAGGTTTCCCGGGCAGGCGAAGTGGGTGGGGCTGAGCAACTACGGGGCCGTGCTGACCTCACCGTTCTGGTGGGACGCGTTCTGGGTGACGCTGTTCATCACCGCCGTGTCCGTGACCGTCGAACTGGTCCTCGGCATGGGACTCGCGCTGGTCATGCACCGCACGATCTTCGCGCGAGGCGCGGTCCGCACCTCGGTCCTCATCCCGTACGGCATCGTCACCGTGGTCGCCGCCTTCTCCTGGCAGTACGCCTGGACGCCGGACCTCGGCTACCTCGCCGGACTGCTGCCCAGCGGGGAGGCCCCGCTGACCGAACAGTGGCCCGCCCTATGGCTGATCGTCCTCGCGGAGGTGTGGAAGACGACCCCGTTCATGGCCCTGCTGCTGCTCGCGGGCCTCGCCCTGGTCCCCGAGGAGACCCTGAAGGCGGCCATGGTGGACGGCGCCACATCCTGGCAGCGGTTCACCAAGGTCATGGTGCCACTGATGAAGCCGGCCATCCTGGTGGCGCTGCTCTTCCGCACCCTGGACGCGTTCCGGATCTTCGACAACATCTACGTCCTGACCGCGGGAGCCCAGGGAACCGGCTCCGTGTCGATCCTCGGGTACGACAACCTGTTCACCTCGCTGAACCTGGGCATCGGGTCGGCGATCTCGGTCCTGATCTTCATCTGTGTCGGGATCATCGCCTTCGCGTTCGTCAAGCTGTTCGGCGCGGCCGCACCGGGCGCGGAGGTGAAGCGCTGATGACCGCAGTAGGAAAGACGCACGCGACCCGATGGGCCGTCATCAACATCGTGGTGGTGCTGTACGCCCTGTTCCCGGTGTGGTGGATCGCCGCGCTGTCGTTCAAGGACCCCAGCACCCTCACCGACGGCGACTACATCCCGAGGGACTGGACCTGGGAGAACTACCGGGGCATCTTCCAGACCTCCGAGTTCACCAGGGCGCTGATCAACTCGATCGGCATCGCCCTGATCGCCACGGTCATCGCGGTGGCGCTCGGCACCATGGCCGCCTACGCGGTGGCCCGGCTGCGGTTCCCCGGCAAGGGGGTGCTCATCGGCATGTCGCTGCTGATCGCCATGTTCCCGCCGATCTCCCTGGTGTCACCGCTGTTCAACATCGAGCGGAACATCGGGATCTTCGACACCTGGATCGGGCTGATCATCCCGTACATGACCTTCTCGCTGCCGCTGGCGATCTACACCCTGTCGGCGTTCTTCCGGGAGATCCCCTGGGACCTGGAGAAGGCCGCCAAGGTGGACGGGGCCACGCCCGCTCAGGCGTTCCGGATGGTCATCGTGCCGCTCGCCGCGCCGGGCGTGTTCACCACGGCCATCCTCGTGTTCATCTTCTGCTGGAACGACTTCCTGTTCGCGATCTCGCTGACGTCCACCGAGTCCGCGCGCACCGTGCCCGCCGCGATCGCGTTCTTCACCGGGAGCTCCCAGTTCCAGCAGCCCACAGGGTCGATCGCCGCCGCCGCTGTGGTCATCACCATCCCGATCATCGTTTTCGTCCTGCTCTTCCAACGGCGGATCGTCGCCGGACTGACCTCCGGGGCGGTCAAGGGGTGAACGGGCCGACCGCGGCAGGCAGGCCACCGGTCCGGGACACCGACCGCGGTACCCGCACCCGGAAGGCATGAGGCAAGGAGGCATCATCCATGGCCGAGATCATCCTTGAGGGAGTCACCAAGCGCTTTCCCGACGGGGCCCTCGCCGTGAAAGACGTGGACCTCGAGATCGTCGACGGTGAGTTCGTGATCCTGGTCGGTCCGTCGGGATGCGGCAAGTCCACCACCCTGAACATGATCGCCGGACTCGAGGACATCAGCGAGGGCACCCTGCGCATCGGAGGCCGGGTCGTCAACGACCTGGCTCCCAAGGAACGCGACGTCGCCATGGTGTTCCAGAGCTATGCCCTGTACCCGCACATGAGCGTCCGGGAGAACATGGGCTTCCCGCTGCGCCTGGCCAAGGTGGACAAGGACACGGTCGACGCCAAGGTGACGGAAGCCGCCCGGGTCCTCGACCTCACCGAGCACCTGGACCGCAAGCCCGCCAACCTCTCGGGCGGTCAGCGTCAGCGGGTGGCCATGGGGCGGGCGATCGTCCGTGATCCCAAGGCGTTCCTGATGGACGAGCCGTTGTCCAACCTGGACGCCAAACTCCGGGTACAGATGCGCACGCAGATCTCTCGGATTCAGCGGCGCCTCGGCACGACCACCGTGTACGTCACCCACGACCAGACCGAGGCGATGACGCTCGGCGACCGCGTTGTGGTCATGAGGCAGGGCCTGGTCCAGCAGCTCGGCACACCTGCCGAGCTGTACGACTTGCCGCGCAACATCTTCGTCGCGGGCTTCATCGGCTCGCCGGCGATGAACTTCCTGAATGCCACTCTGGAGGGTGGCGCCCTGCGCTCGCCCCTGGGCGACCTGCCCCTCGACGACCGTACGAGGCAGGCGCTGGAAAGGCAGAACGCGCCCCGCGAGGTCATCGTCGGGCTACGACCGGAGGCATTCGAGGACGTGGCCCTGTCACACGGTGAAGACCGGACCGGCCCGGTCTTCACCGCCACCGTGGAGGTACTGGAGTCGCTGGGCTCCGATGCGTATGTCTACTTCGCCGCGGAGGGCGGGCCCGTGACGACCACCGAACTGGAGGAGCTCGCCAAGGACTCGGGCCTGCGTGACACCGGCGCCGACACCCATCAGATCGTGGCCCGCCTGGACGCCGCCACGCGTGCCCGCGAAGGTGAACCGGTAGAGCTGCAGGTCGACATGGCCAAGGCTCACGTGTTCGACCCGGCGACCGGAGCGAACCTCACGCATCCACTGAGGGCGGACTGACGACGCACCACAGGGCGCGATCCGCATCCGTGTCAGGCGTCACCGGCGGCCGGTGCAAGGCGCTCGTCTGAATCGGCTGGGGGCCAGTTGGGGACCACACGGTGTGCAACGCAGGTGACCCGCACTCCTGGGGGTCAAGGGGTCGCAGGTTCACATCCTGTCGTCCCGACGGTGACGAGCGGCGGGTCTGCCAGAACTGGCGGGCCCGCCGCTCGCGTCGGTCAGGCGTCCTCGCGGACCAGCCCCTCGTAGGCGTCGCCGAGCCTGCTCACGAGCTGTTCGACGCCGAGGGCGTCGAGGCCCCGCTGCCCGGACACCGCGGCCCGGGCAGCCTTGCGCGCGGTGGCGAAGAGGGCCCAGGAGCCGGCCGTGTAGTCGGCCCGGTCCGGGGAGCCCACCGCGTCCAGGGCAGTGCTGAGCGGTGCCGTGTCGACCCGCCCGTCCACGTCGCCGGAGATCGCTGTGAAGGCGTCGAGGACGATCTTCCCGGACTTCAGGGTGAACGTCACCGTGTGCCTGCCGTCGGGCAGCCCGCGGAGCGAGTACGTCGCCTGGCGCTTGTCGGTGGCAGTGGTCTTCGCGTCCCGGGCGACGGGGCGGCCGTCCACGGAGATGTCGAGGACGGCACTTCCGTCGTTGCCGCCGATGACATCGATGCCCGTGCCTCGGAACGGGACGGTGACCGTCGCGCCGGCGGTGGCGCTGGTGGAGGTCGACCGGTACCAGTTCATCGCGTCACCGAGGGCGGCGTTCCGGCTCCAGGTGCCGTCGTAGGCGACCGAGCTGTCCATGTTGTCGGTCAGCGCGGTGGCGTACGGCGTGTATCCGGCGACCTTCTCGACCTTCAGGTTGTCGAACGCGGTCCGGTGGAAGCCGGTGCCGAGCTTGACGCGCCCCTCGGTCACGGGCGTCGGGTCCTGGTAGGTGGCCACGGCCTGTCCGTCGACGTACGCGGTGACGGTCGCGCCCCGGGCCTCGACGGCGAGGCGGTAGCCGTCGGACGCGGCGACCGAACCGGTGCGCAGCGCCGTGCCGTACCGGTAGAGGGTCCAGCTTCCGGACGGGCCGATCCCGACGCTGTACGCGGCGTCCGTCGCCGCCATGCCCTTCTGCTGGCGCACGCCCAGGGTGGCGAGGCCGCCCTGCGGGTCCGGGAAGGAGACGTCGACCGAGGCCCGGTAGTTCTCCCAACGGAAGTCGCCGACCGTGGTGTTGGGGGTGTTCCGGTTCCAGGCACCGGTGTCCTTCATGGACTGGTCCAGGTACTGGTACAGGACGTTGCCGCCGCCGGCGTCCTTGCCGACCTCCCACGCGCCGGTCTGGTCGACCAGGTAACGGGGCTGGTTGCCACGGGACGCGAGGTACGGCTGGGAGATCCTGCGAGCCCCGTCGTCCGTGCCGACCTGGACCCGGCCCTCCTCCTCGTACCCGAAGTCGTCGGCGTACAGGACGCTGTCGTGGGTGTCGTGCCTCTTGCCCGTCGCGTCGGTGTCGAGCACCGTGCGGGCCGACGAGGAGGGCAGGCGCTGTTGCGTCGCCTTGTCGCGGCCGCGGTCGAGCGTAGTGAAGGTGACGATCGAGCGCGGCTTCACCGTGTAGGTGTAGTAACCGTCACCGTCGGGGCGGATCTCGGCGGCGAGGTGCTTGAAGTTCGCGTCGTAGGCCTGGCCGGGGTCCGCCGCGCGGGTCTCCCAGACCTCCATGGTGGGATCGCCGCCCAGGTCCATGTTCTCGGCTTTGATGCGGTAACTCCTCGTCAGGTCGCTGTCGTTGACGGCGATCGTGGAGAAGTCCTTCTTCTTCGGGTCGGCGAGCGTCATGTAACTCGGCGCGCCGTTGGAGCCGTCGACGTTCTCGGTGCCGCTCACACCGCTGTAGCTCGCCTCCGGCACGGTGCGCCAGATGCCGGCCGTGTTGGTGTCGTTCTCCCAGCCGGTCTTCGCGAACTGGGTGAAGTGCTGCATCACGTACACGGCCGCGTCGTAGTGGATGCTCCCGGACCACGGGTCGCGGGCGCTGACCAGCTCCTTGTGGCTGTACTGGGCGCCCTCGTAGAAGGCCCCGATCGCCGGCTGGAAGATGTAGTGCGTGCGCTTGGAGTTGGCATAGCTCTTCACGGAGCGGTTGGCGATGTCGAGGGCGCTCTGCACCCCGCCGATCCCGGTGCTCGCGCCGCCCGGGCCCTCGGTGTTGTTGACCCGGTAGTCCGTCCAGCCGAAGGAGCCCACGCCCTCGCTGTACCAGACCTCCTTGTCCTGGCCGACGGCGTCGGCACCGGTCGCCAGCTTCGTGTAGGGCCGGTAGGTGGCGCTGTCCGGGGTGCCGTCGAGGCGGTCGTCGGTGGTGTAGTGGTAGCCCACCGCGTCGACCATGCCGAAGAGCTCGGTGTCGGTGAGCATCGCGGGGCCGATGTTCTTCGTGGTGTTCTCGTCCGAGGCGACGATCTTGATGTCGTGGTACGCCTTGGCGGCGGTCTGCTGCTGACGATCCGTCAAGCCATAGCGGGGATCGCTGAATTCGGTGTCGTTCGCCAGGGCGTTCTTGTACCACTTGATGAAGGAGATGTCGGGCTTCGTGGTCTCGTTGGTGTCGGGATTCACGTAGTCGACCATGTACCCGTACTTCTGGTACGCGTCGAGGATCGTCTCCTTGTACCACTTGTACATCTCGTCGGTGCCGGTGCCCTTGTTCCACTCGGTCTGGACCCACTGGGGCATGACCCAGCGCAGGATCGAGACCTTCAGAGCCGGGTTCACCGTCTTGGCGTCGGCGGCCAGTTGGAAGCCGGGTGAGCGGGACGCGTCGGCGAGTTCGTCCGCCGTGCGCATGGTCGCCGGATCGGAACCGGTCGAGGTGTTCGTGTCCGAACCCATCTCGACCTTGACGTGGTTGATGAGGGGGTTCGCGCCACCGAACAGCACTCTGACGAGCTGCCAGTAACGGTCGGGGTGCTCCGCCTTGTAGTCCATCAGCAGATTGCTCGTGCTGTTGCAGCTGAGCAGACCGAGGCCCTTGTAGGTCAGGCCGTTCACGTTGCCGGCGCGTACGTCGTTCCCGTCGACCACGATCTGCACGGGATCGTCCGCGGAGTGGGCGGCGGGCGCCGCGGTCACTCCTGCCGCCAGTGCCATGGTGGTCGCCGCGGCGAGCGACGCCCACCCGAATCTTCGCTGCATACCCATCGGGGGACCGTAGGTGGCAAGCGCTTTCTAGGTCAATCCCCTTGCGTCACTTGAGATTTGGCGTTCCTCGGCCGGCGTGACCTGCCGAAAAACGCGTGGACCGCGAGGGTGCCGTCGCGGGACACTGCCGAACTCGGAACGCTACTCCCCATAAACACAGGGTTAGGATGCAGACGCCTGAGCTGGAGAAAATCACACCGCGCAAGGGCGCGGTGTTCCTCGCACTTCGTTACTACGGACGGGAGTTGGCCAGGCTCCGCCGGCTGACGGTTCCCGCCATGCTGCTGTTCGCGCTGGGCGGCATCGGCCTCAACTACATCGCGCCACTGATCGTCGCCAAGCTCGCCGGGGACATCGCCGACGGCGGCCGGATCACCGTCAGGTCGGCCCTGCCGTACGTCCTGGGTTTCGCCGGCGTCCTGCTGCTCGCGGAAGCGCTGTGGCGGGTCGCCCTGCACTGTATGAACCGTCTCGACGCCCTCGGCATCGAGCACCTGTACGTGATCGGGATGGACGAACTGTTCGCCAAGGACGCCACGTTCTTCCACGACAACTTCGCCGGATCGCTCACCAAGCGCGTCCTGAGCTTCGCCACCCGATTCGAGCCGTTCGTCGACACGCTTTCGTTCCAGGTCGTCGGCAACGTCGTGCCGTTGCTGTTCGGCGCCGCGGTGCTGTGGCGCTACGAACCGCTGCTCGTCGTAGGGCTGTTGACGATGATCGTGGTCACGGCGCTGTGCGCGGCACCCCTCATCCGGCGCCGCCAGGAACTGGTCGCCGAGCGCGAGGCGGCGGTCGCCCGGGTGTCGGGGCACGTCGCCGACAGCCTGATGAACATGGACACGGTCCGGGCCTTCGGTGCCGAGGAACGCGAGGCCGCCGAACACCGCGCCCGGGTCGCCACCTCGCGCCGGCTCACGCTCAGGTCGTGGGACTACGGCAACCTGCGCATCGACACCTTCGTCGCGCCGATGTCCGTGCTGACCAACGCGCTCGGGCTGCTGCTTGCGGTCGCCCTCGGCGGGGGAGAGCACGGTGTCGAAGCGGTCGTCGTCGCCTTCACCTACTACTCCAACGCGACCCGGATCATGTTCGAGTTCAACCAGATCTATCGTCGCCTGGAGAGCTCGATGACAGAGGCCGCGCAGTTCACCGAGCTGCTGCTGACCCCGCCGACCGTGCTCGACCCGCCGTCCCCGGAGCCGCTGCTGCCCGGGGCCGCCGATGTCCGCTTCGAGCAGGTGAGCTTCGCCCACGCGGGCGCGGAGCTGCTCTTCGAGGGACTCGACCTGTTCGTGCCCGGCGGGACGAAGGTGGGACTGGTCGGACGGTCGGGCGGCGGCAAGACCACGCTGACCCGGCTGCTGCTGCGGATGCAGGACATCGACGGCGGCCGGATCCTGGTCGGCGGACAGGACATCAGCAGGCTCCGCCAGAGCGACCTGCGCAGTCTCATGGCCTATGTTCCGCAGGACCCGGCCATGTTCCACCGGACCCTGCGGGAGAACATCGCCTTCGCGCGCCCGGACGCCACCGACGCCGAGATCCGGCGCGCCGCCGAGGCGGCCCATGTCACGGAGTTCGCCGACGCGCTGCCGGAGGGCTTCGACACCCTGGTGGGCGAGCGCGGCGTCAAGCTGTCCGGCGGACAGCGCCAGCGGGTCGCCCTCGCCCGGGCGATCCTGCGCGACGCGCCGATCCTGCTGCTCGACGAGGCGACCAGTGCCCTGGACTCGGAGAGCGAGATCCTGGTCCAGGAGGCGTTGTGGCGGCTCATGGAGGGCCGGACGGCGCTCGTGGTCGCCCACCGGCTGAGCACGGTCGCGGGCATGGACCAGCTCGTCGTCCTCGACCGCGGGCGGATCGTCGAGCAGGGCAGCCACCAGGCACTGCTCGCCCTGGACGGCCCGTACGCGAAGCTGTGGCACCACCAGTCGGGCGGGTTCCTCGAAGACGATCCCGTGGAGGCCGAGTTGCACTGAGCGGGGACCGGAGCGGGCGGTCCCGTTGAAGGGGGCAGGGCCTCAGGACGAACGGCTCACTACCCAACGTGACTGCCCCGCCACCGGCGCGGCCGGCCGGAGCGGGTTGGCGCGGGGCAGGTCCATCGGTCCCTTCGTAGGGCTGTCCGGCCCTCCGAAGGGACCAGGGGGTCCTGTACGCCAGGTGCGCGCTCGGGAAAGGTGAGAAGCTGAGCGAAAGGGAGCGCTGCCCAGGATCTGACTGAGCGTGGTGGTGAGCGCCGTGGCTACAGGGGACAGGGGCACTTCGGCTCCGGCCGGAGGCCATGTCGATCCGCTCGGGGATCCGTTCTTGCGCACAAGATTCGCCGTACCGTCGAAACCGGCCACCTACCTCCCGCGCCCGCGCCTGACCCGGCACCTCGGACAGGCGCTCGAGACCCCGCTGACCATGGTCAACGGCTCGGCCGGCGCAGGGAAGACCGTGCTGGTCGCCGACTGGACCGCGAGCCTGGACCGGCCGGTCACCTGGCTCACCGTCGAGGCGGAGGACCAGCGCCCCGGCATGTTCTGGGCGTATTTCCTCCAGGCTCTCGACGCCTCCGGCACACCGCTGTCCGGCCGGGTCCACTGCCCGGCGGACCCGAGCCGGGTGAGCCACCAGGTGCTCTCGGAGATCGCCGAGGATCTCGTCGGACGTGATCCGGCCCCCGTCGTCGTGCTCGACGAGTTCGATCGGGTGAGCGCCTCCGAGGTCGCGGAACAGCTGGAGTTCGTGCTCCAGCACGCAGGCTCCGGTCTGCGTCTGGTCCTCGTCACCCGCAACGAGCCGATGTTCTCCCTGCACCGGTACCGGACGGCAGGAGCCCTCACGGAGATCCGCGACGCCGAGCTCGCCTTCACCCCCGAGGAGGCGGCGGCACTGCTGGAACTGCACGGACTGCGCCTGCCCGCAAGTGCCGCGCGCGCCGTGGTGGAGCGCACCCGCGGCTGGGCCGCCGGTCTGCGGCTGTGCGCCCTGGCCGCGCAGGAGAGCCCGGACCCGGAGACGTATCTCAAGGAGTTCGAGGCCGACCGCAGTACCGTCGCCGACTTCCTGCTGGCGGAAGTACTCAGACGCCAGCCGGAGGAGACCCAGGACCTGCTGCTGCGCGCCAGTGTTCTGGAGCGCTTCTGCCCCGATCTGGTGAACGGGCTGACCCACCGCACCGACGCCGGCCGCATCCTGGCCGAGCTGCACCGCGAGAACGCCTTCGTCGAACAGCTGGGACAGGGCTGGTATCGCCTGCATCCCCTGTTCGGGGAGATACTCCAGACCCATCTGCGGGTGCGCCACCCCGGTCTCGAACCCGATCTGCACCGGTCCGCGGCCCGGTGGCTGCGGCGCCACGGCACCCTCCCGGAGGTGCTCGCCCACGGTGCAGCCGCCGAGGACTGGGACTTCACGGCCGGTGCCCTCGTCGACGACCTGGCGATAGGACAGTTCTTCACCGGTCTGCGCTCCGACGACCTGAACGAGCTGTTCTCCCGGATGGCACCCGACGCCACGGGCCCCGCGACCGAGATCGTCCGGGCGGCCCGCGACCTGGCGCGCAACGACCTCGACCGGGGCAGGGCCCACCTGCACCACGCCGAGGAGCGGCTGTCCGACGAGGCGGGCGATGCGGCGACCGCCCAGCTCAGCTGTGCGCTCCTGGAGGCGGCGGCCGCCAGACTGGCCGGCTCGCCCGAACAGGCGGAACGGGCCGCCGAGACCGCCGAGGAGGCGCGGTCGGAGGTTCCCGCGCACCTTCTGGACAAGCACCCCGAGCTGCCCGCCCTCCTGCTGACCCATCTGGGCTGCGCGCGGCTGTGGGCGGGACGCTTCGAGGACGCGCGGGCCGCTCTGTCCGAGGCGGCCGACTGCCCCGGCGGGGTCTCGACGGTGCTGCCCCGGGAGGAGTCGATGGGCCACCTGGCGCTGATCGACTACCTGGACGGCTGGCTCGGCAGGGCCGAGCGCCAGGCCCTCGCGGCGGTGACCGAGACGGAGCGGTTCAGCCTTCCCCAGCCCGCCGGCTCCGGCATCGGGCGACTGGTCCTGGCCGCCGTGGCGGTCGACCGCAACGAACTGGGCCGCGCCCAAGCCCTCCTCGACGAGGTCGACGAGCTCACCGACGACATCCAGGACCCGGTCAAGGCCGCCGGGCGAGCCATCACCGCGGCCCGGCTCCAGCTGGCCCGGGGCAACGCGCGAGCGGCCGTGGAGTCGGCGGCCCCGCCCGCCTCCACCGCTGTCGCCTCACCGTGGGCCGACAGCCTGGAACAGCTGGTCGCCTCCGCCGCCCATCTGGCGGAAGGGCGGTCCGAGACGGCTGCCGAGCTGCTCCGGGACCTGCCGGACGACCAGTCGGCCTGTGCCGTGGAAGCCGCGCGTATCCAGCTCGCCGCGGGACATCGGGGCGCCGCGATCGACCTGCTCGACAGCGTTTCCGCCGAGAGCCGGCCAGGGCCCGCGGTGACCGTCCGGGCGGCGTTGGTCAGGGCTCAGGCCGCCCATACGGCGGGGGACGGTGAAGCCGCCCGCAGGTTCGTCGCGCAGGCCCTGCTCGGCGCCCGGACCGAACGGCTCAGGCGCCCCTTCCTCGACGCCGGACGGTGGATCAGGCCGCTGCTGGCAGCGCCGCCCCTGCGGGACCTGGCCGTCGGCTGGCTCCTGCCCGGCTCGTCGGTCCCCGGCGGACCGGCCGCGGCACCCACGCCTCCCGTGCCGATCGTCGTGCAGGAGCTGAGCGAACGCGAACGCGACGTCCTGCGGCGGCTGGCGCAGATGATGTCGACGCAGGAGATCGCCGCGGACCTGTACCTGTCGGTGAACACGGTGAAGACCCATCTCAAGAGCCTGTACCGGAAGCTGGCGGTGAACCGCCGCAGCGAGGCGGTCCGCCGCGCCCGGGACCTGGGGCTGCTGTGAGGGCCCGGCAGGTCGCCCGCGACGGGTGAGGCGCGGCGCGCCCCCGTCCGCTGCGATAGGAGCAGCGGCCGCCTCCACCGCCGCTCCGGACCGACCTGGCGAGGTGGTCACATGAGACATTGGCGCGCACTGGTCGTCCTGGGGACGGCTCAGTTCCTGATGGTCCTGGACACCTCCGTCATGAACGTCTCGATCAGCCAGCTGGTCGAGGACTTCGACACCGAGGTCACCACCATCCAGGCCGTCATCACCCTGTACGCGCTGGTCATGGCCGCGTTCATGATCATCGGTGGCCGGCTCGGCGACATCCTGGGGCGCCGTCGGCTCTTCTTCCTCGGGCTGATGGTGTACGCCGCGGGATCGGCCCTGACCGCGCTGGCCCCCACCGTGTGGGTCCTCGCCCTGGGCTGGTCGGTCATCGAGGGTCTCGGCGCCGCCATGGTGCTGCCGGCCATGGCCGCCCTCGTCGCGGAGTCGTACCGCGGACCGGACCGGGCCGTCGCCTACGGCGTCATCGGCGGACTCGCCGGGGCCGGCATCGCGGTCGGTCCCCTGCTCGGCGGCTGGGTGACCACCTACCTCACCTGGCGGCTGGTGTTCGCCGGCGAGGTCGTGATCGTCCTGGCCATGCTGTGCTGCCACCGCATGATCACGGAGTCCGCTCGCACCGGGACCCGCCCCCGTCTGGACGGGGTCGGCGCCGTGCTGTCGGCCGCCGGGCTGGCGCTCTGCGTGCTCGGGGTCCTCCAGAGCAGCACCTGGGGGTGGGTCTCGCCCCGCAACCCGCCCTTCACCGTCCTCGGATTCGCCCCGACGCTGTTCGTGGTCGGGGCGGGAGCGGCCGTACTCTCCGGCTTCGTCCACTGGGAGCGGCGCCAGGACGCCCGGGGTACCGATCCCCTCGTCCACCTGCCCCTGCTGCACCGGCCCGACCTGCGTTCCGGTCTGCTGACCCTGATGGGCCAGAACCTGATCCTGCTGGGGCTGTTCTTCGTCATCCCGCTGTACCTGCAGGTGGTGCAGGGATTCGACGCCTTCCAGACCGGACTTCGACTGCTCCCGGTCTCCATCACCATGCTCGCGGCCTCCATGCTCGCCTCCTCGCTGGGACGGGCCGTGGGACCGCGCCGGATGGTCCGGCTGGCCCTCGCCACCCTGGCGGTCGCCATCGTGTGGCTGCTGGCCACCATCGACCCGGTCATCGACGACGCGCAGTTCGCCGGCGCCATGGCCCTGGTGGGCGTGGGCACCGGCCTGCTCGCCTCGCAACTGGGCAACGTCGTGCAGTCCAGCGTCGGCGAGGAGGAACGCAGCGAGGTCGGAGGACTTCAGTTCACGGCGCAGAACCTCGGCTCCGCACTCGGCACGGCGCTGATCGGCTCGATCCTCCTCGGGGCGCTGGCCCACGCGTTCACCGCGCAGGTCGCCGACGACCCGCAGATCTCCGAACAGGCCCGTACGCAGACCGGCGTCGCCCTGGAGTCCGGCATCTCCTTCGTCACCACCGACCAGGTGCACTCGGCGGCGGTGGACGCAGGACTGCCCGCTTCCGAGGTGGAGGCCGTCACGGACTCCTACGCCTCCGCGCAGATCAACGGTCTCAAGGCGGCGATCCTCGCCACCGGTGGCGTCACGCTGGCGAGTTTCCTCGTGACCCCGAACCTCCCGGCAGGACGGAAGAGCGGCACGAAGGCACACAAGGCCGCCGCGTCGGCCCCAGCTGCCGACCCGACGCGCTGACCCCAGGGAGCACCGATGTCCACGACCGACCACACGACGGTTCGCGGGCCCGACACCGGACGGCGGGCTCGCGCCGACTACACCGGCGGTGTCTACGGATCCATGCTCGCGGCATCCGTGGTGATCGGTGCCGGCACCCTCGGCTCGTTCCCGCGACTGGAGCTGGTGATCCTGCTGCTGCTCACCGGTGTGGCGTTCTGGGTCGCGCATGTGCACGCCCAGCTGTTCGGTTCCCGCCTGGCGAAGGAGCCCCTCGACCGCCATGTCGTGTTCCACGCGTGTCGCGAGGAGTGGCCGATCGTGAAGGCGGCCGTACCGCCGGCCCTGGCGGTGGCGGTCAGTCCGCTGCTGGGGCTGGACGTGCAGGGTGCCCTCTGGCTGGCGCTGTCCGTCGCGGTGGCAGGGCAGGTGGGATGGTCCGTGGCCGCGGCCCGTCGCGCCGGTGCCTCCTGGCGCCTGGTCGCCGCCACCGCCGCGGTCAACCTGCTGCTGGGACTTCTGATCATCTCCTTCAAGGTGTTCCTGAAACACTGAGCGGGTCGCCTGAGCGCCGGACGGCGGATCACCTCCGCCGGGTGAGGCCGGGAGCGCCATCCGGGCGGACCATCGCAGGACAGGACACGAAACGCCTTCCCGGCCGCGCGCGGGAGGACCGCCATGCGCTACGAGATCCGAGTCGACGGACACATGTCGGAGACGCTGGCCGAAGCCTTTCCGGAGCTGGAACGCGTCATGATGGCCGGACAGACCGTCCTGTTCGGTTCCGTCATCGACGAGGCGCACCTGTTCGGCCTGCTGGCCCGCTGCCAGTCGCTGGGCCTGCACGTGGTGGAGATGCGCCGGATGCCGGAGTGAGCGACGTGGCGGCGCCACTCTCCCTGGTGGCCCACGGTGACTCCGCCGTGGTGGCCCACTGGATCTTCGGCGACCGGCCACGAGGTATTTCCGCCGACGCTCAGAGGCCCTCCGCGGTCACTTGGCCGAAGCGCACCGCGGTCGCCGATGCCCCGCAGTCCCGCTCGTGAGGGCACGGCCGAAGCGGTCACCGGAGTCCAGGTGGGCGGCGATGGCGATCGGAGTGGGCGGCCCCACGCCCGGCGGCCCGGGCCCACCCGGGGCGCGCGCGACCGCCCGGACGGGTTCCGCCGCAGTGGGGCAGGCCGTGCTCCGTCCGGCTGCGGGGAGAGCGCTCGGCTCGCCCGTACGACCTCGCGTTTCGGCCCACCGGCACCGTGCTGCCGACGGATCACCCGTGGGGGGTGACCCGGCCGCGGGCACCACGCGGGACGCTGGCCGCGTGAGGGCCTGCGCACCGTCCCGGGCGGTGCGCGGACGACCGGTTCGACCGGGCGAGGAGGAGCCATGACCCTGCCGCGTGGTCCGGCATCACGTACCGCTCCGGAGCACCGTCCCGACGGGGCCGCCCCCGATCGCACGGCGGACGGCTCGGACGTACTGCAACGCCTGGGCCGTTCCTGGACCTGGATCCTCGGTTCCGCGATCGCCACGCTCGTGCCGGGCGTCCTCGTGCTGGTCTGGCCGGACGAGACCCTCCATGTCCTCGCCGTCCTCATCGGCCTGCACCTGCTGGTGAGCGGAGCGTTCCGGTTCGTCGCCGTCTTCGGCCGTACCGGACCCGGCGAACGGCTGCTCGGGCTGCTCATGGCCGTGCTGTACGTCCTCGCCGGGGTGCTGTGCCTGCGCAATCCGCTGCAGACCATCGCCGCGCTCTCCCTGGTCGTCGGAGTCGTCTGGCTGGTGTCCGGGATCCTCACCCTCTACACGGCGATCGCCGCCGAGGACCTGCCGCACCGCGCCTTCGTGCTGGGCGTGGCGGTGCTCGCCATCGTCGCCGGGATCGTGGTGCTGGCCCTGCCGGCCGAGTCGGCCCGTGTGCTGACCCGGCTGCTCGGTCTGTGGCTGGTGCTGCTCGGCCTGTTCGAGCTGGCGCTCGCCCTCGCCTGGCGGGCCGCGCTGCGCCGATCCAGCGGCACGGAACTCCACGAGGCCCCGGCGGACGTCTGAGACCGTGCCCGGCCGCCGGGCGCTACGAGGCAGACACCGCGAATCCCGCCTCGACCGCCTGCCGGCCTCCGCGACGGCGTTCAGCCGGGCTCCACAGACGGTGCGCGAACGCTGTCGGCGTCTGCGTCGGGCGTCGTTGCGGGCCGAGTGCCAGCTATGAGGGTCAGGGCCGGGCCGAGGTGTTTCTGCCGGTCCGGGCGCCGTTGTGGCGGGGTTCGGCGCAGGCCCTGCCGTTGGTCTTGTGAACGCTGTCGGCGTCTGCGTCGGGCGTCGTTGCGGGCCGAGTGCCAGCTATGAGGGTCTGCGCCGGGCCGAGGTGTTCCTGCCGGTCCGGGCGCCGTTGCGGCGGGGGTTCGGCGGCGGCCCGGCCGTTGCCCCTCGGCGGCGCCGCTGTGGTGGTGGACCCAGTACCTGCTGCTGGGTGGCCGGATCAGCTGGCGGAGTCTGCTTCCGGGATCGGTCCTCGCGGGCAGCGGGACGGTCGCGCTGAGCGGGGCGGACCGACTGGTCCTGCCCGTCGCCATGGAACGCAGTCTCGACGAGTTCCGCCCGCTGGGGCTGGCCGATGGGCGTCCGGTACCGCGCAAGCCCCGTCTTCCGGGGCCGTCCAGCCACCCGTGACGGGGCCGCGGCTGCCGCTCACCCGCGCCGGGTGAAGTCACCCCCTCTTTGCCGTGGGCACGCTGAAGACGGCACAGACAGGCCGCCGGGCGAAGGCCCCGGACGGAGGAGAGAGACCATGAGTGCGAACACGTACCTCGCGTACGACTATCCGCTGCTGAGCGTCTTCTGGTCCATGCTGTGGTTCTTCCTGTGGATCATGTGGTTCGTGCTGCTCTTCCGGGTGGTCGTCGACATCTTCCGCGACGACGCCTTGAGCGGCTGGGCCAAGACCGGCTGGCTGGTCTTCACGATCGTCCTGCCCTTCCTGGGCGTCTTCGTCTACGTGATCGCCCGCGGCAAGAACATGGGCCGCCGCGAGGTCGCCCAGGCCCGTGCGCAGCAGCAGGCCTTCGACTCGTACGTCCGGGAGACCGCCAAGGACGGCGCCGCGACCAGCAGCGCCGACGAACTCGCCAAGCTGTCGCAGATCCGCGCCAGCGGCGACATCACGGACGAGGAGTTCGCCAGGGCGAAGGAGCTGGTCCTGAGCGGCCACGGCGCGGGGACGTCACCCGGCGTCGCCGCCACCTCGCGGCGCTGAACACGCCGTCCGACAGAAACGAGGGGTCAGGATGACCGCCACACACACCACGCACACGAGCACGGCCAAGCAGGACTGGGCCTCCGGCACGATGATCTTCGGGGCCGTCATGCTGATGCTCGCCGGAGTGCTCGACATCTTCCGGGGCATCATGGCCATCGCCAAGGACGACGTCTTCGTCAACACGCGCAACTACGTCTTCAAGTTCGACCTGACCAGCTGGGGCTGGATCCACCTGGCCCTGGGCGTGATCGCCGTGGTCGTCAGCCTCGGACTCTTCGGGGCGGCCACCTGGGCGCGGGTGGCCGGGGTGGGCATAGCCGGGCTCGTCATCATCGCCAACTTCCTCTCCCTGCCGTACTACCCGGTCTGGTCGCTCGTGATGATCGCGTTCTCGGCGTTCGTCATCTGGGCCCTGTGCGTGGTCCGGCGTGACGACTCCTTCGAACCGTTCGAGCGTCCTGGGCGCAACATCTGACGACCCGTCATGCACCGGTCCGCCGGAAGGAAAGGGGTCAAGGGAAGGCGAGGAGATGGGACGCCACGCGAGCAGCCGCACGGACACCGGCAGCGCCTTCCGGGCACGCCCCGCTCTCCTCGCCCCCTGGGCGGCATCCTGGTACCGCTCCTCGCGGCGGACCGGGCAGCGTGCTGTGGGCGCTCGTCGGCATCGCCGGACTGGCGCTCGCCGCCGTGGGCGTGTGGTGGACGCCGTCCCGCTCCGGCACGCCGCGCGTCCTCGGACTGGTGCCGTCGGTGACCGCGCCGCTCACCGTGCTCTCCCTCTACAGCGCTTCGGGGATGCTGGAGCCGACCCGTCTGTCGCTCGCCCTGGTGGATGCCGGCGGTCGCCTCGGCGCGCGTCGCCTGGCACCCCCGCGCGTCGCACTCCAGCCCGTGAAAGCACCGACACCGCCCAGGCGGCTCGCCTGGTGCGTGGTGCGCGCTTCGGATCCGTCATGCCCACGAGGTCGTTGGCAGCACGACGTACTCGCCGTCGATGCCGACCGCGATGTCAGCGGCGTCCACGTCCACGATGGCGCGGCCGACCCGGGGCGGACTGTTCCGGGGCCGCAGCAGCACCGCGCCGGCGACACTCGGAAGGGGCCGGGGACGGCGTACCTTTCGGCGGTCCGTCCCCGGGCCGGGGGACAGGCTGACCGACGCGGGACTACCTCACCGAGTCCTCACGCGCGCGGTCCGGATGCAGGAACAGCAGGTCCAGCACCCGCGCTTCACCTGTCGGAGGCGAGGCCGCCGCTACGGCCAGGTGTGCGGCCGTACCAGTCGTGCACGACGGCACTGCCCGTCACCGCGTCCTGGAGCGACGCCCCGCGCCGGCTCACCGGGATCCACAACAGCCCCCAGGGCAGGGCGACGCACAGGACGGCCCGGAGCAGGGCGACACCGGCAGTGAGGCGCTGCCCCGCGCCGTCCGTCACCCGCAGGCCCATCAGCTGGTCCCCGGCCGTGCGCCCGCTGGAGAGCCAGCTGCCCGTGAGATAGACGACGAGGGACACGTAGCCGACGACGGCGGTGAGGCCGGGTCCGGGATCGGGGACCGTGAAGGGCGGCCCCGTCAGCAGGCAGCGGACCGCCGCGTACCCGAACTGGAGGGCGAGGAGGAGTGCCAGCACGACCAGGGCGTCCACGGCTGCCGCCGCCGTCCGTGACACAAGTCCCGCCGGATGCCCCTGGACCTCCGGTGGGCGACGCGGACGGGCCGGGGCTGTCACGGCGTCTCCACTGCTGGAGGCCGCCCCTCGGCGCCTCCGTCGGCCGACGGACCGGCTCTGTGGAGCAGCCGGTCGGTGATCCGCTGCACGAGCCGGTCGGCACGCGCGTTCTGCTCACGGAACGCGTCGAGCGTCTCCGCGGTGATACTGCCTCCGGTGTCCCGGACCACCCGTCCGATGTCGACCTCGTCGAGGACCGACTCCGCGTACCGCACGAGGTCGACGCGGTCGAGAACGGCGTCGAGGTCGACGCGGCCGACGAGGGCGTCCAGGTCGAGCCGGGACAGGACGGCGTCCAGGTCGACACGGGTGAGTACGGCGTCCAGGTCGAGCCGGGTGATCACGGCGTCGAGGTCGACGCCGGCCATGACGGCGTCCAGGTCGAGCCGGGAGAGTATGGAGTCCAGGTCGACGCGGGCGGTGACGCGGTCGACGTCCAGACGGTCGGCCACCGCGTCGACGTCGATCTCGTCGAGGACGGCGACGGCCAGCTCACGCACCAGCGCCCGGGTGCGCAGCGCTGCCTCGTCGCGCGCCCGCAGCCGTTCCGCCGCGCCGATCGTCCGCCAGCGCGCCACCCGACGGCCGACGGCGTCGGCGGCGACGGAAGGCACGAGAAGGCGGACCACGGCACGGGTACAGGGCACGGCCACACCGCCGACACCCGCCACGACCGACAGTGATCGGCGCTGGACCTGCAGGGCGAGGCCGAGCGCCGCGTCCGGTACGGCCCTGACGTCCCGGGGCCGGGCGTTCGCCGCGCCCTGCGCGGTGTCGGCGGCTGCCCGAACGGCCAGGTCGACCAGCCCCACGGCCAGTCGCGTCGCCCGTCCGACGGCGTCCCTGTCGACGACACCCACCGCGATCACCTCCCGCCACGTGGACGAACGGGGGAGCCGACGGCCCACTCGGCGCCGGTGCTCCGACAGCAGGCCGCCACGGCCGCCTCCACGGTGGGGAAGAACCAACCAGGTTCGTCGAGTGCGTGCAGGACGTCCGCGGCCGTGGTGTCCACATCGGTCAGGGGTTCCGCCGCGACGACGATCCCTGGCACGGCCCGCGGAGGGCCCGTGGCCTGCGGGGTGCCGTGCCCGGTGGTCATGGACTGTCCCTTCGACGGTGGCCGTCCGCCCTCTCGGCCCTCACCACGCCGCCGACCGGTCTTCCGGGGCCGGATCGCCGTGTCCTCGCAGGATCGGCCGGTCACGCGGCCGGGGCCTCACCCGTCACGGGTGACCTTCGCTGCAGGGGTGCCGGGCAGGACGCCGGAGAGCGGACCCCGGACCAGGTAGGTCCTGCCGTCCAGGGTGATGGGATGCGACTCCAGACTGGGCGTCAGTTACCTGGTCCGGGTGTCCAGGGCCGTCCTGCGCGGGGTGCCGCGCGGACCGTGAGGAGCGATCCGCTGCCGAGGGGGTATCGGCTGCGCTTCTTGACCCGCCGGCATTCCTGGTCGACGCCCAAAAGCTGCCGCCCTGGCCTTACGCTGAAGACCGGGAGCGGTACGAGCCAATCACACCGGCCTCGAAGGCGGCATGGCCACGTACACGGAACGCAGGAGCTGGTTACCAAGGGTTCGCAGGTTCAAATCCTGTCCGGCCTTCGGCTGTCGGCAGGCAGCCGTCCACGAGGCCCCCTGCTGAGGCGAGTTGGACCACCCGTCCAGCGGAGCCGCCCTACCGGGCCTGCGGATTGCGGCGTCCTGATCGGCTGCGTCACCCCGAGGTCACCCGGCGGTCACTCCGCGGGACGCCATCCTGGAACCCGGGACTCCGTTGTCGCAGGTCGCAAGGCCCGCCTTCGTGGCCGAAACACGCGTTGCGGTGGTGGCTTAACTGCCCCATCTTCAAATCGTAAGCACATATTCCACACATCCCCCTCTGCAGACGGGTCTCGATGGTCTAGATTGACCTTGCTGCCCATGGTGGGACACGGGGCGACAAATAGTGATCTATGGGTCCGGCGCTGCGGACAGTGAGCAGAAACGTCTCGGCGTCAGGCTCGGGGGTGATCAGTTCTTGGAACCCGAGGGGGGCTTCGGGTGCGGGGAGCATCCGAGGTTCCAGTGGTTCCCGCGCAACTCGAGAGTCTGGCACAACGCGCAAGTCTGCTGCTGCAAAGGTGAATTGCTCGCGCAGTGTTGATGTAGGCATGCCATGCGCAGGTGCCGGTGCCTCCCGGGAGAGGAACAGCGCGGCGCGGGGCGGGGGGTCCTGCGAGGAACGGTGCGGGAGGCGGGGGCCTCCCGGGGGGAGGAACGATGTCTGGCAACCACGTCGTACCACTGGGGACCGGGGGGGTTCTGTGCGGGAGGGGGGAATAGTCAGGCCCCTTCCGTCGGCGCACGAGCGTCTGACGGATGGGGCGATAGGCCAGTCGGCGAACGTCTGGGAGCAGCGGTACCGCCGTACCGTGATCACCAGCGACACCGTGACCACCGCCTTCGTGGTGGCGGCGATCGGCGAGTTCTTCGGGGCCCGGGACGCGGCCAACTGGCACGAGAAATGGGGAATTCTCGCGTTCGGCACCGAGCTGCTGGTGCTGGGGGCGCTCGCGGTGGGCCGGGCGTGGGCACCGGCCGTGCTCGGCCAGGGCGCCGAGGAATTCCGTAGGCTCGGACGTTCACTCTTCGCGGCGACCGTCGTGCTCGCGCTCGGCGGGATCGCCCTCACCTCACGCAACATCAAGCTCTGGATCTTCGTCGCGATCCCCGCCATCGCGCTGGTCACCATGACCGCGCGGTATGTGCTCCGCCTCGGGCTGCACAAACAGCGCAAGGAAGGGCAGTGCCTGAGACCGGTGCTCGCTGCCGGGAGCCCGGCCACCGTGAGCGACCTGATCAGCCGCACCCGCAAGTTCCCCCACCTCGGATGGCGCGTGGACGGGGTCTGCACGACGGACGGCCGCGGGCTCGACAGTGACGAACTGGACGGAGTGCCGGTCGTCGGCCAGCTGACGGACGTCGCCAAGTACGTGGACAACGACGGCTATCGTGTCGTCGCGATCACACCGGACCCTTACTGGACGCCGGAGCGGCTGCAGAGGCTGGCCTGGAACCTCGAGGGCAGCGAGGCCGAGATGGTCGTGGCCCCGGTGCTGATGGAGGTGGCCGGCCCGCGGCTGCACGTCGACGCCGTGCTCGGGATCCCGCTGTTGCGGGTCAGCATGCCGACGTTCACCGGGGGCCGCCGGGCGATCAAGGCGGTCGCCGACCGGCTGGGCTCGGCGATCCTGCTGATCCTGTTCGCGCCGCTGATGCTCTTCGTCGGACTGCTCGTGGTGACCGACAGCCGGGGCGGGGCGTTCTACCGCCAGCGCAGGGTCGGCAAGGACGGCCGCGAGTTCACCATCCTCAAGTTCCGCACCATGGTCGTGGGGGCCGACCTGGCTCGTGCCGAGCTGGCCGACCGCAACGAGGGCGCGGGGCTGCTGTTCAAGATGCGCCGGGATCCGCGGGTGACCCGGGTGGGCACAGTGCTGCGCCGGTACTCGCTCGACGAACTCCCGCAGCTTTTCAACGTACTCACCGGATCGATGTCGCTCGTCGGTCCGCGCCCTCCGCTGCCGGAGGAGTCCGCCGCGTACGGCCCGGACATCCGGCGGCGACTGCTGGTCAAGCCCGGCCTCACCGGCCTGTGGCAGATCAGTGGACGCAGCGACCTGCCGTGGGAAGAGGCCGTGCGCCTCGACCTGCGGTACGTGGAGGACTGGTCGCTCGCCCTGGACGCGGTGATCTTGTGGAAGACGCTGCGCGCGGTGCTCTACGGCCAGGGGGCCTACTGATGTGCGGGGGGCGCCGTCCGGACGGCGGGCAGACAGCAGGCCACAAGGGCCTGGCTGGGGGGAGGAGCGGGTCATGAGAATCAGCGTGTTCGGGCTCGGCTACGTGGGCTGCGTGTCGGCCGCGTGCCTGGCCGGCATGGGGCACGAGGTCATCGGCGTGGACGTCAACCAGGTGAAGGTCGACCTGGTCAACGACGGCAAGGCCCCGGTGGTCGAGGAACGGATCGGCGAACTCACCGCGGAGGTCGTGCGGACCGGAGCGCTCCGCGCCACCACCGACGTCCGTGAGGCGATCATGGACAGCGAGGTGTCGCTGATCTGCGTGGGCACCCCGTCGGAGCCCAACGGCAGCCTGTGCACCACATACTTGGAGCGGGTCACCGAGGAGATCGGCGCCGCGCTGGCGGAGCGGGGCGGGCGGCACACCGTGGTGTTCCGTAGCACCATGCTCCCGGGCACCTGCCTGAACCTTCTGGTGCCGATCCTGGAGAAGAACATCGGCGGCACCGCCGGAGTGGACGTCGGCGTCGCGGTCAACCCGGAGTTCCTGCGCGAAGGCACCAGCGTGCGGGACTTCTTCGACCCGCCCAAGACCGTCATCGGCGAGCTCGACCCGGCCAGCGGCGACGTGGTGGCGGCGCTGTACGAGGGCCTGCCCGGCGAGGTGTTCCGGGTGCCCATCCCGACGGCCGAGGCGATCAAGTACGCGGACAACGCGTTCCACGGCCTGAAGATCGGCTTCGCGAACGAGCTGGGCGCGGTGTGCCAGGCGCTCGGGGTGGACTCGCACCAGGTGATCGACGTGTTCCTGGCCGACCGCAAGCTGAACATCAGCCCCGCCTACCTGCGGCCCGGCTTCGCCTTCGGTGGCTCCTGCCTGCCCAAGGACCTGCGCAGCCTCGTCTATGCGGCCCAGCGGGCCGATGTCTCGGTGCCCATCCTCTCCCACGTGCTGCCCTCCAACTCCGACCATCTGCAGCGTGCGGTGGACCTGGTGGAGCGCACCGGCAAGCGCCGGGTGGGAATGTTCGGGCTGTCCTTCAAACCCGGCACCGACGACCTCCGGGAGAGCCCGCTCGTCGAGCTGGCGGAGCGGCTCCACGGCAAGGGGTACGACCTGCGGATCCACGACGCCAACGTGAGCCTGTCCCGGCTGATCGGCGCGAACCGCGAGTACATCGAGACCCGGCTGCCGCACCTCGCGCAGCTGCTCGCGGACTCCGTCGAGGAGGTGCTCGACCACGCCGAGGTGTGCCTGGTCGGGACCAAAGACCCGGCCGTCCTCGCGGCCCTGCCTCACGGCGGCGGCCCGGTGATCGTCGACCTCATCCGCCTTCCCGACGCCGAGACGCGCCGGACCGAACCGGGATACATGGGCCTTGCTTGGTAACGAAGTCAGCGGCGACGGCTCCGGCCGGCGCGCGCTGATCCTGGTGGAGAACCTGTCGGTGCCGTTCGACCGACGGGTGTGGCAGGAGTGCACGACGCTGCGCGACGCGGGCTGGGAAGTGCACGTCATCTGTCCTCAGGGGGAGAAGCGGGACACGGAGCCGGAGGCGGTGATCGACGGGGTGCGGATCCACCGCTACCCGTTGCGCGCCGCCACCGGAGGACCGGCCGGCTACCTCAAGGAGTACGGTTCGGCGCTCTGGCACACGGCCCGGCTCGCCCGCAAGGTCGGCCCGGTCCACGTGGTGCACGCCTGCAACCCGCCCGACCTGCTGTTCCTTTCGGCCCGTTGGCTGCGGCGGCGCGGCGCACGGTTCGTCTTCGACCAGCACGACCTGGTGCCCGAGCTGTACCTCTCCCGCTTCGACCGCGGCAAGGACCTGCTCTACCGCGCCGTGTGCGCCGTGGAACGGCGGACCTACCGGGCCGCGGACGTCGTGCTCGCCACGAACGAGAGCTACAAGGGCGTCGCCGTGAGCCGCGGCGGCAAGCGGCCCGAGGACGTCTTCGTGGTGCGCAGCGCGCCCCAGATCGAGCGGTTCCAACCGGTGCCGCCCGAACCGGAGTTGAAGCGCGGCAAGCCCCATCTGCTGTGCTACCTGGGCGTCATGGGCCCGCAGGACGGTGTCGACTACGCCCTGCGCGCCCTCGCGAAGCTGCGCGACGAGTTCGGGCGTACCGACTGGCACGCGGTGTTCGTCGGCTCCGGCGACGCCTTCGAGGCGATGGTGGAGCTGTCCCGGGAGCTCGGGCTCACCGACCAGGTGCAGTTCACCGGGCGCATTCCCGACGCCGACCTGGTGCGATACCTGTCCACCGCGGACGTGTGCCTCTCTCCCGACCCGCGCAATCCGCTCAACGACGTGTCGACCATGAACAAGGTCCTGGAGTACATGGCGATGGGCCGGCCGATCGTCTCCTTCGACCTGAAGGAGGCGCGCGTCTCCGCCGGTGACGCCGCCGTCTACGCGCCGGCCAACGACGAGGCCCAGTTCGCCGAGCTCATCACGGTGTTGCTGGACGATCCGGACAAGCGGGCCCGGATGGGCAAGATCGGCCAGGAGCGGATCGGCGGGCAGCTTTCCTGGCCCAACTCGCAGGCGTCGCTGCTCGCCGCCTATGCCGCCGCGTGCCGGGACCGCCAAGCGGTCTCGGCGAGCGGTCCGGTGCGCACAAGGAAGAAGAGGCAGCGCAGTTGAACGAAGACATCATCCGCCTCGTCACGATCGGGCGGATACTCCGTCGGCGGTGGCGGCTTCTGGCCGTCCTCGCCGTGGTGGGCGCACTGTTCGGTTACGGCACCTCGGTGCTGGTGTTCCCGCCGCGATACACCGCGTCGGCACCGGTACTGCTGCCAGGGGTGTGGGAGGAACGAGAGCTGCTCACCCAGGTCGACATCGTCACCAGTCTGACCGTGGTCGACCGTGCGGCCGACGCTCTGCACTGGTCCGACGTCAGCCGCTCCGAGCTGCGGGACAACGTGAGCGCCACGGCCGCCGACGGGAACATCATCACGATCTCGGGTACGGCCGACACCCCGGAGCGCGCGCAGCGGCTCGCCGACGGGGTGGCCCAGCAGTTCGTGCAGTTCGCCGCGGAGGTCGCGGGCAGCGGCACCGACGCCTCGGTGGCCACGCAGACCGAGGCGCTGCGCAAGCAGGTGGCGGAGACCAACCGGCGCATCTCCGACCTGGCCAAGGCGGCCGACCCGGGACAGACCGTGGAGAGCGTGCAGTCCCGCACGGCGCTCGAGAACCTGCGCACCTCGCTGGAGGCGGCCATGAAGAAGCTGGAAGAGGCCGACCCGTCGACCAGCAAGGCAGGCATGGTCGTCATGGGGCAGGCCGCACGGCCCACCGGTGAGGCGCCGCCGACGCGGATTCAGCTCATCGTCGGCGGAGCGCTGGTGTTCTTCCTGCTCGCGGTCCTCGGCCATCTCGTCGCCGCACGGATGAACCGCCGGCTGCGCACCGAACCCGAGATCGCCGCGGCACTGGGCTCCACGCCGCTCGGCGCTGTGGACGTTGCCGGTGACTGGCCCGCGCACGGGCCGGAAGGCGGGGGCCGGCGAGCCCGGATCCGCCGGCTCCTCGGCGCGGACACCCGGTGGGACGTACCGGCCCCGCAGAAGTCCGGCGACGAGGCCGGCAGACGGCTTCGTTACCGGCGGGTGTGCGCCCGCCTAAGGGAGCAGCTGCCGGCTCCCCGGCGGCTGCTGCTCGTCGTACCGGACGGCGACGAGATCGCCCGCCGGGCCGCGGGGCAGCTCCTTGCCGAGGCCAAGAACGATCCGCAGCTGCGGGTGGTGGAGGTGTCGGCGGACCGGCCGATCGTGCCGGACCGGGAGACGGAGAACGGTGCCGTGGTGGTCCTCAGCGCGAACAGGTGGACCGCGGAGGAGCTCGCCGGCATCGCCGAGGCGTGCGCGGACGGCCGGCACGAGGTCGTCGGCGTCGTCGTCGCGGGCCCGGTCCAGGCCGGCCCCACGCGTGCTGCCGCCGACCTGCCGGACGACGCCACGCTGACGTTCGCGGTTCCCGGCCGCGGGACGGGAGGTCGGGCGTGACGACGAACACGACGTCACCGGAGCCGGCCGCCACTCCGCTCCTGGACCTTCAGTCGCTGGTGGTGTCGGTGCGCAGGCGCCGCCGCCTGTGGTGCGCCATGGCGGTCCTCGGCTTCCTGGCCGGCCTGGCAGTGGCGGTCCTGCTGCCGCCGCCGCCGAGCGCGACGACCAAGGTGCTGGTCGCCCACGCGGAGGACCAGCCGAACGACACCGGAACGCTGATCCGCACCGATGTCGCGCTGCTGCAGACCACGCGCATCGCCGACGCGGCTTTGAAGTCCCTCAAGTCCCCGGAAAAACCCGAGGACTTCATGAAGGACTACCAGGGCACCGGCCTGACCAACAACCTGCTGCAGATCGAGGTGACCGGCGACGACGACGCGCAGGCGGTGGCCCGGGCCAAGGCGCTGGCCGACGCGTTCGTCGCGGACCACGTGCAGCGGATGAAGGCAACCGCGAAGGCCGAATCCAAGGCCCTGCTCGACCAGCGTGACCGCACGCGCGACGAGCTCGCCACGGTCAACAAGGAGATCAACGAACGAGCCGCGACCGGCGACACCACGGGAGCGGCGACCATCGAATCGCTCTACGCCCGCCGGGCCGAACTCAACTCGCGGATCGCCGACTTCGACCAGCGCGCCGCCGACGCCCGCACCGGCACGCCCGCGGTCGTCGCCGGCACGCAGATCGTGGACGACCCGAGCGCGGTACGGCACTCCCTGCCCAAGGCCGCTGCCACCGACGCCGTGATCGGGCTGGTCCTCGGCCTCTTCCTCGGGCTCGCGCTGGCCGCGGTCGGCGTGGTGGTCGCGGACCGCCCCGTACTGCGCCGGGACATCGCGGCGAACCTGGGTGCCTCGGTCATCTCGGAGCTGCCCCGCCGCACTGGCAGGCCGTGGCAGCGCCGACGTACCAGGCTGGCACGCGAACGGCTCACCGCGTCCCTGGCCCGCACCGCGCGCGGCTCCGCGGAACCGCTGTCGCTGCTGGAACTGGGCTGTGCGCGCAGCACGAGCGCGATCGCCCTGAACGTCGCCAGGGCACTGGCGGACGACGGGCCCGTGGTCGTCGTCGACGGGCTGCCGGGCTCGGAGCTCTCCGGCCGCCGCCCGAAGCCGGGGGACCCCACCGTGGTCAGCGGCCGGCAGGCCACGACCGTGCCGGATCACGGGCGCCTGCTCGGCGTCGGCTCGGTGGCACCCGGCACCGCGTGGACCGACCTCCAGTACCTCGGTACCCAGACCGTGCTCGTCGTGCGTGCCGGGCACGGCAGCGCCGCATGGCTGCACACCGTGGCGCGCCAACTCGCGGACCAGCGCATCGCGGTGGTCGGTGTGGTGCTGATCGACCCCGATCCGCGGGACCGGACCGACGGCACGCTCTGGGACGGGCTGCACGTCGCGCTGCGGGGACACAGCGGGCGGACGGCCCGGCAGAACGGGAACGGCCAGGTGAAGACGGAGCGACAGCCGATGTGGGCCGCACGGATCCCGGACAGCGACCAGGAGGTGCGGTAGGACATGTGTGGCATCGCAGGGACGTACCGATGGCCGGACGGCAAGATCGTGACCGACCGGCTCACCGACACCCTCGCCCACCGCGGCCCGGACGGGTCGGGCCGCTACGGCCACCCCGTCGGTGACGGCGAGGTGCAGCTCGGGCACCGTCGGCTGTCCATCATCGACCTGTCCGAGACCGGCGCCCAGCCGATGGTCAAGGACAGCCTCGTCCTGACCTACAACGGCGAGCTGTACAACGCGCCCGAACTGCGGGCCGAGTTGGAGTCCGCCGGGGTGCGCTTCCGCGGCACCTCCGACACCGAGGTGCTGCTCGAGGCCTGGCGGCGCTGGGGCACGGACTGCCTGCCCCGGCTGCGCGGCATGTTCGCGTTCGCCGTCTTCGACGAGCGCACCGGTGAACTGGTGCTGGTCCGCGACCAGTTGGGCATCAAGCCGCTGTTCCTGCTCCGGCGGGGCGAGGGCCTGGTGTTCGCCTCCGAGCTCAAGGCGCTCGCCGCCGCGACCGGCGGCAAGCTGGAGGTGGACCACGCGGCGCTGGTGGCCTCGCTCCTCTACTACTGGGTGCCGGACTCACGGTGCGCCTTCCGCGAGGCGGAGAAGCTGCCGCCGGGGAGCTGGCTGCGGTGCCGGCCCGACGGCCGCGTGGAGCGCGGCCGGTTCTGGAACCTGAAGGACGTCGCCGCCGAGGGCCAGGAACGGGCCCGGGCCGGTGAACAGCCGGACCTGGCCGCCATCGTCGAGGAGTCGACCCGGCAGCACCTGCTCGCCGACGTACCCGTGGCGACCTTCCTGTCCGGCGGCCTCGACTCGAGCTGGCTGACCGCCCTCGCGGCCCGCCACCAGCCGGGGATCTCCGCCTACACGATCGGGTTCCGCGCCGAGGACGCCAGGTTCGAGGCCATGCCCGACGACCTGCGCTACGCCCGGCAGGTGGCCGAGCAGTTCGGCGTCGACCTCCACGAGATCGAGATCGCCCCGAACGTGCTCGAGCTGCTGCCGCAGATGACGTACTCCCTGGACGAGCCGATCGGCGACCCCGCCGCGATCAACACCTTCCTGATCTGCCAGGCCGCCCGGGAGGCCGGGGTCAAGGTGATGCTCTCGGGCATGGGCGCCGACGAGCTGTTCGCCGGCTACCGCAAGCACCTGGCCAACCTGCTCGCCCTGCGCTACCAGCGCGTCCCGCGACCCCTGCGGCGCGGGGTGTCCGCGGCCGTGGACCGGCTGCCGGTCGCCACGTCCCGCCGGGGCCTCAGGTCGGTGCGCTTCGCGAAGCGGTTCCTGTCCTTCGCCGAGCTGCCGGAGGAGACCGCGTTCCGGCGCAGCTACACCATGTACGACCAGGAGGAGCTGCTCGCCCTGGTCGATCCGGACCTGGCCGAGACGGTCGACGACGTACTGACCGAACACGCGGACATCTACCAGGACAACGAACTCGACGACTTCGTCAACCGCATGTGCCTGGGCGACGCCCGGATGTTCCTGCCGGGCCTGAACCTGGCCTACACGGACCGCTCCAGCATGGCCGCGTCGACCGAGGTGAGGGTGCCGTACGTGGACGTCGAGGTGGTCAAGGCGGCGTTCGCCGTGCCCGGCGACCGCAAGATCGTCGGACGACAGGGCAAGGCGGTCCTCAAGGAGGCGGCCACCTCGATCCTGCCCCGGGAGATCGTCTACCGGCCCAAGGGCCTGTTCAGCGCCCCGCTGCGGGCCTGGATGAGCCGGGATCTGGCACCACTGGTGCGCGAGGTGGTCAACGACGGGGAGCTCGTCCGCTCCGGGTTCCTGCGCCGTGACGCGCTGAACCGGATGGTCGCCGAGGACGCCGCCGGACAGCAGGACTTCTCCAAGCATCTGTGGCATGTGCTGACCCTCGAGTACTGGTATCGCGACGCGACCTCCGGGTCCGGCCAGAGCACTCGGCAATCGGCTTAGGAATCAGGGGACTTCGGTGAAACAGGTCGTACAGAACTACAAGAGCGGCGAGCTGGCGGTGCTCGACGTTCCGGTCCCGGGGTGCAAGCCGGGCGGTGTGCTGGTCCGCACCGCCTACTCGCTGATCTCCACCGGCACCGAGCTCATGAAGGTGTCCGAGGCCGGCATGTCGATGCTGGGCAAGGCCCGCTCCCGCCCTGACCAGGTGGCCAAGGTCATGCAGAGCGTGGCCACCAACGGGGTGCCCGCCACCTACCGCAAGGTGATGGGCAAGCTGGACTCCTACACACCGCTGGGCTACTCGCTGTGCGGGGTGGTCGAGGAGGTCGGCGCCGGGATCGACGACGTGAAGGTCGGCGACCTCGTGGCCTGCGCCGGCAACGAGCATGCGCTGCACGCCGAGCTGAACTGGGTGCCGAAGAACCTCTACGCACCGGTGCCGGACGGCCTCGCGCCGCAGCACGCCTCCTTCGGCACCGTCGGGTCGATCGCGATGCAGGGCGTCCGCCAGGGCGAACCGCAGCTCGGCGAAGTGGCACTCGTCATCGGCCTCGGCCTGATCGGTCAGTTGGTGGTGCAGCTCCTGGCCGCCTCCGGAGTCCGCGTCGTCGGCGCCGACCCCGACCCGGCGCGCTGCGAGCTGGCCGAGCGCCTGGGCGCCGCGGCCTGCGGGGACCCCGCCTCCGCCGCCGTGGAGAACGCCGTCGCCGAACTCACCGACGGACACGGCGTGGACCAGGTGTACCTGGCCGCCGGCGGCGGCAGCAACCAGCCCGTCGAGCTGGCGGCCAAGCTGGCCCGGGACCGCGGCCGGGTCGTCGACATCGGCAAGTGCCGCCTCGACCTGCCGTGGAACGCGTACTACGAGAAGGAACTCGACGTCCGGTTCTCGCGTTCCTACGGCCCCGGGCGCTACGACCCGTCGTACGAGCTGGAGGGCCGCGACTACCCGATCGGCTACGTCCGCTGGACCGAGCGCCGCAACCTGGCCTGCTTCCTCGACCTCGCCGCCCGCGGCAAGGTCGACGTGGAGCCCCTGATCTCCCACGTCGCCGACTTCGACGACGCCGTCGAGACCTACCAGCGCCTCAAGGACGGTGAGCTCAAGGCCATCACCGCGCTGTTCCGGTACCCCGAACAGGCGGGGGATGCGGGGGAAGCGAAGGCCCCGGTGGTCGCCGTGCCCGCGGTGGCCGTGTCCACAAAAAGCACGAAGGCAAGTCCGGCCCGGGCCGCCGACACGCCCGTGCGTCTCGCGTTCATCGGCGCGGGCAACTACGCGACGTCGATGCTGTTGCCGCACCTCGCACAGCGTGAGGGCGTCGAGCTGTCGACCGTCGTCACGACGACGGCGTTGTCCGGAGCCAACGCGCAGCGGAAGTTCGGCTTCAAGGAGGCGACCACCGACCTCGACGCCGTGCTCGGCGACAAGTCCGTCGACGCGGTGTTCGTGGTCACCCGGCACAGCTCGCACGCCGAACTGACTCGGCAGGCCCTCCTGGCCGGCAAGACCGTGTTCGTGGAGAAGCCCCTGGCCCTCACCGAGGACGAACTGGCCGGCGTGCTCGCGGCGGTGGAGGAGTCAGGCAACGACCGGCTCCAGGTTGGCTTCAACCGCCGGTTCGCGCCGCTGCTCCAGGAGGCCAGGACCAGGTTCGGCGCCCGGACCGGTCCGGCGAACCTCCGCTACCTGGTCAACGCGGGCCGCCTCACGCACGGCAGCTGGTACCTCCAGCAGGGCACCGAGGGCTCGCGGTTCGCCGGCGAGGGCGGACACTTCATCGACACGGCGAGCTGGCTGCTCGACGCGGACCCGGTCTCGGTGTACGCGACGGCGACGTCCGGCAACGAGGACCTGCAGGTCGTGCTCCGCTACCCGGACGGCTCCACCGCCACCATCAGTTACGTCACCACCGGCCCGTCCGGCTTCCCCAAGGAGACGCTGGACCTGGTCGCGGACGGCCGCGCGCTGCGACTCGACGACTTCGTGCGCGCTTCGGTGTACGGCCGTAAGAAGTGGGTCAGTTCGCGGCTGCCCAAGGCCCGGGACAAGGGCCAGAACGCCGAACTGGCCGCGTTCGTCAAGGCGGTTCGGACCGGCGGGCCGATGCCGGTGCCGCTGGAGTCGCTGGTCGCCACCACGGCGGCCACCCTCGCCGTGCAGGCCGGCCTGGCCGGTGGCGTGCCGGTGACGTTGGCGAGGCCCTGATGACCATGAGCGTGGGCTGGTACCTCCGGCGGCTGTCCCGGATGGGGCCGCAGGAGGTCGCGGGCCGGGTGGGCGACACGGTGCGCAGACGGCGCTGGCGGTCGGCGCCGCCCGACTGCCCGAACGTGACCGGCGCCCGGTTCACCGCCGTACTGCCCGCCGGGGCGATCTCCGCCGTACCCGACGACGCCGCGAAGCGCCTCATCGCCGAGGCGGACCGGCTGATGGACGGGCACGCCGAGTTCTTCGGCGTGATCCGCGACGACCTGGCCGACCCGGACTGGTGGCGCGACCCGAAGACCGGGCGCCGGGCCCCCTCGGGCTACGCCTTCGACGTGCCGTACCGCAGTGAGGACGCGGTCGGGGACATCAAGCAGATCTGGGAGCCGTCCCGGCACCAGTACCTCACCCAGCTCGCGGCCGCCTACGCGATCACCGGGAACGAGCGGTACGCCGAGCGCGTCGCCGAGCACCTGCGGTCGTGGTGGTCGGCCAACCCGCCGCTGCGCGGCGTCCACTGGATCAGCGGCATCGAGCTGGGCATCCGGCTGCTGTCCTGGGTGTGGATCCGCCGGCTGCTCGACGGCTGGCCGGGCGCGGCCGACCTGTTCGAGGGCAACCCGGTGGCGCGGAACCAGATCTGGCACCACCAGCGCTGGCTGGCCGCCTTCCCCAGCCGGGGCTCTTCGGCGAACAACCACGTCATCGCCGAGACCGCCGGTCAGTTCGCCGCGGCCTGCGCGTTCGACTGGTTCTCCTCCTCGCCGCGCTGGCGGGCCGACGCGCTGCGCTCGCTGGACCGGCATCTGCGCGGCAACACCTACGGCTCCGGCCTCAACCGCGAGCTGGCCACCGAGTACCACGGGCTGGTCCTGGAGCTCGGCCTGGCCGCGTTGGCGGAGGCGGAGGCCGCCGCGGTGCCGGTCCCCGCGTCCGTCCGTCTGGTGCTGCTGCGCATGACGGACGCGCTCGCGGCCGTCGTGGACAACCGGCTGCGGCCGCCGCGTCAGGGGGACGCGGACGACGGGCACGGTCTGATCGTGGACGGCGCGGGCACCGACCGCTGGGCCTCGCTGCTGGCCACCGGGGACGCCGTGTTCGGCCGGCTCGACTGGTGGCCGGAGGTGACGGCCACCGATGTGCGCACCCCGCTGCTGGCCGCGCTCGTCAAACCCACCGAACTGTCCGTGACCCGCCCGGCGAGCCGGCCGGCCCACTTCGCCGACGCGGGCATGACGATCCTGCGCGGCCCGGAGGAGATCTGGTGCCGCTGCGACGGCGGGCCGCACGGCTTCCTGTCCATCGCCGCGCACGCCCACGCGGACGCGCTGTCCGTGGAGGTCCGGCACGACGGGGTCGACGTGCTCGCCGACCCGGGGACGTACTGCTACCACGGGCAGCCCGAGTGGCGGCAGTACTTCCGGTCGACCCTCGGCCACAACACCCTGCAGCTGGACGGTGGTGACCAGTCCGTCTCCGGCGGCCCGTTCCTGTGGACCCGGCATGCGCAGAGCCGGGTCCTGACGGCGGAAACCGCCCGCTGGAGCGCCGAACACGACGGCTACCAGGGCTCCGTGCACCGGCGGCAGGTGGAACTGACCGCTGAGAAGCAGGAGTTGAGGATCGTGGACGAGGTGCGTGGCCCGCGCCGGGAGGCACGCCTGGCGTTCCACCTCGGCCCGGCGATCACCGCCGACCTGGTCGGGAACCGGGCCCGGCTCACCTGGACCCGCGACGGCGAGGACCGCTCCGCCGTACTCGAACTGCCCGCGCAACTGTCCTGGCAGGCGCACCGCGGCGAGAGCGAACCGCCGCTGGGCTGGTACTCCGCCGGATTCGGGCGCAAGGAACCCGCCACCACCCTGATCGGTACCGGCTCCACCGACGGCACGGAGGGTTTCACCACCGTGCTCGGGTTCCGCGGCTAGGGGGGCGCGTGGAGATCAACTGGCGGCCCTGGGCGTTGGCGGCGGCACCGCTGACGCTGGCCCTGCTGGCGGCGACCGGCTGCGACAGCAGCTCATCGGAAGCCGATGCGAAACCGACCGCCACGCCGACCACGTCCGGGGTCCGGTCCACGTCCCTGGCCCGGGTGTGCGCCAACCCCGCGGCCGGGCCGGCCAAGGCACCGGCGGGTGCGGTGACGGTCGACCCCGGGAAGGTCGGTGACCTGGCGGCCAAGACCAAGAGCAACCCGCCGAACACCACGTTCTGGCTCCGACCGGGCAAGCACAGGCTCGATCCGGACCGCTACGCCCAGGTCGTTCCCAAGAAGGGGGACCGCTACCTCGGTGCGCCGGGCGCGGTGCTCGACGGCGGGAAGAAGAACCAGTACGCGTTCAGCGGCAGCGCCGACGACGTCACCATCCGCTACCTGACCGTGCAGCGTTTCGCGGCGCCGTCCGACGAGGGCGTGGTCAACCACGACTCGGCCGACGGATGGGTGATCGAGGACTCGACGATCCAGGACAACGACGGAGCCGGGCTGATGGCCGGTGCCCGCCAGCAGGTCCGCGGCAACTGCCTGCGGAACAACGGCCAGTACGGCATGAACGCGTACAAGGGCAACGGCCGTGTCACCGGCCTGGTGGTCGACGGCAACGAGATCGCGGGAAACAACACCGGCGACTGGGAGCGGCGCAAGCCGGGCTGCGGCTGCACCGGAGGCATCAAGTTCTGGGACGTCAACGGCGCCGACGTACGCGGGAACTGGGTGCACGACAACCGGGGAACCGGGTTGTGGGCGGACACCAACAACAACGACTTCCTCATCGAGAACAACGTGATCGAGGCCAACGACGGTGCCGCGCTGATCTACGAGATCAGTTACAACGCGATCATCCGCAACAACACGATCCGGCGGAACAACTGGGTCGAGGGCCGCAAAGCGGCCGACAAAGGCGACAGCTTCCCGTTCGCGACGATCTACCTGTCCGAGTCGGGCGGCGAACCACGGATCAAGGCCCGCACCGACAAGATCGAGATCTACAAGAACGTGCTGGAGAACAACTGGTCCGGGATCACCCTGTGGGAGAACGCCGACCGGTTCTGCAACAGCCCGGCCAACACCTCGTCCGGTGACTGCACCTTGCTGGTGAAGAAGACCGGCAGCTGCGCGAAGCCGGCGATCGCCAAGGCGCCGCTCTACGCCGACTGCCGGTGGAAGACCCAGCGGGTGGACATCCACGACAACCGCTTCGTGCTGGACACGTCGGTCGTCAAGTGCACGACGAAGTGCGACCGAATGGCGGTGCTGTCCAACTACGGCACCTATCCGGACTGGTCGCCGTACAAGGGCGAGAAGGTGGCCGACGCGATCACGCAGAAGCAGCACAACCGCTGGCACGACAACGTCTACGTCGGGCCATGGCACTTCGTCGCCCAAGACCCCAGCAAGGTGCTCGACTTCGCGCGCTGGCAGGGCATGCCGTACCGGCAGGACACGGGCAGCACCCTCGCCCCCGACCCGAAGGCCGGTGGCTGAGATGGAGACAGAGCGCACACCGAGGATCGTCGGGGTGGTCTGGGGGCTGCTGGTCCTCAACACGCTCGGCTCCGCCGGGGCGAAGACCATCGTCCCGCTGCCCCGCTCCCTCATCCAGATGGTCACCATGGGCGCGCTGGTCGCCGCGTTCGCGCTGGCGCTCGCGATCAATGTCCGGTTGCGCATCCGAGCCGGCGCGTACGTCTTCCTGCTCACCCTGCTCCTGGTGACGAGCGTGATCTCCAGCGCTCACCTGGAGTCCGGGTTCGGCGCGCTGTTCCGCTGCTTCCGGCTGATGCTCTTCGTCGGCACGCTGTGGCTGCTCAGCCGCTGGTGGGACGGCAGCCTGACGTTCGTACGGCACCACATCCGGATGTACTTCGCCGTGCTCGGGTCGGTGGCCCTGGGCCTTGCCGTCTCACCGGGCGCGGCCCTGCCCGACCTCTACGGCGGGCGGCTGGTCGGCGCGCTGTGGCCGCTCACCCCGCCGCAGATCGGCCAGTACGCCGCGGTGATCATCGGGCTCACCGTGCTGCTCCTCCTGGGCCGCCGGACCGACAAGACCAGCGCGGCAGTGGTCATCGTGCCGTCACTCGTCCTGCTCGCGCTGACCCATACCCGGACGGCCACGCTCGGCCTGCTCCTCGGGCTGGTCTTGGCCATCGGCTCGCTCCTGCTGACCAGCGCCGCGGCCCGCCGCTTCTTCACCTGGGCGGTGGCGATCGCCACGGTGGCCGCGGTGGGGTTCGCCTCCGCGCTGCAGGCGTGGTTCCTGCGCGGACAGAGCAAGGACAACTTCTCCAGCCTCACCGGTCGCGCCAAGGTCTGGGACGCCCTGCTGGCCGCTCCCCGGTCGACCGGAGAGAAGTGGTTCGGCGTGGGCCTGGGCGACAAGTCGTTCGGCGGCCTGCCGATCGACAACAGCTGGCTGGCCGTCTACAACGAGCAGGGCCTGATCGGCGTCGGCCTCGTCGCGGCGATCATCATCGTGCTGGGCGGCGTCGCGTTGCTGCGGCCACCGTCGCTGCAGCGGGCCTGCGCGATCTTCCTGATCAGCTACTGCGCGATCGCGTCGTACACCGAGGCCGGTCTCGGCGACGCCTCGCCGTATCTGCTGCATCTGGCCCTGGCCGCCTCGCTGCTGGCGGCACCGGTCAAGGCCACCCCCCTCGCGACGCCCGTCGTCCCTCGACAACGCATCCCGCGCTGGGCCCAGAGATCGGAGGTGAGGTGAGCATGCACATCCTCGTGGTGCACAACCGCTACGGCTCGGCGCAGCCGAGCGGCGAGAACAAGGTCGTCGACCAGGAGGTGGAGCTGCTGCGCGAGGGCGGACACCGGGTCGAGATGTTCGAGCGGCGCAGCGACGACATCGGCGCCATGTCCCTCCTCGCCAAGGTCGCGGTGCCCCTGCGGGTGCCGTGGAACGCGGCGGTCCGCACCGAACTCGCCACCCGGCTCCGCACCGAGCGGCCGGACATCGTCCACGTCCACAACGTCTTCCCGCTCCTGTCGCCCGCGGTGCTCGCCGCCTGCGCCGACGCCGGCGTGCCCGCCGTGGCGACGCTGCACAACTACACCCAGGTCTGCCCGCCCGGCACTCTGCAGCGGGACGGCCGGCCGTGCACCGAGTGCGTCGGCTCGACGCCGCTGCCCGCCGTCCGGCACGGCTGCTACCGGGGCTCCCGCCTCGCGACCGTGCCGCTCGCGGTCAGCCTGTCGGCCAACCGGCGGCGGTGGTGGTCCGGCGTCGAGCGCTTCTTCTGCATCTCCGCGGCGCAGCGTGACGTTCTGGTGCATGCCGGGATGCCGGCCGAGCGGCTGGCGGTGAAGCACAACTTCGTGCCGGACCCGGACGCGCGCCGAACGGACGCGGGCGAGCATCTGCTCTATCTCGGCCGGCTCGCGGAGGCCAAGGGCGTACGGCTGCTGATGGCCGCGTGGGACGAGATCGCGGCGAGCGGCGGGGTGGGAGTACCGCTCGTGATCGCCGGGACGGGACCGCTGGAGGCAGAGGTCATCGCCTGGGCGGCGGGCCGGGACGACGTGCGGTACGTCGGCCTGCTGGACACGGCGGAGTGCCAGAAGGCCATCGCGCGGTCGGTCGCCGTGGTGGCTCCGTCGACGTGGCTGGAGGCGTTCGGCCTGGTGGTCGTGGAGGCGATGGCGGCCGGGGTCCCGGTCGTCGCCGCCGGCCACGGCGCCTTCGTCGAACTCGTCGAGGACGGGGTGACCGGGCTGCTGCACCAGCCGGGCGAGTCCGCCTCGCTCGCGTCCTGCATACGCCGGATCGCGGCCGAGCCGGCCGCCAACCGGGAGATGGGCGAGGCGGCCCGGCGCCGTTACGAACAGGGTTTCAGCCCGACGGTCGGCCTCGACCGCCTGGTTGACGAGTACCGCACCGCGATCGCGGGTCGGTCAGCACAGACTCGCGGCGGGGACACCCGCGCGAGCAGGGGGGATGGGAACAACAGATGACACGATGCCGACTGTGCGGCTCGGAAGCGATGGCGAGCGTCGTCGACCTCGGGGCGACGCCACCATGTGAGAGCTTTCTCGCCGCGGACCAACTCGACCAGCCGGAGCCCGCGTACCCGCTGCACCTGCAGGTCTGCACCGACTGCTGGCTCGCGCAGATCCCGCCGCTGATCACGCCGGAGGAGACGTTCAAGGAGTACGCGTACTTCTCCTCGTTCTCGACCTCCTGGGTGGAGCACGCGCGTACCTTCGTCGCCGACGCCGTACAGCGGGTGGGACTCGACACCGAAGGCTCCGACGGCTCCGACGCCTTCGTGGTCGAGGTCGCGAGCAACGACGGGTACCTGCTGAGGCATGTGGTGGACCGGGGGATCCGCTGCCTCGGCATCGAGCCCTCGGTGAACGTCGGCGCCGCGGCGCGCGACGCGGGCGTACCCACGCTCACCGAGTTCCTGAGCCCGGACACCGGCTCGGCCGTCCGCGCCGAACACGGCCCGGCGAACCTGGTCGTGGCCAACAACGTGTACGCGCACATCCCCGACGTGGTCGGCTTCACCCAGGGGCTGCGCGCCCTCGTGGCCGACGACGGCTGGGTCTCCATCGAGGTGCAGCACCTGCTGACCCTGATCGAGGAGAACCAGTACGACACGATCTACCACGAGCACTTCCAGTACTACACGGTCGCGTCCGCGATCCAGGCCCTCGCCAGCGGCGGACTCACCCTCGTGGACGTCGAGTTGCTGCCCACGCACGGCGGCTCCATCCGGCTGTGGGCCCGCCCGGCCGAGGTGGCCGGTGAGCCGACGCAGCGGGTGGCCGACGTGCTGGCCCGGGAGAAGGCAGCCGGGCTGCAGGAGCTGTCCGGCTACACCGAGTTCTCCGCCCGGGTGGCCAAGGTGCGCCGGGACCTCCTCAAGTTCCTCATCGAGGCGGCCGAGCGCGGCGAGACGGTCGTCGGCTACGGCGCCCCGGGCAAGGGCAACACCCTGCTCAACCACTGCGGCATCCGGCCAGACCTGCTCGCGTACACCGTCGACCGCAACCCCTACAAGCACGGCCGGTTCACCCCGGGCACCCGCATCCCGATCCTGCCGCCCGAGCAGATAGCCGCCGACAAGCCGGACTACGTGCTCGTCCTCCCGTGGAACCTGCGGGCCGAACTCACCGAGCAGCTGTCCTTCGTGCACGAGTGGGGCGGCCGGCTTGTCTTTCCCATCCCGGAACTGAGCGTCGTCGAGGGCGCGTCCCGAAAGGTCACAGCATGAAGGTCGTTCTGTTCTGCGGCGGTTACGGGATGCGGATGCGCAACGGCACCTCCGACGACGTGCCCAAGCCGATGGCGATGGTCGGCCCCAGACCGCTGATCTGGCACGTCATGCGCTACTACGCGCACTTCGGGCACACGGAGTTCATCCTGTGCCTCGGCTACGGCGCCCACCACATCAAGGACTTCTTTGTCAACTACGAGGAGACGACGTCCAACGACTTCGTGCTGCGCAAGGGCCGGACCGAGCTGCTGTCCACCGACATAGCCGACTGGACGATCACGTTCGCGCAGACCGGCATCGAGTCACCGATCGGGGAGCGGCTGCGCCGGGTGCGCCACCACCTGGACGGCGACGAGATGTTCCTCGCCAACTACGCCGACGTCCTCACCGACGCCCCGCTGCCGGAGATGATCGAGAAGTTCTCCCAGCGTGACGCCGGGGCCTCGATGATGGTCGTACCGCCCCAGTCCTCCTTCCACTGCGTGGAGTTGGGCGAGGACGGCCTGGTGGGCGGCATCACCGCGGTGAGCGACATGCCGCTGTGGGAGAACGGCGGCTACTTCGTGCTCCGCCAGGAGGTCTTCGACCACATACCGGAGAACGGTGACCTGGTGGCCGACGGATGCGGCCAACTCGCCAAGCGCGGGCGGCTGGTCGCGCACCAGCACCGCGGCTTCTGGAAGCCGACCGACACCGTGAAGGAGCGCGCCGCGCTCGACGCCGCCTACACCCTGGGCGACCGCCCGTGGGCCGTGTGGGAACGGGACGACGCCGGGGTCAGCGCGTGATCCCGCTCACCGCCGGGCGCCCGGACCGGATCGTCGCGGTGGGCGCGCACTGCGACGACATCGCCATCGGCGCCGGCGGCACACTGCTGACGCTGTGTCAGGCGCGGCCGGGTATCCGTGTCGACGCGCTGGTGCTCTCCGGCGGCGGCAGCGAGCGCGAGCAGGAGGAGCGGGCCGCGCTCGCCGCCTTCTGCCCCGGCGCCGACCTTCGGCTGACCGTGCTCAAACTGCCGGACGGCCGTATGCCCGTGCACTGGGACGAGGCCAAGGCCGCGGTCGAGGAACTGCGCGCGCAGACCGACCCGGATCTGATCCTGGCCCCGCGCACCGACGACGCCCACCAGGACCACCGCGGCCTGGCGCAGCTGATACCCACCGCCTTCCGCGACCACCTCGTGCTCGGCTACGAGATCGTCAAGTGGGACGGCGACCTCGGCCGCATGGCGGCGTACCAGCCACTGTCGACGGAGATCGCCGAACAGAAGGTACGGCTGCTGCAGGAGCACTACGCCTCGCAGCGGCACCGGCCCTGGTACGACCGGGAGGCCTTCCTCGGCCTCGCACGGATCCGCGGCATCGAATGCCACGAGCGATACGCCGAAGCGTTCGCCGTCACCAAACTCACGCTCAACCTGGGGGCTTGAACCATGCGCGTACTTCTGACCGGACACCAGGGATACCTGGGAACCGTCATGGCCCCGGTCCTCGCCGCCGCAGGGCACGAGGTCGTCGGCCTCGACGCCGGCCTGTTCGCCGACTCCGTCCTCGGCGAGACACCCGCGGACCCGCCGGGGCACCGGGTGGACCTGCGCGACGTCACGGCCGAACACGTGGCCGGCGTCGACGCCGTGATCCACCTGGCCGCGCTCTCCAACGACCCGCTGGGATCGCTGGCGCCGGAACTCACCTACGACATCAACCACCACGCGTCCGTCCACCTCGCCCGGTTGGCCCGCGATGCCGGAGTGCGGCGCTTCCTGTACGCGTCGACCTGCTCGGTGTACGGCGCCGCCGGCGGCGACGACCTGGTGGGCGAGGACGCCCCGCTGCGCCCGGTGACCCCGTACGCGGAGTCCAAGGTGCGGGTGGAGGACGACCTGCACGCGCTGGCCGACGGCGACTTCACCCCGGTGTACATGCGCAACGCCACCGCCTTCGGCTACTCGCCCCGGCTGCGCGCCGACATCGTGCTGAACAACCTGGTGGGCCACGCGCTCCTGTCCGGCGAGGTCCTGGTGCTCTCCGACGGCACGCCCTGGCGCCCGCTGGTGCACGCCGCCGACATCGCACGGGCCTTCACGGCCGCGCTGACCGCGCCGCGGGAAGCGGTGCACGACCGGGCGTTCAACATCGGCAGCGAGACCAACAACGTCACGGTCGCCGAGATCGCCGAGCAGGTCGCCGAGGCGGTGCCCGGCTCCAAGGTGAACATCACCGGGGAGAACGGCGCCGACCCGCGGTCGTACCGGGTGGACTTCTCCCGGTTCCGGGCCGCGATCCCCGGCTTCGACATCGAGTGGTCGGTCAAGCGCGGCGCGCTCGAACTCGCCGACGCCTACCAGAAGTTCGGGCTGACCAAGGAGAACTTCGAGCAGCGCTTCACCCGCCTGGCCGTGCTGCGCGCGGCGTCCGACGCCGGCACCGTCGACGACACCCTGCGGTGGCGCCGATGACCACACCCGGCGAGGAGATGTACGCCCTGGTGGAGCGGCTGTACCCGCTCTGCCGGAGCATCACCGGCGACGGTGTGCGCGCCACCCTCGACATCGTCGGCGAGTACATCCCGCTGCAGGTGCACGAAGTGCCGACCGGGACCCAGGTCCTCGACTGGACGGTGCCGCAGGAGTGGAACATCCGGGACGCGTACATCGCCGACCCGGCCGGCAACCGGGTCGTCGACTTCGCCGAGTCCAGCTTGCACGTGCTCGGTTACAGCGTCCCGGTGGCGCAGACCATGCCGCTGGCCGAGCTGCGCGCACACCTGCACACCCTGCCGGACCAGCCGTCCTGGGTGCCGTACCGGACCAGCTACTACAAGCCGGAGTGGGGCTTCTGCCTGGCCCAGGACACCCTGGACGCGATGCCGGACGGCGAGTACGAGGTGCGCGTCGACTCCAGGCTCGCCGACGGCCACCTCACCTACGCCGAGCACGTGGTCCCCGGGCAGGTCGCCGACGAGGTGATCGTCTCCTGCCACGTCTGCCACCCGGCGCTGGCCAACGACAACATGGCCGGCGTCGCGGTGGCGGTGTTCCTCGCCAAGGCGCTGGCCGAGCAAACGCCGTACTACACCTACCGGTTCATCTTCGCGCCCGGCACCATCGGGGCGATCACCTGGCTGGCGCAGAACAGGGAACGGGTGGAACGGGTCAAGCACGGCGTCGTGCTGGCCTGCGCCGGCGACCGGGGTCAACTGACGTACAAGCAGAGCAGGCGCGGCGACGCGGAGATCGACCGGGTGATGCGGCACGTGCTGGCGGACTCCGAACGCCCCTACCAGGTCAACGAGTTCACCCCGTACGGCTACGACGAGCGGCAGTACTGCTCGCCCGGATTCAACCTCGGCGTGGGCTCGCTCACCCGGACCCCTTACGCGGGCTACCCCGAGTACCACACGTCCGCGGACAACATGGACTTCGTCTCCCCGGAGGCGATGGCGGACACCCTCGCCGTCTGCCGTGAGGCGTTCGCCGTCCTGGACCGCAACCGGCGGTACCTCAACCTCAGCCCCTACGGCGAACCGCAGTTGGGCCGTCGCGGGTTGTACGACGCGCTCGGCGGCCGCAGCGACACCAAGCAGGCCCAGATGGCCATGCTCTGGGTGCTCAGCCTCTCCGACGGCGAGCACAGTCTGCTGGACGTCGCCCAGCGGTCCGGGCTGCCCTTCGACACCGTCGCGGACGCGGCCGGCGCCCTGCACGAGGCAGGGCTGATCAAGACATGACGTCCATGCCCGTCGAGGGGGAGAATCCCGCGTCACCGGCCCGATCCGCCAAGCGGGCCCTGGTCGGCCGGCTGTCCTGGGGACTGGCCGACCAGGCGGCCTCCAGCATCTCCAACTTCGCGGTGGGCATCTACGTGGCCCGCTCACTGGGGGTGACCGCGTTCGGGGTGTTCAGCCTCGCCTGGGTGACCTACGGCGTGGTGCTCAACGTCTCCCGCGGCCTGGCCACCGATCCGCTCGTGGTGCGCTTCAGCGGCGTGCCGGAGAGTTCCTGGCGCGGGGCGGTGGCCCGGTCGACGGGTACGGCACTCGGCGTCGGTACCGCCATAGGCGCGGTGTCCCTGGTGGCCGGACTGGCCCTCGGCGGCCGGCTGGGGCCCGCGTTCGCCTGCCTGGGCGTCATGCTGCCGGGACTGCTGCTGCAGGACGCCTGGCGGTTCTCGTTCTTTGCCGCGGGCAACGGCCGGAAGGCCTTCGTCAACGACGTCGTGTGGTGCGTGGCGCTCGTCCCGGCCATGGTGGTGGCGGCCCACGTCGACACCGTGGCCGCCTTCGTGCTCGCCTGGGGCGCGTCCGCCGCGGTGGCCGCCGCGTACGGCTGCCTCCAGTCCGGCATCCGGCCCCGGATGACCGAGGCGCGCGGCTGGCTTCGCGAACAGCGCGATCTCGGCTACCGGTACCTGGTCGAGAACGTCAGCCTCAGCGGCGCGAGCCAACTGCGGGCCTACGGGCTCGGCGCGATCGTCGGGGTCGGCGCGGTGGGCGCGGTGCGGGGTGCCGAGCTCCTGATGGGCCCCTTCCTCGCCGTACTGATGGGACTGTCGCTGGTCACCGTCCCGGAGGCGGCACGGGTACTGCGGCAGGCCCCGCACCGCCTCGGCCGGTTCTGTCTCCTGCTGGGCGGCGGGCAGGCCGCCGCCGCGCTGCTCTGGGGCGGGTCACTGCTGCTGATGCCGGACCGGCTCGGCGATCTGGCGCTCGGCAGCGTCTGGCACTCCTCCTCGCATCTCATCCTGCCGATCACCTTCAGCGTCGCGGGCGCCGGACTCGGCACCGGTGCGGCGGCCGGGCTGCGCGCGCTCGGCGCCGCCCGCCGCAGCCTGCGCTCCCAGCTGTTCGCCTCCGCCTGCTACGTCAGCGGCGGTCTCGGCGGGGCAGTCGTAGCCGGCACGGTCGGCTCGGCCTGGGGCGTCGCCGCCGCGACCGTCAGCGGCTCGGCCGTGTGGTGGCTGCAGTTGCGGTCCGCCCGGCGTGAGCACCACCCCAACTCCGTTCCTGAAGTGAGGACTTCATGACCTCCCAACCCAGGCTGACCATCGGCCTGCCCGTGTACAACGGCGAGGAGTACCTGGCGGAATCGCTCGACGCGCTGCTCGGCCAGACATACGAGGACTTCGAACTGGTCATCTCCGACAACGCCTCGACCGACGGGACCGAGGACATCTGCCGCAAGTACGTCGCGCAGGACTCGCGCATCCGGTACGTCCGGCTGCCCCGGAACGTCGGCGCCACGCCGAACCACAACCGTGTGCTCGACGAAGCCCGCGGCGAGTTGTTCAAGTGGGCCTCGCACGACGACCTTTACGGCCGTGACCTGCTGCGGCGCTGCATCGAGGCTCTGGACGAGCGGCCGGACGTGATCCTCGCGCACACCGACCAGGCGGTCATCGACGGCGACGGCCAGGTGAAGGTCCCCTACGAGTACACGCTCGCCACCGACTCGCCGCACGCACCGGACCGCTTCCGCAGTCTGCTGTTCGAGCCCGGGGGCGACGACTTCTACGGGGTGATGCGGACCGACGTGCTGCGCCGGGTGAAACCGATGGACAGCTACCACCACGCGGACCGCACCTACGTCGCCGAGATCACCCTGCACGGGCGCTTCCACCAGGTGCCGGAACTGCTGTACTTCCGCCGCGACCACCCCAACCGCGCCGAGCGCGCGAACCCGTCCAAGCGCTCCCGGTGCGTCAACCTGGACCCGCGCCGGGCCGGCCTGCTGCACCCGACGCCCAGGCTGCTCGCCGAGTACGTCTGGGGCTTCGCCTCGGCGATCCGGCGGGCCCCGCTGTCCCCGGCCGACCGGCGCGAGTGCTACCGCCACCTGGCCGCCTGGATGACCAGCCGGGTCCGGCCGGGCGCCGGCGAGCGGGTCGAGGACCGCGCCCCGGTCGACCCGGCCAAGCTGACCGTCTCCGTCGACGACCTCGTCGCCGGCCGTGAGGGGAGGCGGGCGTGAAGACGGCGACGCGTGTGGGGGTGTTCGGTCTCCTCGGCTCCGGCAACCTCGGCAACGACGGATCGCTCGAGGCCGTCCTCGGATACCTCCGTGCCGAGCACCCGGACGCGAGCGTGGACGCGCTCTGCGGCGGACCCGAGGCGGTGACCGCCAGGTTCGGGATCCCCGCGACACGGCTGCACTGGTACCGCGGGGAGTACCGGACCGCGTCACGCGCGGCGGCGATCGCGGGCAAGGGTGTGGGCAAACTCGTCGACGTCTTCCGCACCGCAGCCTGGGTGCGCCGGCACGACGTGGTGATCGTGCCCGGCATGGGCGTCCTGGAGGCCACCCTGCCGCTGCGCCCGTGGGGCTTCCCGTACTCCCTCTTCCTGCTCTGCGCGAGCGGCCGGCTGCTGGGCACCCGGGTCGCGCTGGTCAGCGTCGGCGCCGCCGAGATCCGCAACCGGCCGACCCGTGCCCTGGTGCGCTGGTCGGCGCGGCTCGCCGCGTACCGCTCGTACCGGGACACCCAGTCCCGCGACGCGATGCGGGCGATGGGCGTGGACACCGCGCGCGACGAGGTCTACCCCGACCTCGCGTTCTCCCTGCCGGCACCGCGGGCGAGCGCGTCCACCGGCACACCGGGCCCCGTCTGCCTGGGCGTCATGGACTTCCACGGAAGCAACGACGACCGCGCCCGGGCCGAGGAGATCTACCGGCGCTACCTCGACGGCACGATCACGTTCGTCCGCGCGCTCGTCGCGGAGGGCAGACCGGTCCGGCTCCTCACCGGCGACCAGTGCGATCTGTCGGTGGTCGCCGCGATCCTCGACGCCGTCGACTCACCGCTGGTCACCGCGGCCGAACCGGCCTCACTGACCGACCTGATGAACGAGATGGCGGCTGCCGACACCGTGGTGGCCGTCCGCTACCACAACCTGATCTGCGCGCTGAAGACCGGAACGCCCGTGCTCGCCGTCTCCTATGCGGCGAAGAGCGATGCCCTCATGGACCGGATGGGGCTCGGCGCGTACTGCCACCCGGCACGCGAGGTCGACGCCGACCGGCTGCTCGAACAGTTCCGGGACCTGGAGAAGCACGCGGTGGAGCTACGGCAGACCCTCGCCGAGCGAAACAGGGTCGCCGCACAGCAACTCGCCCAGCAGTTCACCGCCTTGACCACCACCCTGTTCCCGGCGAAGTCCCACGCCCACGCTCCGCGGAAGGCCCGATGAAAGCGACCGAAGTCCCCGAGATCGCCGGCGCGTACCTGTTCGAGCCGACACCGTACGCCGACGAACGCGGCTTCTTCTGCCGCACCTTCGACGTCGACGTGGTCCGCTCGGTGGGCCTCGACCCGCACGCCTTCGTCCAGGACAGCGTGTCCCGCTCGGTCCGGGGCGTGCTGCGCGGCCTGCACCTGCGCTCCGGCGCCGGCGAGGCCAAGCTGGTGCGGTGCTCGTACGGGCAGATCTTCGACGTCGTCGTGGACCTGCGGCCGGACTCGCCGACGTACCGGAACCGGGCCTTCTTCGAGCTGTCCGGTGAGACGCAGAAGACCGTGTACATCCCGGCGGGATGCGCTCACGGCTTCCAGGCTCTTACCGAAATCGCGGACACCTCTTACCGTATCGACCGAGAGCACGATCCGTCCGAGGACGTGACCATCGCCTTCGACGACCCGGAACTCGCCATTCCCTGGCCACTGCCGGTCACATCGATGTCCCAGCGGGACCGAGAGGCACCGAGCCTCGCCGAGGTCCTGAAGCACAAGGAAAGGTGAAGTCGGCTTGCACAGCGAAGACTTCCAGCTGCCCCGGTCGCGTGCGGCCAACGAACGGCTGCACGCCCTGATCCCCGGGGGCGCGCACACCTACGCCAAGGGCGACGACCAGTACCCCGAGGACCTGGCCCCGGTCATCAGCCACGGCAGCGGTGCCCACGTGTGGGACGTCGACGGCAACCGGTACATCGAATACGGCTCCGGCCTGCGGTCGGTCAGCCTGGGACACGCCCACCCACGCGTGACCGAGGCGGTGCGGCGGGAGGTCGACCGCGGCAGCAACTTCGTCCGGCCCTCCATCGTGGAGGTCGAAGCCGCGGAACGCTTCCTGGCCACGGTGCCGACCGCCGAGATGGTGAAGTTCGCGAAGAACGGCTCCGACGCCACCACCGCAGCGGTACGCCTCGCCCGCGCCGCCACCGGGCGCCAGCGGGTGGCCCTCTGCGCCGACCATCCGTTCTTCTCCACCGACGACTGGTTCATCGGCACCACACCGATGTCCGCCGGCATTCCGGCGACGACCAACGAGCTCACCGTGGCCTTCCCTTACGGGGACCTGGCCGCGACGGAGGAACTGCTCACCCGGTACCGGGACGAGGTCGCCTGTCTGATCCTCGAACCCGCCACCCACACCGAGCCGCCGCCCGGGTACCTCGCCGGCCTGCGCGAACTGGCCGACCGGCACGGCTGCGTACTGATCTTCGACGAGATGATCACCGGCTTCCGCTGGTCCGAGGCCGGCGCCCAGGGCCTGTACGGCGTCGTCCCCGACCTCTCCACGTTCGGCAAGGCGCTGGGCAACGGATTCGCCGTCTCCGCACTGGCCGGGCGCCGCGACCTGATGGAGCGGGGCGGGCTGCGCCACTCCGGCGACCGGGTGTTCCTGCTGTCCACCACACACGGCGCGGAGACGCACTCGCTGGCCGCCGCGATGGCCGTGCAGACCGTCTACGCCGAAGAGGGCGTGACCGCGCGGCTGCACACCCTCGGTGAGCGGTTGGCCGCCGGTGTCCGTGACGCGGCGGCCGGCATGGGCGTCGGCGAGCACATCGTCGTCCGGGGTCGGGCCAGCAACCTGGTCTTCGCCACCCTCGACGAGAACGGGCAGCCGTCGCAGGAGTACCGCACGCTGTTCCTGCGCCGGCTCCTCGCGGGCGGGGTGCTGGCCCCGTCGTTCGTGGTGAGCAGCGCGCTCAGCGACGCCGACATCGATCACACCGTCGACGTGGTGGCCCAGGCGTGTGCGGTGTACCGGAAGGCACTGGACGCCGCCGACCCCACCCCGTGGGTGGGCGGACGACCGGTGAAGCCCGTCTTCCGCCGCTCGGCATGACGTGACGTGATGTCAGCGGCGCTCCCGCTGACCGGCGCCGGCGGTTCGCTCGGCCGACCGGACGGCCATCCGGTCGGCCGCCCGGTCGACCAGCCACGCGGTCGCCGGAGTCACAGCCAGCGCGGTGCAGCAGCCCCCGAGCACGTCGGTCGGATAGTGCGCGCCCAGGGCGACCTGCGCCCATCCCATCGCGGCGCCGGCGACCAGCGCCGCGGCGAGCACGAGTGACGTGCCGGCCGTACCGCCGAGGCCGAGCCGGTCGGTCGCGAGCAGCGCCGCGACCGTGGCGAGCGCGGTGAGGAAGGCGGTGTGTCCGCTCGGATAGGACAGATTGTCGGCGCCGTGGATGGTGCGTCCCACCAGGTGTTTGAGCAGCGTCGCCGCTCCCACGGCGAGGCCGGGGCCTGCAACCATGAGTACGGCCGCGCGAGGACGCCGAAGCAGCAGGCAGCCCGTAACGGCGGCCACGACCACCATCGCCGAACCCGCGGGTTCCCCCAGGAAGTCCAGGGTCTGAGCGACGAACCGCCACGGCGGCCGCACACTGTCCGCCGTCGGCGGGATGATCCACCTGTCCACCCTGCTGCCCTGGCTGTGGCCGGCGAACAGGGCGGCGAGCACGGCGACCACCAGCGCGGCGAGGGCCGCGACCAGCCCGAGCCGCGCGCGCAGCGACGGGGGCAGCACCGCGGTCGTCGGCCGCCCGGTCACACGCCCACCGCGTCCGGTCGACCCGCGGTGACCTCGTCCAGCCCCCTGATGAAGAACAAGCGCGTGCCCGTGATCACGGACAACACGCTATCCGAAGGCCCAGGCAGCCGTGGCCGGTGGGCCACATCGGCGGCACCGCCATCGCGTCATGGGCGCTCGACGAGGTGGCCGTCCTTCTCGTCGTACAGCGCTCCCGACTCCGGGCACTCCCAGGCGCCCGGCTCGCCGTCCCGCTCGACCAGCCGGACGCCGACCCGGCCGACCCAGCCGATCCGGCGCGCGGGAACGCCGGCCACCAGTGCGAAGTCCGGTACGTCCTTGGTCACCACGGCGCCCGCCGCGACCAGCGCCCAGCGACCGATCCGCACCGGCGCCACACACACCGAACGGGCCCCGAGTGACGCCCCGTCGGCCACCTCCACGGCCACGGCCTCCCAGTCGCCGCCGCGCTTCAGCCGGCCCTCCGGGTCCACCGACCTGGGGAAGTGGTCGTTGGTGAGGACCGCGGCCGGGCCGACGAACACCCCGTCGCCGAGCACGGCGGGCTCGTAGACCAGCGCGTAGTTCTGGAGCTTCACGTTGTCGCCGATCCGCACCCCCGGACCGACATACGCGCCCCGGCCCACGATGCACCCGCTCCCCAGCCGGGCATCCTCGCGGATCTGGGCCAGGTCCCAGACCGTCGTCCCCTCACCGATGGCCGCCGTCTCGTCGACCTGGGCGGTCGGCTGCACCTTGATGGTCACCGGGCTGATCCCTTCGTCTCGCCGGGATCGACGTGGATCTTCGGGCCCGGACCGGCGCCGGGCGGGCGCTCGCCCGCGAGCACCGGGCCGATCGCCTCCAGCGCGACGGTGGCGGCCACCAGCGGCCTCGGGTCGACGATCTTCTCGGCGTACGCCCTGATGGTGGCGTCGAGCCCGGGGGAGGCCGACAGGACGCCGACCGCCGTCACGTCCTTGAGGACGAGCGCGCGGGTGTCGATCCTGCTGGGCCCACCGGCCAGCCCGATGTACACGAGCCGCCCGCCCGGCTCGACCAACTCCTGTGCCAGGGCGGGCAGATGGACGGCGTTGGTGGCGTCCACGACGGCGTCGAACGGCAGGTCGGGCAGCGTGTCCCCGCGCCAGGCGTGCTGGAAGCCGAGCGAGCGCGCGAAGGCGAGGGAGTCCTCGGTGGTGCCCATCAGGTGCACCTCCGCACCGGCGGCCCGGGCGAACAGCGCGACCAGCAGCCCGATGGTGCCCGGCCCCAGCACCAGGACCCGGTCGCCGGGCCCCGCACCGGTGGCCCGCGCGGCCCGCAGGGCGTTGCCGCCCGGCTCGACGAGCGCGCCGAGCACCGGGTCCACGGAGTCGGGCAGGACGTGCAACGAGCTTGCGGGGACGGCGAGTTGTTCGGCCAGGGCACCCGCCCGGCCACCCCGGATGCCCACCTCTTCGCGCTTCTCGCACACATGCTGCCGCCCGCGCCGACAGCGGCGGCAGGTTCCGCAGCCGAGCATGGTGTCGCCCATGACCCGGCGCCCGACCCAGCCGGGATCGACCCCGGCACCGACCGTACGCACCCGGCCGGACCACTCGTGACCCAGCCGCATCGGATAGCCGGCGTGTCCCTGGTGCAGATAGGCCATGGCACCGGTGAAGAACTCCAGGTCGGTGCCGCACACGCCGACCCGCTCGACATCGACGACGACCTCACCGGGAGCGGCGACGGGCGCGGGCACCTCCTGGACCGCGAACTCGCCGGGAGCCGTGAGGACGAAGGCGCGCATCTCGGCGGCGCCAGGGGGGAGTCCGGGGACGTTCAACGCAGGGGCTCCTTCACCGTGGGCGAGGTGCCGTGGACCGGCAGCGCACGGTAGTTGACGCCGGTCTCGCTCTCCCCCCCCGCTCGCTAGTGGCCGGCGGCTCGCGGTGCAACCCCTCGGTCGCACACGGGGGTCGAGGTGTCAGGTGTTCGCGGGCGCCCGCGCCGGTACGTCGTCGAGCCTGCCCAACTCCTGCGCCGGCAACACCTTCCCGACCGCGGCGGCCGCCGACCGTGGAGGTCGGCCCCACGGCACCGGCGGGGGAGGGGCGAGCTTGGTGCGGTGGACGACCTCGCGGACGGCGTGGTGGGCCGTCTCACCGAACCGGGCAGCCAGGGTCTCCGGCAGCGGCCGGACCCGCGCGTGTCCGGGGCGGGCCTCGTGACGGGCGAACGCCACCCTCGGAAGCTCGTCACCCAGCAGATGGCGGCCGCGCTGCGCCGGGCCGGCGATCGCCCGGGGCAGCCCGTCGAGCGCCACCCCGTCGGATGCCGGGCGAGTTCCCTGAGCGGAGCGAGCACCCGGTCCTGTCCACGGGACGGCCGCACTCCGCACGGTCCGTGGCGGGGGCTGTCGAAGCGTGAAGCGCCTGCGTATGCTGCATCGCGTTCCGGCCGGCAGACCGCCGTCCCGATCACCGGAAAGAGCCGAGCGATGAGCCTTCGTAGCGCGCAGTGGTACGCGGGACAGGACCGCAACGCCTACATCCACCGGGCCTGGATGCGCCGGGGCGTCCCGGCCGACGCCTTCACCGGCCGGCCCCAGATCGCCATCGCCAACACCGCCTCCGACCTCACGCCCTGCAACGCGCATCTGGACGAGGTGGCCAGGTCCGTCCGCGACGGCGTGTACGAGGCGGGCGGCATCCCCCTCGACCTGCCCGTGGTGTCGCTGGGCGAGACCAATGTGCGGCCCACGGCCATGCTCTGGCGCAACATGGCGGCGATGGCCACGGAGGAGATGCTGCGGGCCAACCCCCTTGACGGGGTGGTGCTGTTGGGCGGCTGCGACAAGACTATCCCGTCGCTTCTGATGGCTGCCGCCTCGGTGGACCTGCCCGCCGTGGTCGTGCCCGGCGGGCCCATGCTGACCGGCACCTTCCGCGGCACCCCGCTGGGCTGCGGCACGGACGTGTGGCGGCTGTCGGAGGAGGTCCGTGCCGGCACCCTGTCCCAGGAGCAGTTCACCCGCTCCGAGTCGTCGATGATCCGCAGCCGCGGACACTGCAACACCATGGGCACGGCCTCGACGATGGCCCTGGTCGCCGAGGCCCTGGGCACGGTCGTCCCCGGGGTGGCCGGCACCCCCGCTCCCGACAGCCGGCTGCTGGAGGCCGCGCACGGCACCGGGCGCCTCGCGGTGGAGCTGGTGGCCGGTGACCGCCGTCCGAGCACCTTCCTGACCAAGGGGTCCTTCCACAACGCGATCGTGGCGCTGGCCGCGATCGGCGGCTCCACGAACGCCGTCGTCCATCTCCTCGCCATCGCGGGCCGGCTGGGCGTCGAGCTGACGCTGGACGACTTCGACCGCATCGGCTCCCGGGTGCCGGTCCTGGTGGACCTCCAGCCCGCCGGACGCTTCCTCATGGAGGACTTCCACCGGGCCGGCGGACTGCTCGCCGTGCTGCGTGAGGTCGCCGACCTCCTGGACCCCGACGCGCTGACCGTGACGGGCAGGCCGCTGGTGGACCATCTCGACGACGCCCCGATCTGGGACGCCGAGGTGATCAGGACCCGCGCCCGGCCCCTGGTCGAGGAGGGCGGCATCGCTGTCCTGCGGGGCAGCCTCGCCCCCGACGGAGCACTGATCAAACCCGCGGCCGCCTCCGCGCGTCTGCTGCGGCACCGGGGGCGCGCGGTCGTCTTCGACAGCATCGAGGACTTCCACGCCCGCGTGGACGACCCGGACCTGGACGTCGACGCGGACTCCGTCCTGGTCCTGCGCGGCTGCGGACCCAAGGGCTATCCCGGCATGCCCGAGGTGGCCAACATGCCGCTGCCCACCAAGCTGCTGGAGCAGGGCGTGCGGGACATGGTCCGCGTCTGCGACGGCCGGATGAGCGGCACCGCGTACGGCACGGTCGTCCTGCACGTGGCCCCGGAGGCGGCGGCGGGCGGCCCGCTCGCCCTCGTCCGGACCGGCGATGTCATCAGCCTCGACGTCGAGGCCCGTCGCATCGACCTGGAGGTGCCCGCCGGCGAACTCGCCGCCCGCACTCCGAACGCGGCCACCGTAGCGGGGTTCGCCGATCCGGGGCGGGGCTGGGAGCGGCTGTACGTCGACCACGTCCAACAGGCCGACAAGGGAGCAGACCTGGACTTCCTCGTCGGCTCCAGCGGCTCCGAGGTCAGCCGCGAGTCGCACTGACCCGGAGGCCGACGGACGGGGGTCCCGCCCGTGCCCACCTCGTGGACGCCCTCTTGACGTGCGCCCCGACCCGATCGACACTCCAGATGGGAATCCTAGTGAACAGGTAGGGAAACATGGGGCGCCTTGAGTCGGCCGTCGGCCGAGTGAGCCGTACAGCGCGGCCCTCGCCTCTTCTGACCTCCCGCCGTCACATCGACCTGCTGCGCGTCTGCAGCGCGATCAGGCCCCTGGGCTGAGCCCGGCCGCGGCCGCCCCCGCTTCTCCTGACGCTCACTTCCGGACCGACGACGCTTCCGCCGCGCGTACGTCTGCGCACCGACACCCCGGGGAGACCCATGTCCGTCACACCGCTCGCCCATGTCCCCGCCACCCACCCGGTCCCCGCGTTCCGGGGCCGGATCGGCCAGGACGCGCGCAGTGGGCACTACGCCGTGCCGCGCCGCTACCGGCTCCACCTGGCCGCCGCCTGTGCGGACGGTCTGCGCATCGCCGTCGTGCACAGCCTCCTCGGCCTCGACGACGTCTGTCCCGTGACCTTCCTGGACCCGGTTCCCGACTGTCCCGACGGAGGGCATTCCGCGCTGCGTCCGCTGTACGAGGCCAGCGCGCACCGGTACACCGGCGCGGCCGTCGCGCCGGTGCTCAGTGACGACTGGTCGGGGCGGATCGTCAGCACCCACGCCGCCGACATCACCCGCGACCTGGCCCGGCACTTCGGCGGCGGCCGCCCGGCGCTGTACCCGTGCGGAGCGGAGTCGGAGACCGAGGCCGTGGAGCGGATGTGCCGGGGCATCGCGCGGGCCGCGCAGCAGGCCGGGTCGGCGGGCGGCGACGACGTGGAACGGGCCGCCGCGCTGGAGCAACTGATGGACTTCCTGGGCTCGTTGGAGCGCTGGCTCGTCGGCCGGAACCATCTGATCCGCGATCACGTCACCGCAGCCGACGTCGAGTTGTGGGTCACACTGGTGCAACTCGACACCGTGCACCGTGACCACCTCGACGCCGGCGCGGTGCAGCGCATCGCCGACCACCCCACCCTGTGGGCCTACGCCCGCCGTCTGGCCGCGCACCCGGCCTTCGGCACCCACCTCGACCTCGACGGCATCGCCCGCCGGCACCACGCCCACTGCCGGGGCCTGGAGGCAGCCGGGGCCGCCGTACAGATCCTGGACTGGGCCGCGCACGCCACCGGCACGTCCTGATCGTTCCACCTGGTGGACCGGCATTGACACCGGTTCGCACCACTGCCTTAACCTACGGGTCCATCAGGGGCCTGTTTCAGCCAGAGGTCCACAAGGGCCCCGCGAGGCCCCCGAGAACAGCGACGGTGACCGAGATGTACGCAGCTCCCAGGACGGCCGCACGCCGTTCTCCGGGCTGCGTACGGCCGTACGGCGACCCCCTCGTCGCCAACCGGGCCGTCGACCTGCTCCGCGTGAGCAGCGCACTGTGTACCGCACCGGGCCGTGCCCGCTGTCGGGGCTGACGTTCCGCCTCCGCAGCCCCCGCGTTCCTGACGAACACCGCACGCGCGGTGTGCCGTCGTCCGCCCAGCCCCCGGTGCCCGCGCGTCGCGTCCTACCGCCGTAGTACGCCCTGTTCGCCGTGTCCCAGGGGAAACCCGACCTTGCCGGAGTCCCCTCATGAGTGAACCCCCAGGCGCGGCCGTGTCCGTCACCGAGGCACCGCCGCAGACCGACACCCCGTCAAAACCGCTCGCAGCGCAGCGAGTCCAGCCGCTCAGGCGCCCGGGCCGCTGGATCGCCACCGCCGTCGTCCTGGTGCTGGCAGCCCAGTTCGTCCACGGCCTGGCGACCAACCCCTTCTACCAGTGGGACCGCTTCGGCTACTGGTTCCTGCGGCCGACCGTCCTCGACGGGCTCCTCATCACTCTCGAAGTCACCGCGTACAGCGCGGTGTTGGGTCTGCTGGGCGGAATCCTCCTCGCCCTGGCCCGGCTCTCGAAGAGCCCGGTGCTGCGCGCGGTGAGCTGGACCTATGTCTGGGCGCTCCGCTCGATACCGCTGATCGTGCTCCTGCTGTTCCTCTACAACTTCTCGGCCCTGTACAAGACGCTCAGCATCGGTGTCCCCTTCGGCCCCGCCTTCTTCTCCTTCGACGAGTCCCGGCTGGCCACCGACATGGTCATCGCCGTGATCGGCCTCAGCCTCAACGAAGCCGCCTACGCCGCCGAGGTCGTCCGGGGCGGGATCCTCTCCGTCGACCAGGGCCAGCACGAAGCGGCCTCCGCGCTGGGCCTGCCGAAGGGCTACCAGTTCCGCAGGATCGTCTTCCCCCAGGCCCTGCGCTCCATCACCCCGAACTACGTCAACCAACTCATCGGCCTCATCAAGAGCACCTCGCTGGTCTTCTACGTCTCGCTGCTCGACCTGTTCGGCACCGTGCAGTCGATGGGCTCGACCTACCCCGGCGACATCGTCCCGCTGCTGCTGGTCGCCACCGTCTGGTACCTGATCCTCACCAGCGCCGTGTCCGTCGTCCAGTTCTACGTCGAGCGGTACTACGCCCGGGGCGCGACGCGCTCCCTGCCGCCGACCCCGCTCCAGAAACTGCGGGCCGGTCTCAGCGACCTCAGGGCCCGTATCCGCAGGGAGACCGCGATATGACCGTCACCGACATCACCCCCGTCGCGCTCGAAGTGCACGGCGTGCACAAGTGGTACGGCTCCCACCGGGTCCTGGACGGCGTCGACCTGGCGGTGCGCCCCGGCGAGGTCACCGTGATCATCGGCCCGTCCGGCTCCGGGAAGTCCACCCTGCTGCGGGTCATCAACCACCTGGAGAAGCCGGAGATCGGCTATGTCAGCGTCAACGACGAGCTGATCGGGGTCCGTCGGCAGGGCGAGCGACTCAAGGAGCTCAGCGAGCGCGCCATCCTGACCCAGCGCAGCCGCATCGGGTTCGTCTTCCAGAACTTCAACCTCTTCCCGCACCTGACCGTCCTCGACAACGTCGCCGCCGCCCCGGTGGCGACCGGGAAGCTCGCCAGGGCAGCGGCCCAGGAGCTGGCCCGCGAACTCCTCGGCAGGGTCGGTCTGGCCGACAAGGCCGGTGCCTACCCGCGGCAGTTGTCGGGCGGCCAGCAGCAGCGCGTGGCCATCGCCCGTGCCCTGGCCCTGCGCCCCGGCGTGATCCTGTTCGACGAGCCGACCTCCGCCCTCGACCCCGAGCTCGTCGGTGAAGTGCTCGCGGTCATCAAGGACTTGGCGACCAGCGGCACCACGCTCGTCATCGTCACCCACGAGATCGGCTTCGCCCGCGAGATCGCCGACCGGGTCGTCTTCATCGACGGCGGCCGCATCGTCGAGCAGGGCCCGCCCTCCGAGGTCCTCGACAAGCCGCGGCACGTACGGACCCGGGACTTCCTGAGCCGGGTCCTCTGACCCCGCCGCGTCCCACGACTTCCCCCCACATCCCACCTCAACCCCTCTCATCGAACACCTAGGACGGCCATGTCTGCCCACTTCACCCGACGCAGCCTGATACGCGGCATCACCGCGGCGACCACCGTCGCCACCCTCGCCACCGGGCTCGCCGCCTGCGGTGGTGACAGTGACGCCGCCACCACGACGGACAGCTCCGGCACGGTCACCGTGGGCCGGGTGTCCAACGGCGCCGCCAAGGAGACCGCCCTCAAGGTCGCCGAGGTGAAGTCCATCAGCGCCGAACTGCCCGACACCGTCAAGAAGAGCGGCAAGCTGCTGATCGGCTCCGGCACCCTGCCCTCCGGCGCCCCGCCGCTGGGCTACATAGGCAGCGACCAGAAGACCCTCACCGGCTCCGAGTCCGACCTGGCCCGCCTGGTCGCCGCGGTCCTCGGGCTGAAGCCCGAGGTCAAGCAGTTCACCTGGGAGAACCTCTTCGTCGGCATCGACAGCGGCAAGGTGAACGTCGGCTTCTCCAACATCACCGACACCGAGGAACGCAAGAAGAAGTACGAGTTCGCCTCCTACCGCAAGGACGACCTCGCCTTCGAGACGCTCAAGACCTCGAAGTGGAGCTTCGACGGCGACTACGAGGCCCTCGCGGGTGAGACCGTCTCGGTCGGCGCCGGTACAAACCAGGAGCGCATCCTGCTGGAGTGGCAGAGCAGGCTGAAGAAGGAGGGCAAGAAGCTGACCATCAAGTACTTCCAGGACAGCGCCAGCATCTATCTCGCCCTCAACAGCGGCAAGATCGACTCCTACTTCGGCCCCAGCCCGAACCTCTCCTACCACGCGACCCAGACCGCGAGCACGCCCAACCCGACCAAGATCGCCGGTCAGTTCTCCGGCGCCGGAGAAACGCTCCAGGGTCTCATCGCCGCGACCGCCAAGAAGGACAGCGGACTGGCCAAGCCTCTCGCCGACGCGATCAACTACCTGATCGACAACGGCCAGTACGCCAAGTGGCTCGCCGCGTGGAACCTCTCCAACGACGCCGTCAGCAAGTCGGAGGTCAACCCCCCCGGGCTGCCGCTCGACAACTCCTGACACAGCCTCAAAAAACCCTGTGCGCCTGCATGCCGACGTAAGAAGGGACCCCTCCTCCGTGGCCCAGCACACCGACGTCCGCGGGGGAGGAGCCTCTTTGAGACCCACCGCGCATGACACCGCCCCCGGCACCTCCGTCCTCGACAACGCCGTATGGGCCGCCCTGGACGGCCCGCACGCCCACCTCGCCGAACGCGTCGGCCGTGCCGCCCGCTACCCTGACGACGTCTACGCCTTCGCCGCCCTCGCCGATCCCACGGACCCGGCCGCCTGGGCCGACCTGCACACACTCGTAGGCCCCGGAACCACCGTACGGATCAAGCCGGTTGAGAGGGTCCCGGAAGGATGGGAGGTCGTCGGCGGGGGAGTGGGCGTCCAGCTCGTCGACACCGCGCTGCGCGCCGAGCCTGCCCCCGAGGCGGTACGGCTCGGCCCCGACGACGTGCCCGAGATCCTGGACCTGGTCGCCCGCACCAAGCCCGGCCCCTTCCGTGAGCGGACCACGGAACTCGGCACCTACCTGGGCATCCGCGAGCAGGGACGCCTGATCGCCCTGGCCGGTGAGCGGATCCGGCCACCCGGCTGGACGGAGATCAGCGCGGTCTGCACCGACCCGGCCCACCGGGGCCGGGGCCTGGCCACCCGGCTGGTGCGCGCGATCGCCGCAGGCATCCGGGAGCGCGGGGACATCCCGTTCCTGCACGCCGCAGCCGACAACACGCGCGCGATCCGGCTCTACCGGTCGATCGGCTTCACGCTGCGCCGCCGTTCACCCGTCCTCCTGGTCCGCAGTCCGGGAACACCACGCGAGAACGGGGTGTTGTGACTCACGACGAGATCCGCCGGGCGCCGTCGCGCGCCCGGAAGAGGGAGGTGACGGGCGTGATCAGCACACTCCGCTCCGCCCACCTCCACTCCCGGCCCCACATCGATCTCCAGCGCGTGTCCGCCGCGCTCTGTTGTTCCTGACCCGTCCCACTGCCCCAGCCGCCGTGCCCGCGCATCCGCGGGCGGGCCCTCTCGTACGGACCTTCAGGAAGGCACCCACCCGTGTCCCCTTCTTCTTCCTCCTCCTTGCTGCATCTCGCCGTCGCCCTGGACGGCACCGGCTGGCACCCCGCCTCCTGGCGTGAGCCAGTGGCCAGGCCCCGCGACCTGTTGACCGCCGGGTACTGGGCCGATCTGGTCGCCGAGGCCGAGCAGGGCCTGCTCGACTTCGTCACCATCGAGGACGGACTCGGCCCGCAGTCCAGCCACTTCCTCGACCCGGACGAGCGCACCGACCAGGTCCGCGGCCGCCTCGACGCCGTCCTGATCGCCTCGCGCATCGCGCCGCTCACCCGGCACATCGGCCTGGTCCCGACCGCGGTGGTCACCCACACCGAGCCGTTCCACATTTCCAAGGCCATCGCCACCCTCGACTACGTCAGCACCGGCCGCGCGGGCCTGCGCGTCCAGATCACCGCCCGCCCCAACGAGGCCGCGCACTTCGGCCGCCGCACCATCCCCCCGATCGAGGCCTACGACAGCCCCGCGACCCAGGAACTCGTCACCGACCTCTTCGACGAGGCCGCCGACTACGTGGAGGCCGTCCGCCGCCTCTGGGACAGCTGGGAGGACGACGCCGAGATCCGCGACGCCACCACCGGCCGCTTCATCGACCGGGACAAGCTGCACTACATCGACTTCGAGGGACGGCACTTCAGCGTCAAGGGGCCCTCCATCACGCCCCGCCCGCCGCAGGGCCAGCCCCTCGTCACCGCCCTGGGCCACCAGACCGTCCCCTACCGGCTCATCGCCCGCCAGGCCGACGTCGGCTACATCACCCCGCACGACACCGGCCAGGCCCGCGCGATCGTCGACGAGATCCGCGCGGAGCAGGAGACGGCCGGCCGGGCCGGTGAACTCCTCCACGTCTTCGGTGACCTGGTCGTCTTCCTCGACGAAGACCCGGCAGCGGCGGCCGCCCGCCGGGACCGCCTCGACGCGCTCGCGGGAGAGCCGTACCAGAGCGACGCCCGTGTCTTCACCGGCACCCCGGCGCAACTCGCGGACCTGCTGGTCGAGTTCCAGGCGGCAGGGCTCACCGGCTTCCGGCTGCGGCCCGCCGTCCTCGGCCACGACCTCCCGGCGATCACCCGCGGCCTGGTCCCCGAACTCCAGCGCCGGGGCGCCTTCCGCACCGCCTACGAGGCCGACACCCTGCGCGGCCTGCTGGGCCTCGCCCGCCCCGCCAACCGCTACGCCGCCTGAGCCGGAAGGACCCGCACCGACATGACCAGCAAGCCGCTGAAGCAGATCCACCTTGCCGCGCACTTCCCGGGCGTCAACAACACCACCGTGTGGAGCGACCCGAAGGCCGGCAGCCACATCGAGTTCAGCTCCTTCGCGCACTTCGCCCGGACCGCCGAACGCGCCAAGTTCGACTTCCTCTTCCTCGCCGAGGGTCTGCGGCTTCGCGAACAGGGCGGCAGGATTTACGACCTGGACGTCGTCGGCCGCCCCGACACCTTCACGATCCTCGCCGCGCTGGCCGCCGTCACCGAGCACCTCGGACTGACCGGCACCATCAACTCCACCTTCAACGAGCCCTACGAGGTGGCCCGCCAGTTCGCCAGCCTCGACCACCTCTCCGGCGGCCGCTCCGCCTGGAACGTCGTCACCTCGTGGGACGCCTTCACCGGCGAGAACTTCCGCCGCGGCGGCTTCCTCCCGCAGGACGAGCGCTACTCCCGCGCCAAGGAGTTCCTCGCCACCACCCAGGAACTCTTCGACTCCTGGCAGGGCGACGAGATCCTCGCCGACCAGGCCTCCGGAGTGTTCCTGCGGGACGCGAAGGCCGGCTCCTTCGTCCACACCGGCCAACACTTCGACATCCACGGCCAGTTCAACGTCCCCCGCTCCCCGCAGGGCCGCCCGGTCGTCTTCCAGGCCGGCGACTCCGAGGAAGGCCGGGAGTTCGCCGCCTCCTCCGCCGACGCGATCTTCAGCCGGTACGCCACCCTCGACGAGGGCCGGGCCTTCTACACCGACGTCAAGAACCGCCTCGCCAAGTACGGCCGCCGCCAAGACCAGTTGCTGATCCTGCCCGCCGCCTCCTTCGCCCTCGCCGACACCGACGCCGAGGCCGAGGAACTGGCGAGGATCGTCCGACGCCAGCAGGTCAGCGGGGCCACCGCCCTCAAGCACCTGGAGTTCGTCTGGAACCGGGACCTGTCCTCCTACGACCCCGAAGGGCCGCTTCCCGACATCGACCCGGACGTCAGCGACAACCACATCTCCAAGGGGCGTGCCCAGGTCCGTATGTACCGGGACCCGCTGGCCACCGCCCGCGAGTGGCGCGAGCTGGCCGCCGCCAACAACTGGTCCATCCGCGACCTCGTCATCCACACCGGCAACCGGCAGAACTTCATCGGCTCACCGGAGACGATCGCCCGCACCATCAACGCGTACGTGCAGGCCGACGCGAGCGACGGCTTCATCCTGGTCCCGCACATCACCCCCACCGGCCTCGACACCTTCGCCGACAAGGTCGTCCCGCTCCTCCAGGAACAGGGCGTCTTCCGCACCGAGTACGAGGGCCCGACCCTGCGCCACCACCTCGGCCTCGCGCACCCGGACGACCTGCAAGGCGATCAGCGGGTGGCGTCGTGAAATTCCTCGCCATCACGCTCATCGTGCACCGCCCGGACCCCGTCACCGGCGTACAGAAGTCCACCCACGACCGCTTCCGCGAAGTACTCGACCATGCCGTGCTCGCCGAGGAGCTGGGATTCGACGGCTTCGGCGTGGGGGAGCGGCACAAGCGGCCGTTCATCTCCTCCTCGCCGACCGTGGTCCTCAGCCACATCGCCGCCCTGACCAGGCGCATCCGTCTCTTCACCGCGGTGACGACCCTGAGCCTGCTCGACCCGGTGCGCGCCTACGAGGACTACGCCACCCTCGACCACCTCTCCGAGGGCCGCCTCGATCTCATCATCGGAAAGGGCAACGGCGCCGCCCAGCGCGAACTGTTCCACGTCACACCCGAGGACCAGTGGGACCGCAACGCCGAGAGCTACGAGGTGTTCCGGCAGCTCTGGCGCCAGGACAAGGTCACCGCGCAGACCCGCTTCCGGCCCCCGCTGCAGGACGCCGAGGCATGGCCGCGGCCGTACCAGAGACCAGTCCGCGTCTGGCACGGCAGCGCCACCAGCAAGGAGTCGGTCGACCTCGCCGCCCGCTACGGAGACCCGCTGTTCTCGGCGAACGTCACCAATCCCATAGAGCCGTACGCGGAGTTGATCCGCTACTACCGAGAGCGCTGGGAGTTCCACGGGCACGACCCCGCCGACATCGCCGTCGGAGCGGGTACGGCGGGGCTGCTGGTCACCCGCACCTCCCAGGAGGCACTCGACGCCTACCGGCCGCTGTTCGAGGCCAACCTCGCCTTCTACGAGAAGGCCGGTCTCCCCGTCGTCTTCGAGACCCTGGAGGATTTCGCCGAGCGCAGCTCCGCGCTGATCGGCAGCCCGCAGCAGATCATCGACAAGGTGCACCGCTATCACGAGCAGTTCGGGCACACCGTCCTCCATCTGCACGCGGACGCCGGCGGGCTGACGGACACCCAGCACCGCGACTCGCTGGAGCTGTTCCAGTCCGAGGTCGCCCCCGTGCTGCGGCGCGCCATCCCGGACCCGCCGTTCGCCTGGGGGCCGGTACTGGGCGAGCCGGTGCCGGAGGCGTCCGTGTCGGCGGCGTCCGCGGCGAAGGTGCCCGGCCCGGAGGAGGCGGCCCATGCCTGACATCCCCCTCGGCGTCCTGGACCTGGTGCCGATCCCATCCGGATCCACCGCGGCCGACGCCCTGCGCAACTCCATCGACCTCGCCCAGCAGGCCGAACGCCTCGGCTACGCCCGCTACTGGTTCGCCGAGCACCACCTCAACCCGGGCGTCGCGGGCACGTCCCCGGCCGTGGTCCTGGCGCTCACCGCGTCCGCCACCTCCACGATCCGCCTCGGCTCCGGCGCCGTACAGCTCGGCCACCGCACCGCGCTCAGCACGGTCGAGGAGTTCGGGCTCCTCGACACCCTGCACCCCGGCCGGCTCGACCTGGGCCTCGGACGGTCCGGCGGCCGCCCGCCGGGCGCGGCCAAGGCACCGCTCGCCACCGCGACCCCGGTCGTCGACGGTCGCGCCCCCAACGGCCTGCTCGTCCCGCCCCGCTTCTCCTTCGCGTACCTGCTCGGCTCACCTCGCGTCGCGCTCCAGCGCAAGCTGCTCCTGCTGCCCGGTGCCGAGTCACAGGACTACGCCGAGCAGATCGACGACATCCTCGCCCTGCTCGCGGGCACCTACCGCTCTCCGGAGGGCCTCGAGGCGCACGTGGTCCCGGGCGAGGGGGCCGACGTGCAGGTGTGGATCCTCGGCAGCAGCGGCGGTGAGAGCGCCGAGGCCGCCGGGGCCCGTGGGCTGCGCTTCGCGGCGAACTACCACGTCAGCCCGGGTACGGTCCTGGAGGCCGCCGAGGGCTACCGGGCGGCCTTCCAGCCCTCCGACATCCTCGACAAGCCGTACGTCAGCGTCTCCGCCGACGTCGTGGTGGCCGAGGACGACGACACCGCACGCGAACTCGCCACGGGTTACGGCGTCTGGGTGCGCAGTATCCGCACCGCCGAGGGCGCCATCGAGTTCCCCACTCCCGAGGAGGCCCGCGCCCACGTCTGGACCGAGGAGGACCGGGCGCTCGTCCGGGACCGTCTCGACACCCAGTTCGTCGGCTCCCCCGGCCGGGTCGCCGACCTCTTGGAGCAACTCCAAGAGGCCACGGAGGCGGACGAGTTGCTCATCACCACCATCACCCACGACCACCGGGACCGGGTGCGTTCCTACGCTCTTCTCGCGGAGGAATGGCGCCGCCGCGGTCACTCCTCCCAGTCGAGCTGATGCCCGGGCGTTCCCACGGACCGCCCGTACGCCACCGCTTCGGCGCGGCCCGCCCGGTCGCCGCGCCGGTAGCGGAACACCCTCCCGGCGAACACGACCACGCGCTCGTCCCCGGCGACGAAGTCGGCGTACCAGCCGAGCTCCGGATCCAATGCCTCGGCCAACGCGTCCGCGAGCGCGCCGACATCCTGGCCCTCGCTCTCCCACTCGACGAGCGTCCACACCGGCGGCTGCCCGTCGGCGGCCTCGTCGATCTCGACCCTGCTGATCTTTCGCAACCGCAGTCCGCGCGGCTCGAACACCGCACCCGGCCGGAGGCTCTCGCCGATGACGTATCCGGTGATCACGTGCTGTCTCCCTGCTGATCGGGGGCTTCGCGGATGACGCTACGGCTGTATGACTGACATCCTCTGTCAGTCATACGTCGATGAGGTGACCGGCCCATGCGAGCGGACCGCCTGCTGTCCCTTCTGCTCAGCCTCCAGTCGCGCGGCCAGGTGACGGCCCGTCAACTGGCGGCGGAGCTCGAGGTGTCGGTCCGAACCGTCTACCGGGACCTGGAGGCGCTGAGCGCGGCGGGAGTCCCGGTGGTGGCGAGTGGCGGCCCAGGCGGTGGCTGCCGTCTGATGGAGGGCTGGCGCAGCCCGCTGCTCGGCATCAGCGCGGAGGAGGCGACGGCGTTGCTGGCAGCCGCCTCCGAAAGCGGTCCACTGGAGCGGATCGCGCTCGGTGACGCTCTGGCACAGGCCCGTCTGAAGCTCCTCGCGTCCCTGCCGACGGCGGGCCGCGAACAGGCGAACACGACGGCGAGCCGCTTCCACATCGACACCCAGGCCTGGTTCAGGCCACCGGAGCCGGTCCCGCACCTCCCGGTGTTCGTCGATGCCGTACGACGCGGCAGGCGCCTGCGTGTGACCCACGCGAGCCGCTCCGGTGCGAGGAGGGCGGTGGACCCGCTGGGCCTCGTCGCGAAAGCGGGCGTCTGGTACCTGGTCGTCCGGTCCGACCGGGGGATCCGCGCGCACCGGGCGTCGAGGATCACGGCGGCGGAGCTCCTGCCGGACGCTTTCACCCGCCCCGACGACTTCGACCTGCCGGCCTACTGGGCCCGCTGGACCGCCGAGTTCGAGGCGAGCCTGGACCGCCTCCCGGTCACCGTACGCCTCACGGAGGCGGGCCTGGCCGCGCTCGCGCAGGTGCTCGGCGACGCCGGGGCGGGGGCGCGGGCAGTCCCGGATCCGGAACAGCCCGGCTGGTACCGCCTGGTGCTCCACTTCGACGACCGGACCGCCGCCTGCCGTCGCCTGCTCGGCTTCGGCCCGGACGCCGAAGTCCTTGAACCCGCGGACGTCCGGCGGGAGTTGGCGGCGACCGCCCGCCGCACCGCCGCCCGCTACCGGGACGCGGCCGACCCCGTGGCATGATCGGCGCCATGGCCGTACGGATCGACCTCGCCGACGTGAGCGACCTCCACCAGGTCCTGGCGGACCACGCCCGTTACTGGGGCGAACGCGATCTTCGCGCCCTCCATCTCAGCGCGCTGGTAAAGGAGTTCGGCTCCACCTGTCTCGTCGCCCGGGCCGAGGACGGCATCCGCGGCTACCTCATCGGCTTCGTCACCCCCGGCCGCACCGGATACGTCCACCTGATCGCCACCCGCGACGACACCCGTGGCACCGGCATCGGCCGTACCCTCTACGAGGCGTTCACCGAGACCGCCCGCCGCCAGGGCGCGGTTCGCCTCAAGGCGATCACCTCGTTCAGCAACGATGGCTCCATCGCCTTCCACCGCAGCCTCGGCTTCGAGGACCGGGTGGTGGAGGACTACGACGGCCCGGGCCGGGACCGCGTGGTCTTCACCCGCGACCTGCGCTGACCATCGCCTCGATCAGCGGCCCCAGACAGTCCTCGGGCTCCCGCCCCGCGGTGTCGACCACCAAGCGGTCCCGATCCCACGGCTCGTACTCCCGGTCGACGATCTCCCGCCAGGTGGGCAGTGGCAGGTCGGGGATGTCGACCGAGCGGGCGGTGACGCGCCGCCGGTGCTCCTGCCCGTCGGAACAGACGACCTCCACCTCCAGGACGGGCACACCGGCCCGCACGGCCGTCCCGCGCCAGGCGTCCCGGATCACGCTCAGTGGATTGACCGACTCGGCGGCGACCGTGAGCCCCTGCCTCAACTGCTCCTCGGCGAGGGCGTACCCCACGACGTAGCCCACCGGCCCCACGGGATGCCGGGTCAGTCCGGAGCGGACGATCGCCTGCTCGATGGTGTCGACCCGCAGATGGACCGCGCCCGTCCTGGACGCCAGAAGCCGGGCGAGCGTGGTCTTGCCGGTGGCCGGAAGGCCGCCGATGACGATCAGCATGCGCCCAGTCTCACACTCGTATCTGCCGCTGAACGCCGTGTGGCCGGAAGTACGTCTCCCTCCCCCGAAGGCGACGTACTTCCGGCCGTTCCCCCGGCGCCGGACAGTGGTCCAGCCTCGCCCGTGCGGCCCGTCTGTGCTGTCACCAGCACATGACCGCGGTTTCCCCCGAACCCCACGCGGAGTACAGGCGCACACGGACGAAGTAGCGGCGGCCCTTCACGAGACGGGCCCTGAGCGTGGCGTTGTGCGCGGTGCCCGCGTCGTCCCGGCCGCAGAGAAAGCGGGGTTCCCCGTCCCGCTCCTCGAAGACCACGACGACCGTGTCGCTGTCGCCGAAGGTGCCCACGGTGTACTCGCGGGTCTCCGGCGGTTCCACGGTGAAGTCGGCCTGCTCACCCGGTCCGAGCCCGAGGGGCGCGGACCGGAAGGGCACCAGCGCCGGCGTCCGGACCTGCTCGGCCGACGGGTACCAGCGCAGGACGTACTCCTTGTCGGCGGCCGACAGGGTGCCGGGCGGGTCGAGGCCCGCGCGGTACTGCTCCGGTTCCAGGACCAGACCCGCCTCGAAGGGATACTCCATGATCGACTGCGGGTCCCAGACGGAGCCGTTGACCTCGTCCGGGTCCAGCTTGCGCAGGATGTTGAAGAACGTCCGGTCCCGGCTCCAGAAGTTCGGCGGGCCCGCCAGATCGGCGTAGACGGCCTCGTCGTCCCAGTGGATCCCGGCGAACGGACTCTGGTGCTCGTGCAGCATGCCGAGCGCGTGCCCGATCTCGTGCAGGGCCGTCCCGCGCTCCCCGGGCGCGGTCAGGTCCCAGCCGAAGTTCATGGTGCGTTCGTTCAGCCCGACCGCGAGCGCGTCCCTGCCCACGGTCGACCAGGAGCCGTCGCCGAGCTGGAACCCGATACGCAGCTCGGCCTCCGAACGGTCCTCCACCTCGGTGAAGCGCACCCCGATCCCGAGGTTCTGCCACTCCTGGAAGCACTCGCGCACCACGTCCCGCTGCTCCTTGGCACCGACCCACGACACCCGGCGGGACTGCCCGGTCCCCGGAACCGCGATCAACGACCCGTCGGCGTCGCCGTCGAAGAAGCAGTAGTGCAGGACCGTGCTGTTGACCCACATCCGGCTGCCGCCGATGAGCGCACTCAGCCGCTCGGCGGCCAGACCCGGCGCGAACGCCGGAGCCGACTGCTGCGCGAGGGAGCAGTAGCGTGCGGTCATGGGGTTCAGCGTGCCCTCGGGCGTCTCGGGGCGCCTGAGTCGGGGGCTACTCAAGTACCCCTGTATCAGGACTGAGTAGCGGTGCTCATGCTTCCGTGACGACTTTCGAACGGGACGCGAAGACGCTGGAGCTGCCCTGGCCGTTCACCGGCCGGGAGGACGAACTCGAGCTGGTCCGCAGGTCGGTTGCCGGGGGACGGCACGGCATCGTGGTGACCGGTCCCGCGGGCCGGGGCAAGACCCGGCTCGTCACCGAGGCCGTACGCGGCACCGACCACGCCCGGGCGGTGGGCACGCCCGCGACCCGCGGGCTCCCCTTCGCCGCCTTCGCGCACCTGCTGCCGGAGACCGTGTCCCTCCACCGAGCCGTCCACCTCCTGTCATCCGTACGGCTTCTGCTCGTCGACGACGCCCATCTGCTGGACGACGCCTCGGCGGCCCTGGTCCACCAGCTCGCGGTGCACGGCCGCACCCGGCTCCTGGTCGTCGCCACCGACGGCGCGCGGACGCCGGGCGCGATATCCCGTCTGTGGACCGGGGAACTCCTGCCGCGCCTCGCCCTGGAACCGCTGCCCCGAGAGGAGACCGCGCAGCTGCTCGCGGCCGGCGCCGGCGGTCTCGAAGCCCTCACCGTCAACCGGCTGCACCGCCTGTGCCGGGGCGATCTGCGACTGCTGCGCGAGCTGGTGGACGCGGTGCGCGAGCGGGGGCTGCTGCGCCGGGTCCCGGACTCGGCCGAGTGGGAGTGGCGCGGCCCGGTGCCGATCACCGCGAGCGTACGCGCGCGCACGGCGCACCTCCTCGACCGCACCGGTCCCGGCGAGCGGGAGACCCTGGACCGCCTGGCCTTCGCCGAGCCGCTCCCGATGGACGCCGACACGCTCGACCTGGACGCCCTCGAAGCCCTGGAGGCCGACGGACTGGTCCACGTCGACGAGCAGGGCGCCACCCGCCTCGCCCACCCCCTCCACGGCCCCGTGCTGCGAGCCGCCGCCGGACGCCTGCGGGCCCGCCGCCTGGCCGGCGCCCCGGACCGCCGTGCGGCCGCCCTGGAGACCGAGACGGCCACGCTGACGCGGGCGATCGCCGAGACGGACGTACGAGCCGTCGCGGCCCCGGTGGGGGAGTGGCTCCTGGACGAGGGCACCGGCGTACCGGCCCGGCACGCCGCCGTACGGGCACGGTTCGCGCGCCTGCGGGGGGAACTGCGGGAGGCCGCGGCCTGGGCTAGGGAGGGACTGCGTGCCGCGGCTGACGATCCGGCCTGCCGCCACGAACTCGACGCGGCTCTCGGCACCCTCGGGGAGGCCCCGTACGACGCGGTCCGCCTCGGTGCGCCCGACCGGGCCGTCGGCCGCCTGACCGGTGTCTTCGCCACGCACGCCGAGGCGCTGGCCCAGGGGGACGGGCCCGCCCTCGACCGTGCCGCACAGGCCCTGGAGGAGCGCGGTTTCCTGCTCTTCGCGGCGGAGGCGTACGCCCAGGCCGCAGGGGCGCACCGCGACCCGAGCGCCACCCGCACCTCACGCACCCGCGCCGTCTCCCTGGCCCGGCGCTGCCAGGGTGCCCGCACCCCGGCCCTGTCGGGACTCGTCCTCGGCGAACTCACCGCCCGCCAGCGGCAGATCGTCACCCTCGCGGCCGCCGGCCTGAGCAACCGCCAGATCGCGGAGAGACTCACCCTGTCGATCCGTACCGTCGGCAACCACCTCTACAGCGCGTACGCCCGCCTCGGCGCGAGCGACCGCGACGCGCTGCCGTGCCTGGTGGAGCTGCCGCAGGCCCAGCCGGCCTGAGCCGCACACCGGACCGGGGCGGTCTGACCCCCAGTATTCGGGGGAGGGGTCAGGCCGCCCCACACATCACCCGCCCCACATCACCCGCACCACCGGGGAAGCACCTCTCACGCCGCCCCGAACGCCGAGAACGCCCACCCCGTCGCCCGATGCACCGAGTCCCCCGGCAGCGCGGCCCGAGCGTCACGCAGCGCCTCCGCCATGGACGCCCCCGCACCGAGACCCTGGTGCAGCGCGAGCATCAACGGCACCACCGCCTCGTCGTTGACCGGCGCGCTGCACGCCACCACTCCCGCCGTACCCAGCGGCAGCAGCGCGGTGACCAGGCCGAGCAGTTCGTCCGCGCCGACCGAGGCGAAGCGCGCGGTGTCGCAGCAGGACAGGATGATCCGGTGCGGGCTGCGGTCCAGGCGCTCGAAGTCGTGGACGATGAGCGGGCCGTCGGCCATCCGCAATGCCGAGAACAACGGGCTGTCCGCACGGAACGTGCCGTGCGCGGCGATGTGCGCCAGCGCCGCCCCGTCCAGTTCCTCCAACACCCGAGGCACGCGCGCGTCGTCGTACTCCAGGACGGTCGCCGAGCCGTGCCGCCCGGCCAGTTCGGGCACCTCGGCGCCCCCGGTCGCGAGGCCCGGCCCGCGGACGAGGACCCGCCGTCCGCCCGGCGGCGGCGCGGTCTCCCGAGCGCGCAGCCAGCTGCTCGCCGACGGTGACACGCTGAACACCCGCTCCCGCAGCGAGGGCAGCAGCGCCCACGGCACCCGGTGCAGCCGCCCCGGCGGCACCACCACGACCGGTCCGGACCCGAGGTGCGCCGCGGCCGGCCCGAGCAGCAGCTCCTCCAGCCGCCGCCCTGCCGCCTCGACCACCGGAAGCCTCGCCTCCGCGCCGGGGTGCGCGAGCCGCCGCAGCCCCGCCTGGACGTGCTCCGCCTCGCGCTCGGCGTCGGCCAGCAGTCCGGCCTCGAACCGCCGTACCCGCCCCTGCGCGCAGAGCAGCACCTGAACACGCCCGTCGAGCACGGCGAGTTCGACCAGCCGTACGTCGTCACCGAGCCGTTCCAGCAGCCTGCCGGGGTCGAACCGGTAGCCGTCACCGGGGGCGTCGCCGCGCATGTGGAGGGTCCGGGAGCGGATCTCCCGTTCCAGGCGCCGCTGTTCACGCTCCAGCGTCGGCACCGGCCGGCCCTCCATCCGGGCTTCCTCCGCGCGTGCCGCTATCTCGCGGAAGGCGGTGAGGTCGCTGAGCAGGGCCGGGTCGGCCGGCGGGCGGGTCGGCGGCGCGGACAGCACGGTGGCCCGCCAGCGCTCGCTCCACACCAGCAGCCGCCGTGGGCCGCCCGACGCCAGCGAGGCCCGCGCGGCAAGCCCGGCCAGCTCGGCGCCCCGCGCGGTGGCCCGGGCCCGCAGTTCCGAGGCGCCGAGGGTCGTACGGTGATCGTCGAGCACGTCCAGCCCACGGCGGCACGCTTCCAGCACGCCTCGGTCGGAGCCCATCGCCCGCGCCCACAACGCCCGCGCCGCCCATCCCGTCATCCGCGCCAGCGGCGGCCCGCTGTGCCTGCTGCGGGCGGCCACCTCCAGATGCCGCTGGGCATCCTCCCGCCACCCCAGGCCGAGCGCGATCCGGCCCGCCAGCAGCGAGGCCTCCGGGGCGGCCGGGGCGCCGAAGGAGGCCAGCCGGTCGGCGACCGCGGCAGCGTCCGCCACCAGCCGGCCCGAGCCGCGCCCGGCGGCCACCCGCGCCTCGATCAGCACCAGCCGGGCATGCGTCTCCCACCAGGTGCGCCGCTGTCCGGCGAACAGCCGTACGGCCATGTCGGCGCGGGCGATCGCGGTGTGCGCGTCACCCGTGTGCCGGGCCGCCCGTGCGGCGGCCAGCAGCAGCTCCGCCTTGAGGGTGGACTGCCCGCCCATCCCGTCGAGCACCTTGATCGCCGCGTCCGCCTCCGCGAGCGCTTCCGGGGCGAGCCCCGCGGCCATCAGGACCTCGCAGCGCCGGATGGTGAGCATGAAGGTCGGGGTGCCGAGCTTGGCGTACCGCTCCTGTGCCTCGTCGAGCAGCCGCAGCGCCGCGGGAATGTCCCCGGACCGGTACGCGGCAAGGCCCCGGCTCTCCACCGCGTCGGCCTTGTCGTGCTCCTGGCCCGTGGTGTCCCACAGCGCCTCCGCCGCCGTGAAGTCGGCGTCCGCCCGCTCCACCGCCCCGAGCGCCAGGTGCACGGTGGCCCGCAGGGTCAGCGCCCGCGCCGTCCAGATCACGTCGTCCGCCTGCCGCAGCACCGGAACCGCCCGCCGTACGTCCTCCAGCGCCGCCCGGTGCTGCCCGAGCACCCACGAGGCGTAGGCCCGGCGGAACAGGACGCGCGCGCGGGTGTGCCCGCTGGCGACCTCGACACCCCGCTCCAGCGCGGCCAGACCCTGCCGGGTGCGCCCCGCGTGCACCAGCGCCACCCCGAGCGCGGCCAGCACGTCCGCCTCTCGGTCGGCCGACTCCGAGCGGGCCGCGAGATCGCGGGCCCGGCGCAGGTGGTCCAAGGCGATCCGCAGGTCGCCCCAGTCCCGCTGCCAGATGCCGATGACCTGGTGGGCCACGGAGGCGTGCAGCGGTGAGGGCTTTGAGCCGAGTACTTCCTCTGCCCTCGCCAGCGCCTGGTTGGGGGCGGCGAACACCATCGGCAGCAGTTCGAGAACCTGGTCGCTTCCCGCTGTCACTCAAAGGATGGTAGTGGCCCAGGTGGCAGGCCACACCGGTTTGGCGCTGTATCAATCAACGGTCCCGCGGCTCTGACTGACGACCGCCGCCCCAGTGGGAGGACACGCCATGGCACCTCAGCGATTCCACGAGCAGTTCGACCAGATCCAACGCTCCATGCCCGACGTCCCGCTGGCACTGGGGCCCGACGACGCCTCGGAGTTCATCTACGAGAAGGGCGTGATCCTCGCCCGGGACGGCCGCGACGCGGCGCTCGTCGAGGAGACCGTCCGCACCCATTTCACCGAGGCGACCGGCCTGACCGGCGACTACGTACAGCGGGACAGCCCCGAGACCAACCGCTCGGGCATCACCCGGATCAAGGTCGGCGACCCCGGCCACGGCGACCGGCGCGGCGACCGTGCCGTCACCCACGCCCTGCGCGCCATGAGCGAACGCGAGGGACGCGCAGGACACCGCCTGGTCAGCCGCAACCACGTGGTCTCCATCGCGGTCAACTCCTGCCCCGGCGACGAGCCGGTGCCCGCCTCGCTCAGCCAGGGCACCAACCCGGCTCCCGCGGAAGGCGGTCACGACCCCGACACCGCCGTGGGCGTCCTGGTCGTCGACAACGGCCTCACCCACGACCACGCGCTCGTCCCGCTGCTCACGCACGTCCAGGGCGACCTGCACGGTACCGAGACCGACGGGGCCGGCAACCTCCTCCAGTACGTCGGCCACGGCACGTTCATCGCCGGTGTCCTCGCGGCCGTCGCCCCCAACACCGACATCACCGTCCGCAGCACCCTCAACGACGCGGGCGCCATCCTCGAGTCCGAACTCGGCGAGAAGCTCTTCGAGGCGGTCGCCGACGGCTGGCCCGACATCATCAGCCTCTCCGCGGGCACCTCCAACGGACGCACCGACGGCCTGCTCGGCATGGACGCCTTCATGCGGGAACTGCGCGCCCACGGCACCCTGTTGGTCGCCGCGGCCGGCAACAACGCCAGCGCCAGCCCCTTCTGGCCCGCCGCCTACGCCGACCTGCCCGACTACCGGGACGTCGTCCTGTCGGTCGGCGCGCTGCGCGGCGACGGCGAGTTCGGCGCCTGCTTCAGCAACCACGGCTCCTGGGTGAACGTCTACGCCCCCGGCGAGCGGCTCACCAGCACCCTCACCGGCTTCGACGCACCGGTGCCGTACCTCTACCAGCACTCCACCTACGAGGCCTGCCGGTACGGCTTCACCTACGTGTGCACCTGCCAGTCCCCGTCCCACGTGGGCGTGTTGAGCGAGGACGGCACCACCGCCAAGCCGGACCAGGTGATGTTCGAGGGGTACGCGCACTGGAGCGGCACCTCCTTCGCGACCCCGGTCGTGGCAGGTCTGGTCGCCGCCCACATGACCGCGGACAAGGAGACCGACCCGCGCGCCGCCCGCCGTCAACTGCTCGCCGCGAACACGCAGTTCGCCGAAGTGCGCGGGGCGCACGTACCGGCGCTGAAGCCGGCCGGCTGGCGCCCGGTGCCGGTCGTGCAGCGCCCGGTCGGCACATGAGGGCCGGAGTGGTCCCTTCCACGGCGTACGATGACTTGCCGTACACGAGGGGTGGGACCGTGGACCGAGCAGACGTCGGTGCGCTGGTCCAGTCCGCCGTCGACGGTGACGCGGCGGCCTGGAAGGCGCTCGTGGAAGGGCTGAGCCCACTGGTGTGGGCCGTGGTGCGCGCGCACCGGCTCTCCGACGCCGACGCGCACGAGGTGTACCAGACCGTGTGGTTCCGCTTCGCCCAGCACCTCGGACGCATCCGCGAACCCGACAAGGCCAAGTCCTGGCTGGCGAGCACCGCGCGCCACGAGTGCCTGAAGGTGCTCAAGGGCTTAAGGCGGCTGACCGTCACGGACGACCCGCAGCTCCTCGACCGGATCAGCGAGGACCGTACGCCCGAGCAGTCGTTCATCGACTCCGAGGAGGCCGCCGCGCAGAGCGAGCGCGTGCGGTACCTGTGGCAGGAGTTCGAGGAACTCGGCGAGCGCTGCAGGCAGTTGCTGCGGATTCTGATGGCCTCGCCGAGGCCCGGCTACCAGGAGGTGTCCGCCGCCCTGGGGATCGCGGTGGGCAGCATCGGACCACTGCGCCAGCGCTGCCTGAGGCGGCTGCGGGCGCGGCTCGAGGCCCGGGGGGCGGTATGAGCGACATGAACGACGACGTATTCGACGAAGAGGCGTTGCCGGACGAGGAGTTCGCCCTCGAACTGCTGGAGGAGGAGCTCCGGCAGGCGACGGCCATCCTGGACCCCGTACCACCCGCCCTGCGGCAGATCGCCGTCGAGGCGTTCGCACTGCACGACCTGGACAGCCGGATCGCCGAGCTGACCTTCGACTCGGTGGTGGACGCCCTCCCGGTGAGGGGAGCGACGGGGGCGCCGCGGATGCTGACCTTCCACGCGGGCGAGGTGACGGTCGACGTCGAACTCACCCCGCAGGGCCTCATGGGGCAGGTGCTGCCACCCCAGTCGGCCCGGATCGAGGTGCTCAGCGGTCCGCAGGCGGGCGCGCCGCTCACCACCGACGACATGGGCCGCTTCACCTACGAGGCGTCCCCGGCCGGTCCCTTCGCGCTACGGCTGCGGACCGGCGAAGCAGTGATCGTCACCGACTGGCTGACCGTCTGAACCGCGGGTGCGCGCGCACCAGGTGACGGCGGGATCTGCGGCCCGCGGATCATCGTCCACCGACGCCGGACGATGTCGCCGCCCGGAACCGAGAGTGGCAGCAGCCGCTGCCGGCCGGGGAGCGTGCCGGCGAGGAGCCCGGTCCGGAGCCGCGGGAGGACGGCGCCGGGGCAGTAGCGCGCGGCCCCCGCCGAACCCCGGCTTGACTCCTCGTCGCGGTGACCGCCGCTCCGGGCCAAGTCAGGCCAGGGCGTCCACGAGTGCGGCGAGTACCTGCGCGAGCCTCTGGAGCCCCGGTCCGGCGGGCCCGCCCGGTTCCGCCATGTACGTGTCCCGCCGGATCTCCACCATCAGGGCGCTCACCCGGGGATCGCGACCGTAGAACTCCAGCGGCACGTACGTCCCGCTGAACGGACTGTCCAGCCCGGCCTCCCCGAACGCCTCCCGGGCCGCGGCGAGCAGCTCGGGCGGCGTGTGGAAGGAATCGGTGCCGAGACAGACCGGCGGCCGCGGCCCCTCGCCGTGCAGCTCGTAGGGCAGCGGCGCGCTCGGATAGGAGTGCACGTCGATGATGACGGCCCGCCCGGTGACGGCCAGCCGCCGGGCCACCGCGTCGGTCATCGCCCGGGCGTACGGCCGGAAGTAGCGCGCGATCAGCGGCCCGGGATCGGCACCGGCCGGCCGCAGCTCCTCCCGCTGCGTGGTCTTCGTGTACACGGCCCCCATCCCCACGGCGAGCATCTCCTCGCGCCCGTCCGGAAACCGCTCGGGATCCACGACCAGCCGCGACAGGCGGTTCACGAACCGCCACGGCATCAGACCGGCGCGCGCTGCCGCCTCTTCGGCGAGTTCCGCCGTGTGGGCGTCGACGATGTGGTCGAGCTCCCGCTCCAGCGCCAGGTCGTCCAGCACGATCCCGGCCCGCACCTCGGCCGGGATCTCCCGCGCGGAGTGCGGGACATGGAGGATCACCGGCGATTCCGGGGCACCGGGCAACAGGTCGAAAGAGGGCATACGGCTGCTCCCGGGGCGTTGTCAGTGGCGTGGTGCACCATCTCAGCATGGACATCAGCAACACGCAGGTGAGCGCCCACCCGTTCCTGAAGGCGCTCTACGAGGACGGCTACTACCCCGACGACGCGGTGGACCGGGGCAAGGGCATCCTGCTGCGCCTGTGCGAGCGCATCGAGGCCGAGCGGCCCGCGGACCTCGCCGCGCTGTACGTCCTGACCCACGCGGCCACCGAGGAGTTCAACGACCTCCAGGACGAGGACTTCGACATAGAGACCGTGGCCCGCGAAGAGCTGGCCGGGGAGTTCTGGTTCGTCTCCCGGGCCTACGGCTTCGCCGACGCGGACGTGGAGGAGCTGATCGCCCCCCGCGACTGGTGAGACGCGCACCGCCCCGGCCGGGCACAGGCCGACCGGGGCGGTGTCGCACAGCGGGTCCGCGTCAGCTCAGGGACGCGAGCGCCTCGTTCCACGTCGTCGACGGGCGCATGATCTTCGCGGCCTTGGCCGGGTCGGGCTGGTAGTAGCCGCCGATCTCGGCCGGGTTGCCCTGGACGGTGTTCAGCTCCTCGACGATCTTCTGCTCGTTCGCGGCGAGCGTCTCGGCGAGCGCGGCGAAGGCCTTCGCCAGGTCCGCGTCCTCGGTCTGCGCGGCCAGCTCCTGGGCCCAGTACAGGGACAGGTAGAAGTGGCTGCCGCGGTTGTCGATGCCGCCGACGCGACGGGTCGGGGACTTGTCCTCGTTGAGGAAGGTCGCCGTGGCGCGGTCGAGGGTGTCGGCGAGGACCTTGGCGCGGGAGTTGCCCGTGAAGTCGGCGAACTGCTCCAGGGAGGGGACCAGCGCGAAGAACTCACCGAGGGAGTCCCAGCGCAGGTAGTTCTCCTTGACCAGCTGCTGGACGTGCTTCGGGGCGGAACCGCCGGCGCCCGTCTCGAACAGGCCGCCGCCCGCCATCAGCGGGACCACCGACAGCATCTTGGCGCTGGTGCCCAGCTCCAGGATCGGGAACAGGTCGGTGAGGTAATCACGCAGCACGTTGCCGGTGACGGAGATGGTGTCCTCGCCGCGGCGGATGCGCTCCACCGACAGCTTGGTCGCCTCGACCGGGTTCAGGACGCGGATGTCCAGGCCCTCGGTGTCGTGCTCGGTCAGGTACTGCTCGACCTTGGCGATCAGGTTGGCGTCGTGCGCGCGGGTCTCGTCCAGCCAGAACACGGCCGGGTTCCCGGTGGCGCGGGCGCGGGTGACGGCCAGCTTCACCCAGTCACGGATCGGCGCGTCCTTGGTCTGGCAGGCGCGGAAGATGTCGCCGGCGGAGACCGTCTGCTCGATGACGGCGTTGCCGTTCTGGTCCACCAGGCGGACCGTGCCGGTGGTCTGGATCTCGAAGGTCTTGTCGTGGGAGCCGTACTCCTCGGCCTTCTGCGCCATGAGGCCGACGTTCGGCACCGAGCCCATGGTCGACGGGTCGTAGGCGCCGTTCGCACGGCAGTCCTCGATCACGGCCTGGTAGACACCGGCGTACGACGAGTCCGGCAGGACCGCGAGGGTGTCGGCCTCCTGGCCGTCCGGACCCCACATGTGGCCGGAGGTGCGGATCATGGCCGGCATCGAGGCGTCGACGATCACGTCGGACGGCACGTGCAGGTTGGTGATGCCCTTGTCGGAGTCGACCATCGCCAGGGCGGGGCCCTCGGCGAGCTCGGCGTCGAAGGACGCCTTGATCTCGGCGCCCTCGGGCAGGGACTCCAGGCCCTTGTAGATGCCGCCCAGACCGTCGTTCGGGGTCAGGCCGGCCGCGGCGAGCGTCGGGCCGTACTGCGCGAAGGTCTTCGGGAAGAACGCGCGCACCACGTGACCGAAGATGATCGGGTCCGAGACCTTCATCATCGTGGCCTTCAGGTGCACCGAGAACAGCACGTCCTCGGCCTTGGCGCGGGCGATCTGCGCCGTGAGGAACTCGCGCAGCGGGGCCACGTGCAGCACCGACGCGTCGACGACCTCGCCCTCGAGGACCGGTACGGACTCGCGCAGCACGGTCGTGGAGCCGTCGTCGCCGACCAGCTCGATCCTCAGCGAGCCGGCCTCGGAGATCACGACGGACTTCTCGGTGGAGCGGAAGTCGTCCACGCCCATGGTCGCCACGTTCGTCTTCGAGTCCGAGGACCAGGCGCCCATGCGGTGCGGGTGGGTCTTGGCGTAGTTCTTGACCGAGGCGGGGGCGCGGCGGTCGGAGTTGCCCTCACGCAGGACCGGGTTCACGGCGGAGCCCTTGACCTTGTCGTAGCGGGCCTGGATGTCCCGCTCCTCGTCGGTCTTCGGGTCGTCCGGGTAGTCCGGCAGCGCGTAGCCCTGGGCCTGCAGTTCGGCTACGGCGGCCTTGAGCTGCGGGATCGACGCCGAGATGTTCGGCAGCTTGATGATGTTGGCCTCGGGCGTCTTCGCCAGTTCGCCCAGCTCGTGCAGGGCGTCCGGGATCCGCTGGTCCTCGGTCAGGTACTCCGGGAACACGGCGATGATGCGCCCGGCCAGCGAGATGTCCCGCGTCTCCACGGAGACACCCGCCTGCGAGGCGTACGCCTGGACCACCGGCAGGAAGGAATACGTCGCCAGGGCCGGGGCCTCGTCAGTGTGCGTATAGATGATGGTCGAGTCAGTCACCGGGTGCTCCGCTCCACGTCTGCAACATTGCTCGACATCAAGATATCTCGTGATCGAGCCGGGCTCGACAGCGGTCCTCGACTGCTTCGGAAGATCTCGTGCCGCCTCTGAGGCAACCGAGTCGTCTGATCTTGTAGTCATGCACGTTGATCGCAGTCATCCGACGGCCGGGCCCGACCACCCGGCTGCCCGAGGGAAAGCAGACCATGAGATATCGCACCAGAGTGACGGCACCGGCAGCTCTGCTCGGCACCGTGGCGGCCCTGGCCGTGGCCGCCCCGGCGCACGCGGACCCGCAGACCGCCACCCCTGGCCCGGAGACCCTCGGGGATCCCGTCTTCCCGGGCCTCGGCAATGACGGCTTCCGCGTCTCCGCCTACCACCTCGACCTCACGTACGACGCCACTACCCGGCTGGTCGACGCGACGGCGACCCTGACGATCGCCACCACCCAGGAGCTCGCCCGCCTCTCCCTGGACGCGCTGGGCCTCGACATACACGAGGTGCTGCTCGACGGCGTGCAGGCCGCCCGGGAGCAGGTCGGCGAGAAGCTGCGGATCACCCCGGCCGCCCCGCTGGCCGCGCGGACCACGGCGACCGTGACCGTGACGTACACGGCGGACCCGCGGGCCGCCCTCGCCCACACCGCCTGGGTCCCCACCCCGGACGGCTTCGCGGTCTGCCCCCAGCCCAACTCGGCGCACACCGTCTTCCCCTGCAACGACCACCCCTCGGACAAGGCGGACTTCACCTTCCGCATCACCGTCCCGGCCGGTCTCAAGGGCGTCGCGAGCGGCCACCTGGTCAGCACCGAGGACCTCGGCGACGGCCGGACCGCCTCCAGCTACCGGTCCCGGGAGCCGATCGCCACGGAGCTCGTACAGATCACGGTCGGCGACTACGTGATCAAGGACCGGCAGGGCCCGCACGGACTCCCGCTCAGGGACGTCGTCCCGACCGCCCGTGCCACGGCCCTGGAGCCCGCCCTCGCCCTGACCCCGAACCTGGTGAGCTGGATCGAGCAGCGGCTCGGGGCCTTCCCCTTCGAGACGTACGGCCTGCTGCCCTGCAACAGCGACGCCTCGGACGCCTTCGACTTCACGGGCCTGGAGACCCAGACCCTCACCCTGTACAAGCCGAACTTCCTGCTCCAGGCGGAGAAGAGCATCGGCTCGCACATGATGCACGAGCTGGTCCACTCCTACTTCGGCAACAGCGTGAGCCCGGCGACCTGGTCCGACCTGTGGCTCAACGAGGGCCACGCCGACTTCTACGGGCTGCTGTACCGCTACGAGCGCGGCTGGACCGACTCCCTCGGCCTCACCACCATGGAAGCCCGCATGAAGGACACGTACGCGCGGGGCGACCAGTGGCGGAAGTCCTCAGGCCCCGTCGCCGCCCCGAACGAGGCCAACCTCTTCGACAGCCAGCGCTACCTCGGCGGCGTCCTCGTGCTGTACGCGCTGCGCCAGCAGGTCGGCGAGAGCGTCTTCGGCGCGATCGAGTCCACGTTCCTGGAGCGCTTCCGCAACGCCTCGGCGTCGACCGCCGACTACATCGCCGTCGCCTCGGAGGTCTCCGGCACCGACCAGTCCGGTTTCCTGCGGGACTGGCTGTACGGCACCAGGACCCCGAGGATGCCCGGCCATCCGGACTGGACGGTGACGCCGGTCAGCTCCGCGCTGCGGCAGCCGCAGAGCCGGCCGAGCGCCCCGCACGACAATTCGGCCACCCTGTAGCCGATCACGGCGGGGCCGGTGCTCCCGATCGGCCCGGACGGCCCGCGGGGCTTCGGCTTCGCGGGCCTGTGGGGCGCCGACGTGTCCAACTGGCGGGGGGCTGGCCGGGCGGTGCGGTGGGCCCCGTCCTGGCCGTTCCGAGCCCCGTACGAGCCAGGCCCGGTGCGCCGTTCCTCATCTCCGGCCTGGCCCGGAGGGCGTGACCTAGTCGAGCCGGGCGGACATCTCGCCCGGCTCGATCACGGTCTGCGCGCCGCGCTGGTGCGGAATCGACACCGAGCCCTGCTGGAGGGCCACGGTCCGCGTCGGCGCCGGGATCCGGATGCCCTCCTCGCGGTAGCGCTTGTGCAGCTGCTTGATGAACTCGTGCTTGATGCGGAACTGGTCGCTGAACTCGCCGACGCCCAGGATGACCGTGAAGCCGATCCGCGAGTCGCCGAAGGTGTGGAAGCGGACCAACGGTTCGTGCTCGGGGACCGCGCCCTCGACCCGCGTCATGACCTCGGTGACGACCTCGCAGGTGACCCGCTCGACGTGCTCCAGATCGCTGTCGTACGCCACCCCGACCTGGACCAGGATCGTCAACTGCTGCTCGGGACGCATGAAGTTGGTCATGTTGGTCTTGGCGAGCTCGCCGTTGGGGACGACGATCAGGTTGTTGGAGAGCGCGCGGACGGTCGTCTGACGCCAATTGATGTCCTCGACGTAACCCTCCTCGCCGCTGGCCAGCCGGATGTAGTCGCCGGGCTGGACGGTCTTGGAGGCGAGGATGTGGATGCCCGCGAAGAGGTTGGCGAGGGTGTCCTGGAGGGCCAGCGCGACCGCGAGACCGCCGACGCCCAGGGCGGTGAGCATGGGCGCTATGGAGATGCCGAGGGTCTGGAGCACGACCAGGAAGCCGATCGCCAGGACCAGCACCCGGGTGATGTTGACGAAGATCGTGGCCGAACCGGCGACTCCGGAGCGGGACGTGGTGACCGTCCGTACGAGCCCCGCGACCAGCCGGGCCGCCGCCACCGTGACCACGAAGATCAGCAGCACGGTCAGCACCTGGTTGACGGTGTGCTGGACCGCCTTGGTCAGCGGCAGGGCCGCCGCGGCGACGGCGACACCACCCGCGACGGCCGCCGAGGGCACCACGGTCCGCAGCGCGGCCACGAGGACGTCGTCGCCGCCCCACTTGGTGCGGTCCGCGTGCTTGCCCAGCCACTTGAGCAGCATGCGCAGCAGGAAGGCCGCCACCAGGCCCGCGACCACGGCGATGCCGGCGCCGACCATGTCGTCCATGGTGAGTTCCCGTTGAAATGCCGTCACGTTGCCACCTGTTCGAAATTGCGGAAGTGCGATCGCGTCGGCCGTGTGGAGGTTCCGTGGCCGACGCGACCGCTCATCCTGCCGTATCCGGCACGGGAGTTCGTACCGGGCGAGGCGTCGGATCGCCGGGTTTCAGACGATGCCCTCGGCGAGTTCGGCCCGCTCCCGGTCCGAGTACGCGGCCGTCGTGGGCGTTCCGTACGAAGGCCGCTCCACCTGCCCGGGCTCCACCGACCCGGCTGAAAACGACTCCCGCGCGCAGCCGCAGTCGGACGCGCTACGGCTCACGGACCGGGGAGCGTCGGGCCCGGTCCGCGACCGGTCAGATCACCTTCAGCCGCACCAGCGCGCCCAGCGTCAGCGCGCCCGGCACCAGCGGCACCCAGACCGTGATGATCCGGTAGGCGAGCACCACCGCCGTGGCCACGGCCACCGGTCCGCCGGCCGCCACCAGGGCCACCACCAGGGCCGCCTCCACCGAGCCGACCCCGCCCGGGGTGGGGACCAGGGCCACCGCGCAGGTCGCGGCCAGATACGCGAGGGCCATGTGCACGGGCGGCACCGACAGCCCCAGTGCCTGCCCCACCGCGGCGAGACCCGCCGCCTGGAGCGCCGGGAAGGCCAGCGAGCCGCCCCACAGGGCGAGCGCCCGGGACGGCCGGGTGTGCACCGAACGGGCCTCGCACAGCGCGGTCCGCAGGAAGGAGCCCACCGCTGTCCGCACCCGGCGGACACCGGCCAGGACACCCACGGCCACCGCCAGCACCGCGCCCAGGCCCAGCAGCAGCGGCCCGGCCGCCGTGTCGGGCAGCAGGGTGCCGAGCCGCAGCGCGTCCGGGAAGGCCACCAGGAGCGCGGTCAGCAGGGCGAGCCGGCCGACCGACTCCGCCAGCAGATACAGGGCCAGTGCGGCCGAGGAGCGGGCGAGCGGAACCCCGCACACGGTCATGAAGCGCAGGTTCACCGCGCCCGCCCCGAGACCCGTCGGCAGCAGGTGGTTGGCCGCGCCCGCCGCGAACTGGGTGGCCAGCAGCCGCCGCCGGGGCAGTCTCTCCACCACGGCGCCCTGCCGGGTGAAGGAGGCGGCCACCCACGTCAGACAGGTGGTACCGGCCGCGGCCACGAGCCACGGCCACTCGGCGTGGCGCAGATGACCGAAGCCCTCGGCGAGCACGGAACGGTGCCGCACCGCCACGACGGCGACCAGCAGGAGCGGGACCAGACACAGGATCTGGCGGATACGGCGGACGGGGAGGCGCTGGAAAGAGCGTCCCTGGGGGAGTTCTACCGCTGTCACACCGGGAGAGGTTCTCCCCGCCACGCCAACGGCGGGTTGCGGAAGCGGGGCCAGGGTCTTACGTACGGTCATCGAGTCCTTCCGGCGGGCGGTTGAAGTGCGGGCGTTGACCTCGATAACGCTTGAGGTTCTAAGTTCTCTCCCATGAGCATGGAGACCACAGCCTGGACACAGCTGCACAGTGTCATGAACGCCGAGCAGGAGCGCCGCCCGTTCGCCCGCACGACGCTGCGCCGCATCGGCTCGTTCGCCCGCCCGCACCGTACCCGTATCGCCCGCTTCGTCGTGATCGGGGTGGCGACCGCGCTGCTCGCCGTGGCCACGCCCGTACTGGCCGGCAAGGTCGTGGACGCGATCGTGTCGGGCGACGACGAGAGCAAGGTCGTACGCCTGGCCCTGCTCATCGCCCTGATCGCGGTCGCCGAGGCCGCGCTCGGCATCCTCGCCCGACGCCTGTCGGCCACGCTCGGGGAGGGACTCATCCTCGATCTGCGCACGGCTGTGTTCGATCATGTGCAGCGCATGCCGGTCGCGTTCTTCACACGCACTCGTACGGGAGCGCTCGTCTCCCGTCTCAACAACGACGTCATCGGCGCCCAGCGCGCCTTCAGCAACACCCTGTCAGGCGTGGTCAGCAACCTGGTCACGCTGCTGCTGACCCTGGTGGTGATGCTCACCCTGTCCTGGCAGATCACCCTGCTCGCGCTCGCGCTGCTCCCGGTGTTCGTGATCCCGGCCCGGCGCATGGGCAGCAGGATGGCCCGGATGCAGCGGGAGGCGGCCACCCTCAACGCGGCCATGGGCACCAGGATGACCGAACGCTTCTCCGCGCCGGGCGCCACCCTGGTCAAGCTCTTCGGGCGCCCCGAGCAGGAGTCCGTGGAGTTCGCGGCCCGGGCCCGTCAGGTGGCCGACATCGGCGTCCGGACCGCCACCGCCCAGTCGGTGTTCATCACCGCCCTGACCCTGGTCTCCGCCCTGGCCCTCGCCCTGGTCTACGGCCTCGGCGGCTGGTTCGCGCTGCGCGGCAGCCTGGAACCCGGCGCCGTGGTCTCCCTGGCCCTGCTGCTGACCCGGATGTACGCCCCGCTCACCGCCCTGGCCGGCGCCCGCGTCGAGGTGATGAGCGCGCTGGTCAGCTTCGAGCGGGTCTTCGAGGTGCTGGACCTGAAGCCGCTGATCGAGGACAAACCGGACGCCCGCGAGGTTCCCGAGGGGCCGGTGGCCGTCGAGTTCTCGGACGTCCGCTTCGGCTACCCGTCCGCCGACAAGGTCTCCCTGGCCTCCCTGGAGGAGGTCGCCTCCCTCGACACCCGCGGCGGCGCCGAGGTCCTGCACGGTGTCTCCTTCCGCGCCGAACCCGGCCAGACCGTGGCACTCGTCGGCTCGTCCGGCGCCGGCAAGTCGACCGTCGCGCAACTGCTGCCGCGGCTCTACGACGTCGACGAGGGCGCCGTCCGCATCGGCGGCGTCGACGTCCGCGACCTGACCGCCGGCTCCCTGCGGGCCACCCTCGGCATGGTCACCCAGGACGGCCACCTCTTCCACGACACGGTCCGCGCGAACCTGCTGCTGGCCCGCCCGGAGGCGACCGAGGGCGAGCTGTGGGACGCGCTGCGCCGCTCCCGCCTCGACGTTCTCGTACGGTCCCTGCCCGACGGCCTCGACACCGTGGTCGGCGAGCGCGGCTACCGGCTCTCCGGCGGCGAACGCCAGCGCATGACCATCGCCCGGCTGCTGCTGGCCCGCCAGCGTGTCGTCATCCTCGACGAGGCCACCGCCCACCTGGACAACACCTCGGAGGCCGCCGTCCAGGAAGCGCTCACCGAGGCGCTGGAGGGCAGGACGGCGATCGTGATCGCCCACCGTCTGTCGACGATCCGCACGGCCGACCAGATCCTGGTGGTCGAGGACGGGCGGATCGTGGAACGGGGCACGCACGAGGAACTGCTCGCCGTCGACGGGCGGTACGCGGAGCTCTACCGGACCCAGTTCACCGCACACGACAGCGGGCTGCCGGAGATCGCGGCAGCGGGCGAGACCGTGGCATAGACACGTCTCCTGAGCCGCGGCCGTCACTGCCGAAGCCACAGCCCAGGATTGTGGTGCGGGACAAGGGGTCGGGGCCGGGTCAGCCGTCCTTGCCCATGGCCTTGCGTACGGCGTCCCGCGTACGGTCGACCAGGGCGGCCATGGGCCCCATGACCATGTTCTTGGCCGCCGACTCGGTCCCGGGGTGGGGGTGGGTCGGGGCCACGGTCTCGGCCGCCTTCAGGGCGGTGGCCATCGAGGACAGGCGTGCCTGGTCCGCGTGGCGGCGGATGTGGTTGAACTCGTACCGCTCCTCCGCGCGGGCGTGCTTCATCACGTCCAGGCGCAGCGTCAGCAGTTCGGGAAGGAACTTGGGGTCGTCGGTGTCCATCCCGTCGAGCCGCGACAGGAGTTCCTTCGCCTCCCGCTCCTCGGCCAGCCGCTCGTCCGCCACCTTCGCGCCGTCCGGCACGGAGGTACGGGTGAAGGGACGGATGACCTCCTCCTCGGCCGTCTCGTGCACGGCCAGAAGCCGGACCAGGTTCCGGAACGCCGCCCGGCGCTCGTCCCCGGCCGTCCGCTCCACCTCGTCGAAGAGGTTGCGGATGTCACCGTGCTGCCGCATCAGCAGCGCCACGACGTCGGCATCGCTCGCCGCGATCCCGGCCATGTCAGCTCCTCTCCCGGGAGGCGACGTCGGGGTGCTCGCCCTCCGACTCGATGCGGTACTCGCGGCCGAACATCTCCCGGTGCTGGGCCATCACCCGCTCGCTCGGCGGCTCCTCGCCGCCGTGGATCTGCTCCTGCATCTTCTGGAAGCGCTCGTGGGCGTCCCGGACATAGCCGGTGCCCAGGGTCGTCAGGTCCATCTGGGTGTCCAGCAGACCCCGTACGAACTGCTTGTTCTCCTCGAAGGTCAGCACGTTCGGCAGCTCCGGCGCGAGGATCTCCTGCGGCTCCCGGCCGTCGTGACGGCGCATCAGATCGCAGGCGATCCGCAGGTGTTCGAGCTCCATGTTCAGGTGGAGCTCCCAGATCGCCTTCACCTTCGGGTCGGGCTCCTGCTCCATGAAGGAGTGGTAGAGGTAGCACTCGTTGTACTCGTGGTTGACCAGCTGCTCCCACCACGTCTCGCCCGGGTCGACCAGGGACTCGTAGTGGGTGACGTGCTCCTCCTCGACCAGGGCGATCTCCTGGTACAGCTGGCGGGCGATCGGCTCCATGTACTGGGGGCCGACGTTCAGGTAGAAGTTCAGGGTCTGCTGCTCGGCCGCCATGATGGTCAGCGCGTGCAACCGCGAGATCGGGTCGACCGTCGTCCGGTCGTAGGGCTCGCGCACGTTGTCGGCCGGGTGCCGGTGATGGAACTTGGTCGGCCGTCCCGGCATCACCTCCGTGAGGCCCTCCACGATCGACTCCGCCTTGCGGTGCTCGATCATCTCGTAGAGGTTGGAGTACCGGTACAGGTGGTCGAAGTCCTCCAGGACGCCGAACTCGTACGCCTGCCGCAGGTACGGGTCGGGCTCGTGGCGGGCGATCCAGCCGGTGAGGTCGACCGCGACCTGCTCGTAGGAGATCGTCGTCTCCAGGACCGAGGCGAGACCGGGCAGCAGCCAGTTGACGGCCTTCTGCTGCTGCTGCTCGATGTAACGGACCTCCGCCAGCTGCCGCTTGACGTCGAGGTCGGGACAGTGACGGGCGAACTGATGGCTGAAGAGGATCGCCTCGACCTCGATGCCGTTCATCGCGATGATGCGGCACTTGGTGTACGGGTCACCGTGGTCGGGGTCGACGGGCTCGACGTCGAGCTCGCGCCAGTTGCGCAACTGGCGGTCCAGGGGGATGCCTTGATGTTCCAGTGGGTTGAAGCCCATGGGGTTCTCCTCGGCTGTGGGCCGGAGCGGAGCCGCGCGGGTACCCGTGCCCCCGGGGTGTAACCGAGAGGTGAAGAGTGTGGAGGGACGGAATCGGCCAGACGGACGAGGACCGCCTGCACCGCCTGTCGCATCCCGTCCGTACCGGCGGTGGGCCGGCGAGGTCAGGCGGAGGAGTTCGTCTCCGTGGGGGGCGTCGACGCGGGTTCCGGCCGCGTCACGGGAAACAGCAGTGCCGTGGCGACCGTGGCGTGCAGGGAGTCCAGCGTCTTGACCTGCCGCACCGCCCTGCGCAGCAGCTCCTCCAGCCGGTCGGCGTCCAGACGCGCGTCCTGTGCCGACGCGGCGAGCAGCCCGCGCCACAGCGAGGCCTTGCCCTGCGCTCCCAGCCGCAGTGCCTCGGTCTCGACCAGCAGGGCGAGGCCGGAGCGGCGCAGCAGGCGGCCGTTGGGCTTCATCCGCGCGACCTTCTCGCCGAGCCACGCCCCGTACGTCTTGTAGCGCCTGACGGGGACGTCCAGGTCGGCGAGGAGGCGGACCAGGGCCTGCCGGTCCTGGGAGATCTCCTTCCGCAGGCTCTCCAGGGTCTCCGCATACGGCGAGCCGCGGTGCTCCTGCGTCATCCGGCGGGCGAGTTCGACGCCCGCCGTCGCGCCGGCCAGGTGGTCGTTGAGATAGATCACCAGCCGTTTCTGCCGCGTCGTACCGTCGAGGGAGGTCCGTGCCGTCGTGTTCATGGTCCCCTCCGGCTGCCGGAGTCCTGTGTTGGCCTCCGAGTGCCCCCGCCGGGCCGGTCCACCACTGTGTCCTGAAGACCCCGGCGCCGGTCTCGGGCTCGGGCCCGCCCGGCGCCGGCGTACCAGGCCACCCCCATCAGCACGGCCGGCCCCGCCTCCACGAGGTCGCCGCCGTAGTACATCCACTCGGCGCCGTGCCGCAGGTCGGCGGCGGTGAAGCCGGTGCTGACCCGGCCGCGGCCACAGCTCGTCAACAGCAGATCGAGGGCGTCGTCCGGGCCGTCGGCCTGTTCCACGCGCACAGCCAGACCCAGTCCGTCGGGCTGCCGCCGGGGCAGACCGGCCGCTCGCGAGAGCCGGACCGTGGCGCCGTACCGCCTGGGCGCGTCCAGCCAGGGCACCCCCAGTGCTCGTCGCCGTCCACGACGTCCAGAGTGGCCGTGCAGGTCAGCCCCTGCGGATGCAGAGCGGGAGCCCCGCGCAGCCGGGCCAGCCGACGGAAGCCGGCTTCAGCCGCGGGGACGGGCTCCGGCGTCCGCTCCTGGCGCCGCCGAGAGTCCCGGACCTCGTCCCGCCTCACGGACCGGACCAGCCGCTCTCCCCTGCCTCGCGCTCTTCGCTCTGTTCGCCGTCCTCGTCCTCCGTGTCCTCGCCCTCCGCCTGCGAAGGGGTGGTCCGGGGGGCGTCACGACGGCCGGACTGCTGTTCCTCGTCCGGCGTGGTCTCCAGCGGTTCGCCTTCCGCCTGGGACGGGGTCTGCTCACTCATCGTCGGCCTCACTCTCGGGGGTCCGGATGCGTCCGGGGAGACATGGGCGGAGGGACGGCGGCCGGGCGCTCATTCCCCTCTTCATCCGCGCGGCCGGGTACCCCTGGACACGCGTCCCCACTCCGGCTCCACGGCCACCGTCGTCGTCACTCTGGTCAGCGCGGGTCGTCTCGGCACCGACCCGAACCCGAAGCGCACGGGCGGGGCGACGGGGGCCGCCGGGCCGAGGTCGTCGCCCTCGAAGACCCCCGTCACCGTGCGGATCGGCCGCAGGTCCCGGGCGCCGTACCACTCACGGCGGCCCGCACGCGCGCTGCCGCGGGTGCGCACACCGGGCAGCAGCAGGCGGGCGGGAAGGGACGTGAGCACGGACCAGCCCGGTCGAGCGGCGAGCACGCCGGGCACCGCGCACAGCAGCAGCCCGAGGAGTCGTCGGCGGCCCGTAGTGAAACGCAGGTCGAGGGGGCCGGCGGTCACGCTCCAGACGTCGTCCACGACGCGCACGGCGACCGGGACGACGCGCACGGTGTCGAAGACGTAGGTGCCGCTGACGAAATCCGCCGTCTCCCGGGTGGGGGCGAGCAACAGCCGTTCCCCGTCGGGCCGTTCCAGCATCACATCGCTGAACGGCCCGAAGGGCGACCGTGGCCAGTGGCCCAGCACGATGCGGGTCCCGGAGGCCGTGCCCAGGCCGGCGATCCAGCCGTCGAAGCGCAGCCGCCCGCCACGGAAGGCATCGCCCGACCGCCCGCTCACGTGAAAAGGGGCCGCGAGGGCCCGAGCCGGACGTGCCGGACCCCGGGGGAGAAGTGCACGACGGGCTCGTCGAGCGGGGCGGGCAGACCCGCCGCGGCGGTCAGCGTCTCCTCCAGCACGTCCACGGCCGCGCCGGCCAGCGGCCAGGGCTCGTGTTCCACGGGCGTCTCCAGGAGAACCCCGAGTCGGCGGGTGTACGCCCGCCAACGCGAGGTCAGCCACACATCGCGCTCCGTCGGCTGGACGAGATCACCGGGACGCACGTCCAGGCGGTACGAGACCCGCCCGGCCCCGCGCGAGCCCGCGTACGACACGGTGTCGCCGTCCGTGCTGACGCGCAGGTCGCCCAGTGTGTACGGCGCCCCGACGGCACGAGCCGCCAGCATCAGCGGGCAGGCCACCTCGATGGACAGGAACCAGATACCGTCCCGTCCGTCCTCGCGTCGCACATAGGTCCGCAGATTGGTCTCCGCGAACGTCGGAACCCCGGGTACCGAGGCGGGGACACCCCCGGGGCGCACGTCCGCCATCACGAACGGAGTGAAACCCACCCACGCCGCCCCGTCGTACTCGTCCACGACCAGCCCCCGCGGCAGCAGAGCCTGCACCGCGGCCGGCCGGAACGGCCAGTGCACGAACGTCTGCCGCAGCCACCGGGCCCGCAGAATTGGCACCCGTACCCGCTGCTCCGCTCCGTACGCCACCACGAGCGCCGGGTCCCCACCCGAGGAGGTCGGGAAACGCACAGGCCACGGGAAGGGCCCTGACCGGAGCAGATGATGCCGCCGTACCAGGCCGAGTTTCCGGTCGGGGGCGGCGGGCACTCGCGGCGCCATGAATCAGAGTCGTCCGCCCCTTGCCGACAGCTCGCTCGCCCTCCTCGCCAAGGCGTACACCTGGCTTCCCGACCGCCGGCGCCGTACCGACGCCCCGCTCGTGCGCACCCGGCTGATGGGACAGCACGCGGTCGCCCTGCACGGCCCGGAGGCGGTGCGGTTCTTCTACGACGAACGGCATGTCGAGCGTGGAACCGCGCTCCCGGGCCCGGTGCTCAGCACTCTCTTCGGCCACGGAGCCGTGCACACCCTCGACGGTCAGGCCCACCGCGGGCGCAAGGAGATGTTCCTCTCCCTGCTCACCGGCCCCAAGGCGGTCGCCGAGCTGGTCGACCGCGTCACGGCGGTGTGGGACGAGGCGGTGCGGTCGTGGTGCGAGCGCCCGGTCGTCCTGTTCGACGAAGCGAGCCGGATTCTCACCCAGGGGGTCTGCCAGTGGGTCGGCATCCCCTTGGACGACGCCGATTCCACCGCCCGGGACATGGTCGCGATGGTCGACGGCTTCGCCACGCCGGGACCGCGCCACTGGCGGGCCCGCCGGGCCCGGGCTCGCAGTGAGGCATGGCTGGCAGGTCTGGTCGGGGACGTACGGGCGGGGAACGCCACGGCGCCCACCGGATCGGCGCTGGACGCGATCGTCCGGCACCGCGACACCGACGGCCGGCTCCTGGACCCGCACACCGCCGCGGTCGAACTGCTCAACGTCATCCGTCCCACCGTCGCCGTCTGCTGGTTCGTCGCCTACGCCGGTCACGCCCTGCGCACCCCCGGCGTGCGGGAACGGCTGCGCGAGGACGACCCCGCCTACGCCGTGGCGTTCGCCCACGAGCTGCGGCGCTTCTACCCCTTCGCGCCCTTCCTCGGCGGCCGGGCCGTGACCGATCTTGAGTGGCGGGGCGAGCCGATCCCGTCCGGCACCCTGATCCTGCTCGACCTGTACGGGCAGAACCACGATCCCGGCCTCTGGGACGAGCCGTACGCATTCGCCCCGCAGCGCTTCGTGGGGCGGCCGCCGCAGCGCGACGAACTCGTTCCGCAGGGGGGCGCGGACCGGGCCACCGGCCACCGCTGCCCCGGCGAGGACGTCACCGTCGCGCTACTGGCAGCCCTCGGTCCGAGGCTGGCCCGGTTGGAGTACGACGTGCCCGAACAGGATCTGCGGATCCCGCTGAACCGCATGCCGACGCGCGTGCGCAGCGGGTTCGTCATCCACGCGCTCCCGGTGCGTGTACCGGCGGCGGCTCACTGAGCCATTGAGCCACTGAGTCACTCCGTTGCCCGCCCGGTGTCGCACCGGGCGGGCAACGGCGTACCGAGGAGGGACCCCGCTCACCGGTCAGGCGACCGCCGCGCCACGGCTGATCCTGCGCCCGGCGGTCACGGCCGCTCCGGCTAGCGCGGCGGCGACGGCGGTCCTGCGCATCGCGGTGCGTCGCCGCCCGTGCCAGCCGCCGTGCACCGCGCCCTCCCCGGACGCCGGCACGTGCAGAGCCCCGTGGGTGGCCGGGGCCTCCTCGTCGTGATCGAGATGGCCCTTGTCCGTCTGCCGCGCCATGGCCCGCTCCGCGAGGCCGGGCGCGAACCGCGACTGGCGTACGAGAGCACGGCCGGCCGGACCGACCGCCACCTCGCGGCGGGGTCGGCGGGCGAGGTCCACGATCGTCCGGGCGACGCGTTCCGGGGTGTAGACGGGGGGCATGGCGACCACCTTCAGCCCGGTGTAGTTCGCCGCCTGCTGGAAGTGCGGGGTGTCGATGGTCGCGGGCATCACCGTGCACACGTGTACGCCCTTCACGCCCTCCACCCTCAGCTGCTGCCGCAGGCTCGAACCGAGCCCCCGGACGGCGTGCTTGGACATGCCGTACGGGTGGCTGTAAGGCTGGGACACGGCGCCCACGATGGACGAGACGTTGATCAGCGTCCCCGTCCCCTGCTCCCGCATCACCGGCAGCGCGGCCCGGGCCCCGTGCACGTATCCCATCACGTTGACGTCGAGGACCTTGCGGAAGTCCTCCAGGGGCACGTCCTCGAAGCGACCGAAGGCGTTGACCGCCGCGTTGTTCACCCAGACGTCGATCCGGCCGAACTCCGCGACCGCCCGCCGCGCGAGGTTCTCGACCGCTCCGGCGTCCGTCGTGTCCGTCGGTACGACCAGCGTCCGTGGCCCGCGATGCTTCTCGCACTCCCGGGCCGCCGCCTCCAGCGCCTCCTCGCGGCGCGCGGCCAGCACCACGGCGTAGCCCTTGCGGGCGAAAGCCTCGGCCGTGGCCCGTCCGATGCCGCTCGACGCTCCGGTCACCACCACCACATGCTCGCGCAGTCCCATACGTCGTATACGCAGAGTTGCGCGAATACATCCTATCTATGACGCGGCCTTCGCAGTGTGTTGGCCAATACTGTCCTGACTGTAGACGCGGCTAGCTCTCGGCACCTATAAATCCATCCGATGTCTAGTTCCCCCTCAAGACATGGAGCCGCGCCATGCCCTCCGACTCCCTCAGCCGACGCTCTCTGATGAAGGCCGCCGCTCTTGCCGGAGGAGTGGCGGTCTTCGGGCTGCCCCAGGCTCTGTGGCCCACCACCGCCGAGGCGTACGCCGTCCCCTCGAAGATGGACTGGTGGTACCAGGCAAGGTTCGGGATGTTCATCCACTTCGGGTCCTACTCGCAGCTCGGCCAGGGCGAGTGGGCGTTCGACAGCCAGCAGTGGAGCAAGGCCGACTACCAGAACCAGGTCACCAAGAACTTCGCGCCGACCCGGTTCGACGCCGCTGCCGTCGCCGAACTGGCGAAGAACGCGGGCATGAAGTACCTCGTGATCACAGCCAAGCACCACGAGGGCTTCGCGATGTGGAACTCCGACGTGGCGAGCTTCACCGACACCACGGCCACCAGGCTGTACAACCTGCACGACTACAACGGCGTCCAGAGCGACCCGCTCATGGAACTCAAGACAGCGTGCGAGAGCCGGGGGATCAAGTTCTGTCTGTACTACTCGATCCTCGACTGGAACCACCCGTCCCAGACCGACCGTCACCAAGGCGGTCTCACCACGATGTCCTCGCAGACCGCCCGCACCGCCTACATCGCAGACATGAAGGCGCAGCTCCAGGAGCTGCTGGACCGCTACGACCCGGCCCTGCTCTGGTTCGACGGCGACTGGTTCGGCGAGCCTTCCAGCCCCACCCTGCAGGACTGGTGGCTGACATCGGACGGAGTCGACCTCTACAACTGGCTCATCGCCCGCAAGCCCGGCCTGATCGTCAACGAGCGGGTCAAGCGGGACCACGGTCTGGGCGACTACGCGGTCGCGGAGTTCGGGATACCCGCCGAGCCGATGAACCGGCCGTGGGAGCGGTGCAGCACCATGAACGGCGCCTGGGGCTACAACGCGTCGAGTGAGAACTCCTACAGATCCGTGAAGGACATCGTCCAGGAGCTGATCACGGTCGTCTCCCGGGACGGCAACCTGCTGCTGAACATCGGCCCCAAGGGCGACGGCTCCGTCACCGCCGGAACCCAGACCGTCCTCAACGGCCTGGCCTCGTGGATGTCGGTGCACAGCGACAGCGTGCACGGCACCAGCGGCAGCCCGTTCGCCACCGAACCCGCGTGGGGGAAGGTCACCAGGAAGAACGGCAAGCTCTTCGCCCACGTCTTCACCTGGCCCACGAACGGTCAGCTCCGGATCCCGGCGATCGACAACACGATCAGCCGCGTCTACCTGCTGAACAACCCCTCGGTCTCGCTTCCGTACGCCGTCACCGACCAGATCGACGTCACCGTGCCGGCCGGCGCACCGAACGCCGACGTCTCCGTGGTGTGCGTCGAGGTCCAGGGCATGCCCGTGAGGGTCTCCGCGACGGTGTGCCAGAACGTCGGCTACCAAGGCGCCCGCGCAGTCCTGCCGTTGGGCGGCTACACCTCCTCCCAACTGTCCGCCGCCGGCCTGGGGCCCGCCATGACCTCCTCCGTCCTGGTGCCCGACGGCTACCAGGTGACGGGCTACTCCGGCGACAACTTCACCGGCACCGCCTGGACGTTCACCTCGGACACCCCCGACCTCCGGGTCACCGGCAACAACGACGTCATCGCCTCGCTGAAGGTGACGTTCAGGCCCGACCAGTACTTCCGCCTGACCAACGTCACCAACCACCTGGTGCTGGACAGCGGCGGCAAGGTAGCCGCCGGCTCGCCCCTGAAACAGTGGGAGTCCATCGACCACACCAACCTCCAGTGGCAGGCGGTCGAACTCGGCAACGGCTACTACCGGCTCGTGAACCGCACCAACGGCATGGTCGCCGACGGCTGGGGCGCCACCGGCAACGGCGACCCGGCCCGGCAGAAGGTTTGGGACGGCAGTGACACCCAGCAGTGGCAGATCGTCCACCGCGGTCAGGGCCAGTACTCCCTGGCGAACCGGAGCACGGGACTGGTCCTCGACGGTGGTGGTGCCGTCGCCGCGGGGGCCGTGACCAAGCAGTGGACGTGGCAGCAGAGCACCAACCTGCTGTGGACGTTCCGCCCGGTCGCCTGACTGAGGAAGCCCGCCGCGAGGTCTTTCTCCTACTTGCCGACCAGGGACATGTGGTGCTCGTTGTAGCGGTTCCTGGGACAGGCACGCCGGTGTTCTCCTCGATGCGGGAAAGGCGGCGTGTTCCCAAGCTGTGCGTGTGCGACGCGACCCGAGCCTGGACGAACTGGGGCCTTCCTCAAGGCGCCGCGCGTAGCTCGGCCCCCGGGACGTGGGCCTGCCCGACACCGGCTCCAGGCCGGTGCACGGATCGTCGTCGGCGAAGTTGCCCAGGGTGAGAAAGGTCAGGGAAGCGATCGGGAGCGTGCTCATGCGAGGCCGCTTCTCAGCTCGTGGTGGTGGCGACGCGGCCGCCGGGGATCGCGGCGAGCAGTTCGCGGGTGTACTCGTGGCGGGGGCGGGTGAACAGTTCCTCCGGTGGGCCTGTCTCGACGACTCGGCCTGCCCGCATGACGGCGACCTGGTGCGCGATCTGACGCACGACGGCCAGGTCGTGGGAGATGAAGAGGTACGCCACCCCCGTGTCGGCCTGCAACTCGGCCAGCAGGTCCAGGACTTGGGCCTGTACGGACACGTCGAGCGCGGAGACCGGCTCGTCGCACACCACCAGGTCGGGGGAGAGGGCGAGGGCGCGGGCGATCGCCACTCGCTGGCGCTGCCCGCCGGACAGTTCCGCCGGGCGGCGCTCCAGCGTGGCGGCCGGGAGGGCCACCCGGTCGAGCAGTTCGCGTGCGCGGGTGAGCCGGGAGGCGCGGTCGCCGACCTCGAAGGCCCGGAGGGGTTCGGTGATCACCTCGCCGATGGAGAAGCGGGGGTCGAGCGAGGCGTACGGGTTCTGGTAGACGAGCTGGGCGCGGCGGCGCAGCCGCCTGGCCTGGGCGCCCCTGGCGCTGGTGACGTCGGCACCGTCGAAGAGGATCTGTCCGGCGCTCGCGTCGGCGAGGCGCAGCACCAGTCGCGCGGTGGTGGACTTGCCCGAGCCCGACTCGCCGACCAGGGCGAGGGTCCGGCCCCGGTGCAGGGTGAAGCTGACGTCGTCGACGGCGCGCAGGGTGCGCGGCCCGTCCCCGGCGCGGGGCAGCCTGAACTCCTTTACCAGGCTGCGCACTTCGACCAGGGGCGCCGTATCGGGCTCGGGGACGGCGGCGGCCGGAGTGCGGGGCCGGGCGGTGGTCAGGCTGGGGGCGCTGGCCAGCAGGTGCCGGGTGTAGTCGTCCTGCGGGTCCGCCAGGATGTCGCGGGTCGGGCCCGCCTCGACGACCTTGCCCTGGGACATCACCACCAGCCGCTGTGCCCGGTCGGCGGCGACCCCGAGATCGTGGGTGACGAGCAGGACCGCGGTGCCCGACTCCTCGGTGAGGCGCTGGAGATGGTCCAGGATGACCCGCTGCACGGTGACGTCGAGCGCGCTGGTCGGCTCGTCGGCGATGATCAGCTCGGGCTGGGCGGCGATGGCGATGGCGATCAGGGCGCGTTGCCGCATGCCGCCGGAGAGTTCGTGCGGGTACTGCCGGGCGCGGGTGGCCGCGTCGGGCAGCCCGGCCCGCTCCAGCACGGCGACGGCCTCGGCGAAAGCCGAGCGGCGGGTCGCCAGGCCGTGGATGCGCAGCACCTCGGCGACCTGGTCGCCGATCCGCTTGACTGGGTTGAGGGAGACCGTCGGATCCTGCGGCACCAGTCCGATCCGTGCTCCGCGCACGGTGCGCAGCTCCGCCTCCGACAGCGTGGCCAGGTCGTGCCGGCCGAAACGGACCGTGCCCGCGTCGATACGGCCGTTCGCCGACAGGAGCCGCGTGATCGCGTGCGCGGTCGTGCTCTTGCCGGAGCCGGACTCGCCGACCACCGCCGTCACCTGTCCCGGCCACACGTCGAGGTCCACGCCCCGGACGGCCTCGACCGTGCCGCCCCGGGTGCGGTACGACACCGACAGCCCGCGTATCTCCAGCAGTGGTGTGCTCACGTCGTCACCGTTCTCGCCGATCTCGGGTTCGTCGGTCATCGCTGCCGGGACCATTCGCCGTCCAGTGCCCGGGCGACGCGGTTGGTGGCCAGTACGGTCGCGGCGATCGCCAGCCCGGGCAGCGCGGTCAGCCACCAGGCGTTGGCGAGGTAGTTGCGCCCGTCGGAGATCAACGTCCCCCACTCCGGAGCCGGCGGGGGAGCGCCGTAGCCGAGGAAGCTCAGGGCCGACACGGCCAGGATGGAGGAGCCGAAGTCGAGGGTGGCGAGCACGATCACCGGGCCCGCCGCATTGGGCAGCACATGCCGGGCAAGGACCGAGTACCAGCGCGCTCCGCCGGCGCGTGAGGCCTCGACGAAGACGGCCTGCCGCACCCGCAGCACCTCGGCGCGCGCCACCCGCGCGAACGCGGCCACACTGGCGATGCCGACCGCGACCGCCACCTTCACCGTGCCGTAGCCCAGCGCGGTGACCAGGGCCAGGGACATGAACAGCGCGGGGATGGACAGCAGCACGTCGACGAAGCGCATCAGTACGTCGTCCACCCAGCGGCCCACGAACCCGGCGACCACGCCCAGCAGACCGCCGACCACGAACGCGACCAGCACCGCGATCAGCGTCGCCTTAAGGGACAGTTGGGCGCCGTGGACGACCCGGGAGAACACATCGCGGCCCAACTCGTCGGTGCCGAACCAGTGACTGCCGCTCGGAGCACGGAAGTTCTCCGACGGCACGCCCTTCAGCGGGTCCTGCGAGGTGAACAGACCGGGCCGGAACGAGGCCAGCACCACCAGCAGGAGGACGACCACCGACAGCACCAATCCCGGGCGGCGCACCACGAACCGCAGCAGCCGCCGTACGTCCACACGGCGCCCGGGATCAGGCTCCGGCCCCGCCTCGACCGGGCGGGCCAGTCCCAGTGCCGTTTCGGCGGGGTCGTCGACAAGGTTTTGGCTCATGCGAGTGCCGCCCTTCTGCCCGAGGCCACCACGATCCGCGGATCGAGGAGCGGATAGACCAGGTCGATGACCAGGTTCGTGGTCACGAAGATCAGCGCCCCGAACACCACCACCCCCTGGACCAGCGGGATGTCCTGGGCGGTGACCGCCGCCGCGGTCACCCGGCCGAGGCCGTCGCGGGAGAACACCGTCTCGACGACCACCGAACCGGCGATCAGCTGCCCCACCAGCAGGCCGACGACCGTCAGCGCCGGCAGGGACGCGTTGCGCAGCGCGTGCCGCAGATGGACCCGCCACCGCCCGGCGCCCTTGGCCCGCGCTGTCTCCACATACGCCTGGTCCAGCGCGGTGAGCAGGCTCTTGGCGAGCACCTGGGCGATCTGCGCGCCGGTCGGGATGGCCAGCGTCAGCGCCGGCAGTACCAGCCCCTTGAATCCGCCGTTGCCGAACGCGGGGAACCAGTGCAGCCGGAAGGAGAACGTCTCGACGAGCAGCAGCCCCACCCAGAACGTCGGGACGGACACTCCCAGCGGCGGCAGCGACAGCAGCAGCTGCCGCAGCCAGCGCTGAGCGGTGTAGGTCGCCAGCACCGCCAGACCGCCGCCGAGGACCACCGCGAGCAGCAGAGCCGCGCCGGTCAACTGCAGTGTCTGGGGCAGGGCGTCGGCCAGTGTCGAGGTCACCGGACGGCCGGTGGACACCGAGTCGCCGAAGTCCCCGCGCACCGCCCGGCCGAGGGACTCGGCGTACTGCACCAGCACCGGTTTGTCGAAGCCGTACTCGTGCCGCAGGGCGGCGATCTGCTTCGGGTCGACCTGCCCCGAGTCCATTCCGGCGCCGGCCATCGCGGTGACCGGGTCGCCCGGCAGATAGTCCAGCACCAGGAACGAGACCGTGTAGGCGGCCCACAGCACCCCGACCGCCTGGGCGAGCCGTTTGATCACATAGCGGCGCATGCGGTTAGCCGACCCAGGTGTCGTGCAGCTGGATGCGGCTGGAGGCGTCGAAGTTCAGGTCGTGCACCTTCTTCGCCACGCCCAGCTGGGTCTGGAGTTCCACGACCGGCACGTAGTAGGCGTTCCGCACGAGGGACTGCTGTGCCTGACCGACCAGTTGCCGGCGCTTGCCGGAGTCGACGGTCGCAGCCTGCTCGGACAGCGCGGTGTCGAGGGAACTCGCAGGCAGCTGATAGGAGTTGGCCAGCTCGGTGGAGAACGAGCTGCGCAGGATGTCCGGGTCGGCGCGGGTCACGTTCCCCCACACCGCGTCGAAGTCACCCGACTGGAGGGTCGCGGCGAACTGCGTGACCTGGAGCTGCTTGAGGACCACGTCGACCCCTACGGCCTTGAGCTGCTGCTGGATCAGCTCCAGCGCGGGCTGGTTGGTGGAGGCGTTGGGGAACCACTTGACGGTCAGACTCAGCTTCTTGCCGGCCCGGGCGCGGATGCCGTCGCTGCCGGCCCTCCAACCGGCCGCATCCAGCAGGGACTTGGCCTTGGCCGCGTCGAAGGTCAGGTCGGAGGTGAGATCGGTGTAGTCGGGCGTGGTGTGCGCGAGGACGCTGGTCGCCGCCTGGGTGCCGGTGGGGAAGACGGTGTCGGCGACCTGCTGCCGGTCGACGGCGAACAGGATCGCCTGGCGCACCCTCGGGTCCTTCAGGGCCGGCCGTGAGTTGTTGAGCCCGAGACCGAACACGACGCCGGGGTTGGCCCGTCGCTGGAGCGTGACCTGACCGCCCTTGAGCGCCGCCTCGTCGGCCTTGCCCACGCTGCTGATCGCGTCGACCTGGCCGGACTGGAGACTTCCGGCCCGTACGCCCGCCTCCGGGACGACCTTGAACACCAGCTTGTCCAGGTATGCCTCGCCCTTCTTGCTCCACCGCGAGGAACCCCACGCGTATCCCGTGCGCTTGGCCAGGGTGATCGACTGGTTCTGCACGTACTGCTTCAGCACGAAGGGCCCGGACCCGATCACCCCGTCGCTGCACTTCTGCTGCGGGGTCCTCTTCACGCTCGCCGACGACTCGATTCCGAGCGAGTGAGTCGAAGTCGCCTGTAGGAACTGGGCGTTGGGCTGGCTGAAGGTCACTTTGACGGTGAGCGGGTCGACCACCGTGGTGTTCTTGACGCCGCTCAGATAGCCCTCGGCGAGCGTGCCCAGGGCGCCCAGCTTCGGCACCGCGTCGAAGTTGTCCTTGACCACCTGCGCGGTCAGCTTCGAGCCGTCGCTGAAGGTGACGCCCGACCTGAGACGGAAGGTGAACGTCGTGGCGTCGGAGCTGACGTCCCAGCTCTTCGCCAGCCACGGCACGATCTTGCCGGTCTTGGGGTCCTGGTCCGTCAGCGAGTCCACGACCTGGCGCACCGAGTAGATGGTCTCGTTGCTGCCGACCTGCTGCGGATCCACGCAGCCGGCGTCCGAACCCACCGCGAAGTTCAGGGTGCCGCCGGACCGGGGCTGCCCGGAACCGGTGGCGGAGTCGCCGCCGCCGGAGCCGCAGGCGGTCAGCAGAACACTGGTGGTCACAAGGGCGGTCAGTGCCGCCCACCGGGAGGTTCTGACATCGGAAAGTGCAGTCACGGAGGGCTTCTCCTACTCGTGTCACCGGGCACGGGGGTGGTGCAGGGCGCGGCCGTGCGCGGGCATGCGGCCCCGGCCGGCGCGACGCCGGCGCCGGGGAGCGCTGTGCAGACGGGGATCAGGGGGAAACGCGGATCAACGACAGACGGAGATCAGGCGCAGATGGGTACGGCGACGACAGGTGCCGCACTGCGACCAGCGGGCGGAAGACCCGTCAGGCCTGACAGAGACAGCTGGTCGAGCGCTTGAGGTCGATGTGGCGCCGACGCGAGAGCCGGGAGAACACGGTGGCGCCGGCGAACCGGGCGCTGAGCTCACCACCGTGCCGCATATCGGTCCTCCACATGTCCGGCCCCGGTCACGGGGCCACGCGCTTGCGGAGATCGTCGGTGATCCCGCCGGGCTTTCACCTGGAGCACCCCACCGCGTGGGAGGGTTGCCGGTCAGCGAGCCAGGGCTTGACGCTGACACTCAATGCCGTTCGTGATCGTACGGAGCGGTCTTGTCGTACGTCAATGGCGCAAGAGAACGCCCTGTCCGGGGAGTTCGGGTCGGGATCGCGTCCGGTTCAGGACCCGCCGCGCTCGCGGGGGATCTTCTGGCCGGCCTCGATCGCCACCGGCAGCCGGTTCTCGGCCGGGGGCAGCGGGCAGGTTGCCAGGTCCGTGTAGGCGCACGGCAGGTTCGCGGCGCGGTTGAAGTCCAGGAGGACCGTGCCGTCCGCGGTGGGCGGATCGAGGGCGAGCGTCCGGTTGGCGGCGTAGGTGGTGACTCCGGAGGTCGCGTCGGTGAACAGCACCATCAGCCGGCCCGCACCATGGCCGGGGAACGCTGTGAGCGACAACTGCTGCCCGTCCAGCTCGAATTCGACCCTGCCCGGCGCGACGTACACGTGCTCGAGGCCCTCGACCGCGGCGCCCACGGTGGTCGGCCGCGGAGTGTCGAACGGGATGTAGCGGCCCGTCACGGCCCAGCGCGGGTCGGGGGCGTAGGCGGGTGTTCCGGTGAAGGCGGTGCGCAGCGGTGCGTCCGGGTGCCGGGGGCGCACGATGTCCTGGCCGCCGCGCTTGGCGACCTCGATGACGGCGTCTTTCCAGACGGCGTCGACGCCGCCGCGCTCGGGAAGCACGCCGAAGCGGTGCTCGCCGCGCACCGGCGTGCCGTCGACGACCAGTTCCTCGCCCTCGTCGAGGTCCACGACGACGCCTTCGGGGCCGGTGCGCCACGCGCCGGGCGCGTCCGGGAAGCGCTGGGGCCGGTCGTCGAGCCAGTGCAGACCAGTGATCGCCAGGAACCCGTGCGGGGCGGCGAGCCGGGCCTCCTGGGCGCGGTACCACTCCAGCCAGGTCTCGGTGAAGGCATGGAGGTCCGTGGTGGTGGCCTCGGTGGTCATGGGGAATCTCCTTTGTGCCGGGGGTGCCTTCGGGCAGGGGGTGCAGGAGGTGCAGGGGGTGCAGGGGGTCGTCGAGGCGACGCGTGTACTCAGCCGGCCAGTTCGCCCAGGAGTCGCCAGGTGCGTCGACGGTCGGCTTCTCCCGCGATCTCGGTGGCCGAGAACACGACCTCGGTGGCGCCGGCATCGCGGTAACGGCGTACCTCGGCCTCGACCGTCTTCTCGTCGCCGATCACGGCCAGGTCGGCGGCCCGCCGGCCGCCGGAGAGTTCGATGACCCGTGCGTAGGACGGGATCTGTTCGTAGAAGGCGAGGTTCTCGGTGGCCTTGGCCCGCACCGCGTCGACGTCGTCCGTGACCACGCCGGGCACCAGGGCCACGATCCTCGGCGCGGGGCGGCCTGCTGCCTCGGCCGCGGCGGTCAGGGCGGGCACGATGTGGTCCGCCAGGGCGCGCGGTCCCGCCAGATAGGGCAGGATCCCGTCGGCCAGCTCACCGCTGGCCCGCAGTGCCTGCGGGCCCATCGCGGCGACGAGCAGGGGGACGCCGTTCTCGGCGCCCGGCACCCGCGCCGGGATCGGGGTGGTGGCGGTGAGCAGCTCGCCGTGGAAGTCGGCCGTGCCGGTCTCGGTCAACTGCCTGAGGGCGGTGAGGAATTCGCGCAGCCGGGCGATGGGCCGATCGAAGGGCAGGCCGAAGCCCGTCTCGGTCAGCAGCTTCGTGCCCACAGCCAGGCCGAGGTGATAGCGGCCGTGGGTCGCGGCCTGGGCGGTCTGGGCCTGGCTGGAGACCAGCAGGGGGTGGCGGCCGAAGACGGGGATCGCGGAGGTGCCGACCTGCAGTCCGGGGACCGCCCGCCCGACGATCGCCGCGAGCTGGGGTGAGTCCGCGCCGAAGGTCTGCCCGAACCAGGCCGACGTGAGACCGAACTCCGCGGCCTCCTCGGCCAGTTGGACGGTCGCGTCGATCTGGTTCGGCGCGTCGGACGCGTTGAGCGCTACTCCAACAGTCATGTCAGTTCAGAACGGTCGTCGGTCGAACCCGCATTCCGGTCCGTGTGTGACAGCTTCTTGTCAGTCATGTGTACGCAGTCATGAGTAGCAGTCATGTGCACTCGGTTATGAGGTGGAGGGCCGGCTCGGGTGCTCAGCCCGCCTGTCGTCGTTCCGTTGCGGCCCGGTGGGTGAGAGGTGCGCGCAGGCCGAGGTTCTCGCGCAGGGTGGTGCCGGTGTATTCCGTGCGGTAGATCCCGCGTTCCTGCAGTTCCGGGACGAGCAGGTCGACGATGTCGTCGAGGCCGTCGGGGATGAGGTACGGCGTGACGTTGAAGCCGTCGACCGCGCCGTGCCGTACGAAGTGGGCGAACTTGTCGGCCAGACCCGACGGGGTGCCGACGTGCCCGCGCTGCGGGCCGAGCGCGATGACGGTCTCGCGCAGCGACCAGCCGTGTGCCGCTGCCTTCGCCCGCCATTCGGCCACGACGGTGCGCGGGTCGGCGATGCGCCGGGCACAGAAGGAGCCGTCGTTCTCGCTGACGACCGGGTCCTCCTTCGGCAGCGGCCCGTCCGCGTCGCGGTCGGACAGGTCGATGCCCCACAGCAGTCCGGCGATCCCCAAGGCCGTGGCCGGGGTGACCTGTTGGAGCCGGATCCAGTGCTTCTTCTCCTGGGCCTCCTCCTCGGTGGCGCCGAGGATGATCTCGGTGCCCGGCAGGATCCGCAGATCGTCGTCGGGCCGCCCGACCGCCCGCAGCCGGTGCCGGATGTCGTCGGCGAAGGCCAGCGCGTCGTCGAAGTCGTTGCCGTGCGCCGAGAAGATCACGTCGGCGTTGCGGGCGGCGAAGTCGCGTCCCTCGCCGGAGTCACCGGCCTGGAAGATCACGGGGTGGCCCTGGGCGCTGCGCGGCAGGGTCGGAGTGAGGTCGATGTCGAACTGCGGTCCCTTGTGGCGTACTTGGTGTACGGCGCCGGGTGCCGACCAGGCGGGCGCGCCGGCGGAGTCGGCGACGGCTCCGTCCTGCCAGCCGTCCCAGAGGGCGCGGGCCACGGTGAGGAACTCCTCGGCACGCCGGTAGCGGTCGGCGTGGTCGAGGTAGCCGCCGCGGCGGAAGTTCGCGCCGGTCCAGGCGTTGTCCGTGGTCACCACGTTCCATCCGGCGCGGCCCTCGGAGAGCAGGTCCAGGCCGGACAGGCGGCGGGCCAGGTCGGCGGGTTCGTTGAAGGTGGAGTTGGAGGTGGAGACCAGGCCGATGCGGCGGGTGACCGCGGCCAGCGCGGCGAGCTGGGTGATGGCGTCCGGCCGTCCGGCCACGTCGAGATCGTGAATCCTGCCGTCGACCTCGCGCAGCCGCAGCCCTTCGCCGAGGAAGAACGCGTCGAACAGCCCGCGTTCGGCGGTCTGGGCGACCCGGCGGAAGGAGGCCGGGTCGATCTGGGAGCCGCTGTCGGGGGCCGACCAGACGGTCCAGTGGTTCACGCCCTGGAAGAACACCCCGAAGTGGAGCTGGGCGTGCGGCCGGGGGACGTCGAGGGGATCGGTGCGGGTCATCGGGCGTCCTCCTGGCCGGCCGGGGCGGCGGCGAAGCGATTGGCGGGGCGCTCCAGACCCAGGGTCGAGCGCAGAGAGGTACCGGGCAGCGGGCGGGCGACGAGACGCCGCTCGGACAGGGCCGGAAGGACGAGGCGGGAGAGGACGGCGAGGTCCTCGTCCAGCACCAGCGGATGCAGCCGTACGCCGTCGACGTGGCGGCTCAAATCACCTAGGAGAGCGACCAGTTGGCCGACGGAACCGATGTGCCGGAGTCTTCCCCGGTCCCGCCACGGCGTGTGCCGCTCCAGGTCGGCGACGCGTTCGACGGCCCTGGCCACCGGGGTGTCCAGCGCAACTTCGACCTCGGCGAAGACGCGTGGGGTTCCGGCGCCGGCGGCGGCCGTGGCGACCGACGCGGGGTCGCGGCCCTCGACGAGGGCGACGTCGAGTTGTGCGGCGGGAACCCGGTCGGGCCGGCCCAGGACGACGAGCTGTCCCTGCGGCGGGCGCGGCACGATCGCCGGGCCCTTCACGGCATACGTGTCACCGGCGAAGTCGATGTAGTGGAGCCGTTCCCGGTCGAGGTAGCGGCTGGTGGCCACCGACCGGATGACCGCGTCGTCCTCCCACGAGTCCCACAAGGCGCGGGCCACCTCCACCCCGTCCCTCGACTCCCGGGCCCGCGCGTCCGCGTCGGCGACCGGCGAGCGCCCCCAGGCGCGGGCCGCCTCGGGGCGCTCCTCCTCCGTCACCACCCACCCGGCGCGACCGGCGGAGATGTGGTCCAGCGATGCCAACTGGCTGGAGACATGGAAGGGTTCCGCATAGGTCACCGGGACGACAGGTGCGATCCCGATGGTGCTCGTGGACGCCGCGACGAAGGCCGCCCGCTCGACCGCGCCGATACGGCCCACCGGATCCGGTGAGGCGCCGGGCGGCAGCACGCCGTCGTCCAGGGTGATCAGGGTGAAGCCGGCGTTCTCGGCGATGGCGGCGACCCGGGCCACACGGCGCGGGGCGAGCAGCTGATCGGGGGAGTGGGCGGCGCGGCGCCAGGCCGCGGGGTGGGCGCCGTCGCCGTCGATCTCGACGGCGAGGTGCAGGGCGGGGCCGGACATGGGGTTCCTTCCGGGAAACACGGCGATTCGCGGCCACGGGGCCACGACGAGACAGCCGGCGGACTGGCCGGCAGGAGTCAGACGTGTACGGAAGGACAGACGGCGGAGGAGGTGCGGCAGTAGTCGACGTGCCGCCGGGTGATCAGCCGCGCACCAGTGCACACACCTCGCGGTGCCGCGCCCAGTACGTGCATCAAAGCCTCCACCGGTCAGCAATTTTCCCGTTCAACGTATGTCGTCCGCCCCTGTGAATGTCAAGGTCGACCATGGGCACGGCGCACACGGTGCTGCGGCGGTAGCGCTTCGGTGCGTGCGCGCCGACGCCGGCTCTTGACGCGCACGTGAGGGGTAAGTGCGGCGCCCTGTGCGCTCTCCACGAACAGGCGGAGGTGTTCTCCGTGTCCGCAATGCAAGACCTGTCCGGAAAGTTATTGACCGACGTGGCTGAACTCTGCTGAACTCCAGTCTTATGAACCCGCGCGTGGACCTCACTCGGCGGCGCCACATCGATCTGGCGCACGTCTCCAGCGCGTTTTGTTGTCGCTGACGCGGCAAGGGATCGTCGTTTCCCTCTCCTGACGGCTCCCCTCTCCTCTCATCTCCTTCTCGTATGAGCCGGGAGCCTGTTCACGCACGCCGACTCGGTCACTGAGAACGCGGCTGTAGCGGTCCTGAGCTCACGGGTCTTCTTCGGCCACGCGTCTTCCGCGACCACGGGTCTTCTCTCCGGCCGGCCCGGTCCGGTGTTCCGCGTGGTCGGCCAGTCCTGCGCAGCACCGACCCCTTTCACTCAACTGCCCGTTCCCCAGCACCCCTTGGCGTGCCCAACTGCCTGGGAGGGACCTCCTCATGCCTCCGTCCATCCGCAAGCTCACCGGCCGCATCGGCGCGGTCGTCGAGGGCGTCGACTTCGCGGCGCCTCCCGATCACTCGACGGTCACGGCGCTGCGTGACGCCCTCAACGAGCACAAGGCGATCGTCTTCGCCGACGTCGACCTCGACAACGCCGGCCAGGAGCGCGTGGCCGGGTGGTTCGGCGACCTCACCACCGCCCACCCGAACGTGCCGGCCGCCGACGGTACGACGAACGTCCTCGCCGTCGACAGCGCGACGTCCAAGGCCAACGAGTGGCACACGGACGTCACCTTCGTGGTCAACCCGCCGCAGCTCACCACGCTCCGGTCCATCGTGACCACGCCCTATGGCGGCCAGACGCTCATCGCCAACGCCGCCGCGGCCTACCGCGACCTGCCCGAACCGCTGCGCGCCCTGGCGGACACGCTGCGGGTCGTGCACACCAACCAGTACGACTACGCGCGCTCCGCGGCCACGACGGCGCAGCGACAGGAGTACGACCGGGCCTTCGTCTCGACGCCCTACGAGGCCGAGCACCCGGTCGTGCGCGTCCATCCGCTCACCGGCGAACGCGGGCTGTTCATCGGCGGGTTCGCCAAGCGGCTCGTCGGCCTGTCGAGCAGCGACTCGGCCGATCTGCTGCGCATCCTCCAGTCGTACGTGACCCGTCCGGAGAACATCCTGAGCTGGACATGGTCCCCTAACCAGCTGTTGATCTTCGACAACCGGATCACCCAGCACTACGCGGTGGACAACTACGACGACCACCCGCGCCGCCTCAACCGGGTGACGATCGCGGGAGAGGTACCGACCGGTGTCGACGGCCGCCGCAGCGAGCAGCTCGTCGGCGACGCCTCGCACTACAGCAGCGTGCCGGCGGTGGCGGCATGACCGAACTCAGCATCAAGGCACCGGCCGTCACCAAGGCCCCGGACGCCGAGACGACGAACGCGCGGGAACGCGAGGTGTTCCTGCCACGCGACGCCCGCGGCCGGACGCCGCTCAGCACACTCCGCGAGCGCCTGCGCTGGCCGCTGGGCATCTACACGACCCCGGTCGTGATCCTCCTCGCCTGGGAGATCCTCGCCCGGGCCGGAGCGGTGTCGAAGACCTACGCCCCCGCGCCGACGTCGATCGTGAAATCCGCCGTAGCCCTGTGGCAACAGGGCGTCCTCGGGCCGGACTTGGCCATCTCGCTGCAGCGGGCCGGCATCGGTCTCGCGATCGGTCTGACCGTGGGCATCGTCACCGGGGTACTCGGGGGGCTGCTGCGCAGCGGCGAGTACCTGTTCAACGGCCTCGTGCAGGTGCTCAACACGATCCCGCTCCTCGCGGTGCTGCCGCTGATGATCGTGTGGTTCGGCATCGACGAGCTCACGAAGGTGCTGCTGATCTCCTTCGGCGCCGGTGTCCCGATGTACCTCAACCTGTTCGCCGCGATCCGGGGTGTCGACCAGCGGCTGATCGAGATGGCGCGCACGACGGGCGCGGGAACGTGGCGCCTGGTGACGCGGGTGCTGGTGCCCGGAGCCCTGCCGGGGTTCCTCGTCGGCCTCCGGTTCTCCCTCGCCTACAGCGTCCTGGGCCTGGTCGCCGCCGAAACGGTCAACGCCGACAAGGGACTTGGCTTCCTCATCACCCAGGGGCAGACGTATCTCCAGACCAACCAGGTCTTCGTGGGGCTGGTGATCTACTCGCTCCTCGGTCTGATCGCCGACCAGGTCGTCCGGGCTCTCGAGCGGGTGCTGCTGCGGTGGCGACCCAGTTATGAGGCGTCATGAGCAGCACGATCGCGACGGAGCCGCGTCGGCAGACCGGGGCCGTCGTCGAGCAGGTGGTCCGTCAGTTCGGTGACCGGGTGGTGCTGGACCACCTCGACCTCACCATCGCGGACGAGGAGCTGGTGGTCCTGCTCGGCCCCTCGGGCTGCGGCAAGAGCACCCTGCTCCGTCTGCTCGCCGGACTGGACCGGCCCGACGGCGGGCGCGTGGAAGTCCCGGCACGGCGTGCGATCGTCTTCCAGGCCGACCGGCTGCTGCCATGGCAGCGCGTCCTGCGTAACGTCACGCTCGGCCTGCACGGTGCCGACGCGGAGCAGCGGGCCCGCGACGTGCTCGCCGAGGTCGGCCTCGCTGGCCGCGAGAAGGCGTGGCCCAAGGAGCTCTCCGGCGGCGAGGCCCAGCGGGTGTCGCTCGCCCGCGCGCTGGTCTCGGAGCCTGAACTCGTCCTGCTCGACGAGCCGTTCGCCGCCCTCGACGCGATCACCCGGCTGCGCATGCACGACCTCGTACGGGCGCTGCGGACCAGGCATCAGGCGGCCATGCTGCTCGTCACCCATGACGTCGACGAGGCCATCGCGCTGGCGGACCGCATCGTCGTCATGGGCAGCGGTCGTATCGGCAGCTCGCACGAGGTGGACCTCTCCGCCGCGAACCGCGAGGCGAGCGCCGCACGCGAGGAACTTCGCGCCCGACTCCTGGCGGACCTCGGCCTCGCCGGCCACCACTGACCTCCCCGAACACCACTGACCTCCCCGAACACCCTCACCCTGCACAGAAAGCACCGTCACCATGCGAAGAACAACGACCGGACTCATCGGCGCCGTCGGCTCGCTCGCCCTCGCGAGCACCCTCGTCGCCTGCGGATCCTCCTCGGACACCACCGCGCCGCTGAGCAACGCCGCGGACGCGAGCGACGCGGGGCACCCCGAGTGGAGCAAGTACACCTTCACCATCGGCGACAACGGCGGTGACGGCAGCCAGGAGCTGGCGAAGATCACCGGCGTGTTCGACAACGCGCCCTACAAGGTGAAGTTCGCCCGCTTCACCTACGGCCCGCCGCTCGTGCAGGCCGCCGTGTCGGGCGACATCGACCTCGGCAGCGTCGGCGACGTACCGCCGATCACCGGCGCCGCGAAGGAGTACGGCTTCAAGGTCGTCGCCGTCAACCGCTCGCTCACGCCAGACCAGGCCGTGGAGAACATCATCGTGCCCAAGGGCTCGAAGCTGAGGACGGCCGCCGACCTCAAGGGCAAGAAGATCGCGGTTCCGCAGGGCAGTTCGGCGCACGGTCTGGCCCTGAACGCGCTGAAAAGCGTCGGCCTGGGTCCCAAGGACGCGAAGCTGGTCTTCCTCGACCCGGCGGCCAGCGCGACTGCGTTCAACACCGGCAAGGTGGACGCCTGGTCGATCTGGAACCCGCAGTCGGCGATCGCGGTCAAGAACGGCGCACGGATCCTGGTGAAGGGCCTCCCGCCGGTCGACCAAACCAGCAGCTACTACGTGGCGACCGACAAGTCGCTGAGTGACAAGACCAAGCGCGCCGCTCTCACGGACGTCCTGAAGCGGCTGTCGCGAGAGTTCGCCTGGGGCATCAAGAACCCCGACAAGTACGCGCAGGCTCTCTCGAAGGAACAGGGCATCCCGCTCGCCGACGCCAAGGCGTCCCTGGCCGCCTACTCGAACCGGGTGACCCCGGTGGAGCAGTCGGATATCGAACTGGAGCAGAAGCTCGCCGACGTCTTCCTGGAGGCCGGCCAGATCACCAAGAAGGTCGACGTCAAGTCGATCACCGACAACCTCCTCCCGTCCGGTTACGACAGCTCGAAGCTGAAGGTCACCTCATGAGCGGGAGACGGCGGCTGCACCTCAACGCCTTCCTCATGGAAGCGGGCCACCACGAGGCGGCGTGGCGGCTCCCGCACAGCAACCCCCGTGCCGACTTCGACCTGCGGCACTGGATCGAACTGGCCCAGCTGGCGGAGAGCGCCAAGTTCGACTCGCTGTTCCTCGCGGACGGCCCGGCCCTCATCGGGACCGGCGAGTTCCGGCCCCCGGGCCAGCTCGAACCGCTGACCCTGCTGACCGCGCTGTCCCAGGCGACCAGCAGGATCGGCCTCATCGCGACCGTCTCGTCGACGTACAACGAGCCGTACAACCTGGCCCGCCGGCTCGCGTCCGTCGACCACGTCAGCGGCGGCCGCGCCGGGTGGAACATCGTCACCTCGGCGGGGGCCGACGAGGCCGCCAACTTCGGCCTCGACAACCGCCCCGGTCACGCCGAACGCTACGCCCGGGCCGACGAGTTCCTGAAGGTCGCCAAGGCGCTGTGGGACAGCTGGGAGTCCGAGGCCGTCGTCGCGGACAAGGCCGCCGGGCGCTACGCCGACCCCGCGCGGCTGCACCGTCTCGGCCACGAGGGCGCGCACTTCAAGGTGGCCGGCCCGCTCAACGTCGAGCGCCCGCCCCAGGGTTACCCGCTGCTCGTCCAGGCCGGCTCCTCCGAGGACGGCAAGGACTTCGCGGCCCGCCACGCCGAGGCGATCTTCACCGCCCACACCACGTACGAGCGCGCGGCCGGTTTCTACGCCGACATCAAGGCACGGACCAGGGCGGCGGGGCGGGACCCGGACGGCGTCATCGTCCTGCCCGGCATCGTCCCGTACATCGGCTCGACCGAGGAGGAGGCCCGGGCGCTCGCGCGGCAGTTCGACGAACTGCGCGTCCCGGAGTACGGGCTGCGCCAGCTGGCCGCGGTGTTCGAGACCGAGCCGTCGGTCTTCGAACTCGACCAGCCGCTGCCGGAGTTCATCCTGGCGAGGCCGAAGCTGGAGGGCTCGCAGAGCCGTTCCGACCTGATCATCGATCTCGCGGTGCGCGAGCGGCTGACGGTCCGGCAGGTCATCTCCCGGCTCGGGGGCGGCCGCGGTCACTTCGAGTTCATCGGCACACCCGAGCAGGTGGCGGACACGATCATCGCCTGGTTCGAGGGCGGTGCCGCGGACGGCTTCAACATCATGGCCCCCGCTCTCCCGTCGGGCCTGGCGGCCTTCGCCGAGCACGTCCTGCCGATCCTGCGCGGCAAGGGGCTGTTCCGCGAGGAGTACGAAGGCACGACCCTCCGCGAGCACTACGGGCTCCCGGTGCCTGCGAACCAGTTCCACGACTGACCCGCTGAGGTCTTCGGGGGCCGTTGCGTACGCTGGTCGCGGCCGTTCGCGAAGGGGCGCCCAGGGGAGCGAGAACGACCTGAGCGCCCTTCGCGAGGTCTGATGCACCGTCAGGAGGATCCCGCCCTGCAAACAGGTCCGCTCGCCGGCCGCAGGTATCGCCTACTGCTCTCGTCGGCCCCGTGCGCGGCTGAGGCGGCCACCGGGCAAGCCGGGTGGCCGCCCTGCGTCACAGGGGGCGCAGCACCTCCAGACCGATCGCGGGCGCGGCCTTGTCGAGGTCGGCCAGGCACCCTTCGCGGGTGTCGCCGACGACGGTGACCAGGGCGTAGCGGCCGGCGACATGGCCGTGCGGCGGCAGCCGCAGCTCCTGGCCGGGGAGGGCGACCGCCAGGGCGGCGTCCACCCCGGGGGGCAGCGCCGCGCGGTCGATCGACACGTGGCGGGCGATGCAGTCCGCCTCCGGATAGTGGAAGCGGACGGCCGCCACGCGGTGCCGGTCGGAGCGGAAGTCGGGCTCGTCGCCGCAGGCCACGCGGGCGGCGACGAGCGCGGCGTCGACACCGAGGGCGAGCCGGCCGATGTCCGGGATGCGGTCGCCGCCGATCCGGGCGTTGATCTCCACGATCTTGGGGCCGGCGGCGGTCAGCCGCAGTTCGGTGTGGGTCCACCCGGTGGTGAAGCCGACGGCCCGGTGCGCACCGGCCACCACGTCCCGTACGCGCGGGTCGTCCATCAGCGGGTCGCGACCGTCGACGAGGTGGCCGACCTCCTCGAAGTACGGCGGGTAGCCGCAGTCCTTGCGGGCCACGAAGGCCAGCGACATCCGGCCCTCGTACCAGGCCGCGTCGACACTGATCTCGGGGCCGTCGAGGTACTCCTCCACCAGGACGTCCCCGGGGGCCACCTCCACGGCGCCGGGCGCGGTCGCCGCGCGGGCCAGCCGGAACCGGCCGGCCAGCAGGTGGGCGGACTCCACCTTCACCACGCCCGTACTGGCGTTCAGCGCCCGGGGTTTGAGCACCAGCGGGTAGCCCACCCGCGCGGCGGCGGCGCGGGCCTGCGGGAGCGAGGTGACGGGCACCGACTCGGCCTGCGGCACCCCCGCGGCACGGAGCGCCTCGCGGGTGGCCCGCTTGTCGCGGCACCGCAGCACGGCCTCGGGCGGGCTGCCCGGCAGGCCGAGCAGCCGGGCCAGTTCGGCGGTCTGCACGACCCGGGTGTCGTCCCAGGTGATGACCCCGGCGCAGCCCAGGCCCCGGGCGGCGGCCGCCAGCGCGGCCGGGTCGGCGGTGTCGAGGACGGTGTGCCCGGTGAGGTACGGCGCCTCCCAGGTGGGCGCGCGGTCGGCGAGCAGGTGGACGTCGTACTCTCCGGCCACCGAGCGCAGCAGGTACTCCCGATAGATCTGCGAGCCGGCGCCGACGAGGGCGAGTGTTCTCCTCATGCGCGTGCCTCCGCCTCGGCGAGGTGGGCGGCCAGGGTGCGTACCGTGCGGTGCAGGTAGAGCTGCGGCAGGGGGAAGACGGGCATGCGGGCCTCGCGGAGCGCGGCCAGCAGCCGTACGGCGAGCAGCGAGTTGCCACCGAGGGTGAAGAAGTCGTCGTCCGGTCCGACGCGGAACCCGAAGACCTTCTCCCACACGCCGCGCAGCCGGGTCTCCAGGTCGTCGGCCTCCTCGTCCGCAGCGGCCGGTGTGCTCCGCACGCCGGCGAGGGGCTCCGGCAGCCGGGACGTGTCGATCTTGCCGTTGGGGGTGAGTGGGAGGGCGGGCAGCGCGGTGACCGTCGACGGGACCATGTGCTCGGGCAGGAATCGTGCCGCGTGGCGCCGCACCTCCTCGGTTCCGGCCGAGGGCGCGGCACCGTCGGGGCCCGGGCCCCCGTCCTCGCCGCGGAGCACCACATAGGCGTCCAGCCGCGCCCCGGCCGCGTCGCCCGGATTCTGCCGCAGCACCACGGCGGCCGCCGCGACACCGGGCGCGTCCAGCAGCCGGGCGCGGATCTCGTCCAGCTCGATGCGGAAGCCGCGCAGCTTCACCTGGTTGTCGAGGCGCCCCAGGTGCTCCAGTCTGCCGTCCGGCAGGAGCCGGCCCCGGTCGCCGCTGCGGTACATGGGGCCGGGGGCGTACGGGTCGGGGACGAAGCGCTGCGCGGTGAGCTCGGGCCGGTTCAGGTACTGGCCGGCCACTCCGGCCCCGCCGACGTGGATCTCGCCGGCGACGCCCGGGGGCAGCTCGCGGCCCTCGGTGTCGAGGACGTAGAGGTGCCAGCCGGGCAGCGGGTGTCCGACGGACCTCGAACCGGTCAGCGCCTCACGGCGGGTGACGGTCTGGGCGGTGACGTGCACGGTGGTCTCGGTGATGCCGAACATGTTGACCAGCCGGCACCGCGACGCCGGGTGCCGGTCCAGCCAGGACAGCAGCGGGCGAGTGTCCAGCGGTTCGCCGCCGAAGACGACCAGGCGCACCGAGTCGGTCACCGGTTCGGCCCGGTCGGCCTCCATCAGCTGGGCGAACGCGCTCGGGGTCTGGCTGAGGACGGTCACTCGTTCCTCGCCCAGCAGCCGGGCGAACCGCTCCGGGTCCCGGGACGCCCAGTAGGGCACGACGACGAGCCGGCCGCCGGTCGTCAGGCAGCCCCAGATCTCCCAGACGGAGAAGTCGAAGGCACTGGAGTGGAAGAGGGTCCACACGTCCCGGCCGCCGAGCCCGAAGTCCGCGCGGGTGGCGTCCATGAGGGCCGCCACGTTGCGGTGCGGGACGACGACGCCCTTGGGGCGGCCGGTGGAGCCGGAGGTGTAGATCACGTAGGCGGCGGCGTCGGCGGAGAGCGGTCCGGGCACCGGCGCCTGCTCGTCCGGGTCCACCCCGGCGAGAGCGCCGGGGTGGACCGTCCGCACGCCCTCCGCGGCGGGAAACGCGTCGGACTCGGTGACGACCAGGGACAGTTCCGCGTCCTCGGTCATGTACGCCAGCCGGTCGGCCGGGTAGGCGGGGTCCATCGGGACGTACGCCGCGCCCGTCTTGAGCACCCCGAGCATGATCACCACGAGGTCGGCCGTGCGGTCCAGGCAGACGCCCACCCGGTCCGCCGGTGCGACGCCGAGCGTCCGCAGCGCGCCGGCGATCCGACCAGCCCGCTCGTCGAGTTGACGGTAGGTCAGTTCCTCACCCTCGAAGGTGAGGGCCGTCGCGTCCGGGGTCCGTTCGGCCCAGGACCGCACGGTCCGCTCGATGCGTTCGCCGGCCGCCTCGGGCGCGGCGGGTGCGCGTCCCAGGCCGCCCAGGACGGCCAGGCGGTGCCGCTGTTCGTCGTCGAAGAGCGGGACGTCGGCCAGCGGCGTGTCAGGCCGTGCGGTGACCAGCGCGCGGTGGGCAGTGACCAGCATGCCGGTGAGCCACTCGACGGCGGAGTCGCCGAAGGCGGAGCGCCGGTGGTGGCACACACCGGACAGGACGGTGGAGCCATCGTCCGCCACGTGCACCGACAGCGGGTGGAGCGGGGCGAGGAACGGCCGGTCCTCGATGACCTCGGCCTTGAGGCCCTCGCCGGTGAGCACCTCGGCGGGCTCGGTGACGTACAGGCCGGCCGCGGGGGCGCGGGACGGCACCGGTTCGGCGTGGCGTACCCGCTCCAGGTACTCCCCGACCGTGGCGGTGGGGTCGGCGGTGAACGTGATGCTGTGCCCGGGGCCGGTGCCCAGTTCGACGTCGGGGCCGCCGGCACAGCGCGCCAGGACCAGCCCGAGCGCCGCCGCGGCGGTGACGGCCGCCGGGGCGTCGCCGTGGACCGGCAGGGTGAAGGAGCGGCTGCCCGCGCCGGCCGCGCCGGGTTCGCCGAGGCCCCAGTCGGGGGCCGGCGCCCGGCCGAGCAGGGCCACCTGCTCGCCGAGCCGCCCAGCGGCGTCGTGCGGCGCGGTGACCGGGGCGGTGGGCCGGGCGGCCGGGTCCAGCAGGGCGCGGGCCAGTTCGTACGGGTCCGCCGGCACCGCCCGGTGGGCGACGACGACGAGGTCGGCGCCCCCGTCGGCGTACCGCAGCAGGACCGCCCGCAGGCCGGGTCCCGTGTCCGGGTCCGTGGGGCGGGTCAGCTCGCGTTCCCGAGCGTGGGCCGCGGCGGGGGACTCCGCCCCGTCGGGCACGTCCTCGACCCACAGGCGGGCGCCGGCGGTGCCGGTGAGCAGCGCCAGGTCGCGTCCCAGCCGTTCGGGGTCGGCGCCGGTGTGGACGCGCAGGGCGACGGCGCGGCACAGCCGCCCGGCGGCGGAGGGATCGTAAAGGTGGTCGTCGGTCATCGGCTGGTGAACCCTCCGTCCACGGTGACCGTCGAACCGGTCACCTGTCGGGACTCGTCGGACGCGAGCCAGAGCGCGGCTCCCGCCACGTCGTCCGGCTCGATGAGCCGGTTCATCGGCTGGGCGGCCATGAAGGTCTGCTCGTGCTCCTCGACGGGGACGTCGAGGGACCGGGCGATCTCGCTGAGCATCCGGCCCTCGGCCGCCTCGTCGTCGCGCACCGAGCCGGGGCACAGGGCGTTCACCCGGACCCCGAACGGCGCGAGGTCCAGGGCGGCGGCCTTGGTGAGGCCCACCAGCGCGTGCTTGGCGGTGACGTACCCGGCGAAGTGGCGGTAACCGACGAGGCCGGCGGTCGAGGCGACGTTGACGATGCTGCCCGAGCGCTGCCGGGTCATGGCGCTGCCGACGGCCCGGATCATCCGCCAGGCGCCGGAGACGTCGACGTCGAGCATCAGGTCCCACTCGTCGGGCGTGATGTCGTGCACGGTCTTGCCCGAGGGGGCGGCGATCCCGGCGTTGTTGAGCAGGACGTCGATCCTGCCGAACCTGTCGAGGGCCGCGTCCACCACGGCGCGCACGTCCTCGGTGTCGCGGACGTCGGCGGGCACGGTGACGACGGACCCGGCGCCCTGCTCGCGGCAGAGGAGCGCGGTGTGGGCCAGCTGGTCGGCCGTGCCCAGCGGGTAGGGCACCCCGGGCAGGTCGCGGCCGATGTCGGTGAGGAGCAGGTCGGCGCCGGCCCGGGCATACGCCACCGCGCACGCCCGGCCGATCCCGCGTGCGGCGCCGGTGACCAGGGCGGTCTTCCCGGCGAGCCGGCCGGGCGGGCGCCCGGCCGGTGCGGTCGGCACGTCGTGTGCCGTGGGGGCCGGTGTGGTCACCGTCGCACCGCCAGTCCGGCCAGCTCGGCGTCGAGCAGGCGCATCAGGCCGTCGGGCGACTCCACCACGTACATGTGCCCGCCGGGCAGTTCGGCGTGGTGGTACGCGGCCGTGGTGGCCGCCTCCCACTCCGCCGCCTCGTCGCGGGAGACGAGTTCGTCGTGGTCGCCCCGCACGGAGACGACCGGGACGGGGAGGGGCTTGCCGGAGGGCGCCCGGTAGTTCTCGTGCATCTCCACGTCGGCGCGGAGCGGCGGCAGGAGCATCTCGCGCAGGTCGGGGTGCTCCAGTGCCGGGTGGGTGTACCCGGCGAACTTCCGCACCTGCGCCAGGAACGCCTCGTCGGTGAGACCGGTGGCCCTGGTCCGGCGCTGTGTCCAGGGGCCGGGCGAGCCGCTGACGATGAGCTTGACCACCTCGGGCCGGCCCAGGGCGGACAGCCGGTGGGCCATCTCGTAGGCGAGGACGGCGCCGAGGCTGTGGCCGAACAGGGCGACGGCGGGGCTGCCGGCGATCCGGTCGAGCACGGACGGCAGCAGGTCGTCGACGGCGGCGACGACGTCGGTGTGCAGCGGCTCGCCGAAGCGCTCCTCACGGCCCGGGAGCTGGACGGGGGTGATGAGGACGGTGTCGCTGCCGTACTCCTGGCAGCGGCGGTACACCGAGGCGCCGGCGCCGGCGAACGGGAAGCACAGGACGGGTATCTGCGGCATGTCAGCCCTCCATCTCGGTCGTGGTGGCCCACGCCCGCTCGATCAGTTCGCCGGTGCCGGCGGGGTTTCCTCGTACGAAGTAGTGGCCGCCGCACGCCAGCCGCTGGAAGCGCACGTCCTCGGCGAGCAGCTCCCAGGAGCGGTGGGCCTCGGCGGCGTGGGTGAGGCCCTGGTCGTCGTCGGCGACGACGACCGTGAACGGCGCTTCGATGCGCCGCCCGGACGGCTGCTCGGTCCGCCCGATGAAGTAGCGGTAGCCGCCGCACACGTCGTGGCGGAACGAGTCGCCGAGGAAGGAGAGGTAGCGGTGGTCGAGGCCGTCCAGTTCGCTGTAGCCGGTCTCCTCGACCATGTACGTGATGATCTCCTCGTCGCTCCAGCCGTCGATCATGGCGATGGACTCGCGCATGTCGGAGGCGGGCGGCAGCAGCTTGGACCCGATGAAGACGTGCCGGAGGTCGAAGCCGCGCTCCTCCAGGACGCGGGCCAGTTCGACGGTCACGGCGGCGCCGCCGCAGTGGCCCCAGAGGATCAGCGGCAGGTCGGCGCGCTGCTCGATCTCGTCGACGATCCGCACCACGGTTTCGGCGACGTCGGTGAACTCGCCCCGGCGCTCGGGGCTGTGGCCCGGCTGTTCGACGCCGTACACGACGAGGTCGGGGGTGAGCTTCTCGATCGCCTCGGCGAGCGGTTTGAAGTTCACCGGGTGGCCGCAGGGGTACGGGACGCAGATCACCGCTCCGAGGGCGGCCTCCCCCGGGGTGCTGGTCAGCCGCTGGAGCAGCTCGCCGTCCTCCTGGCCGGCGCCCTCCTCGCGCGCGGAGCGCTCGTCCACCAGGGCGGCCAGTTCACCGAGGCGTGAGATGCGGGTGAGGTCGGAGAGGGTGACCAGTCCGTCGAGTTCCAGCACGACGCGGAGCGCCGACAGGGAGTTGCCGCCGAGGGCGAAGAAGTCGCCGTCGCGGGCGATGGCGGAGGGCGGGGTGCCGAGGACGTTCGCCCAGGCCTCCCGGATGCGGGTGACCGTGGCCTCGGACGCGCTGCCGGCGGTGGCGGCGGCCGGGGCCGCCGCCGGGGTGGAGGACCCGGGCGTGCGGCCCAGCAGGACCAGGTCCTCGTCCGCGAGCAGGGCGTGGGCGTCGTGCGGCGCGTCGGGCTCCGCGGCCATCAGCTCCAGCACCCGTACGAAGTAGCCGCCGATGCGGTCGATCTGCGCCTCGTCGTACAGGTGGGTGTGGAAGTGCAGGCAGAGCTGGAGCTCGTCGTCGAAGAAGTGCTGGGAGAACTCGGTGCGGAACGGGAACTCCGTCTCGGAGTCGACCCGCATGTCCAGCATGGAGAACTCCGGCAGCTTCTTCAGGTTCTGGAGCAGGTAGAAGTGGGTGAAGTTGAACGTGGTGCTGAACAGGACGCGCTGGGTGGCGAGGTCCTGCTTCATCCGGGCCATCGGGTAGCGCCGGTGCGGCAGCAGGTCGGCCTCGGCGCGGTACACGCGGCGGATCAGGTCGGCCCAGGTCCCGCCGGCCAGGTCGATCTGGAAGGGCACGGTGTTGAGGTGCAGGCCGAGGGTGGTCTCCGCGCCCGGCAGCTCGGGCCGGCCGCTGTGCTCGTAGCCGGTCATCACGGTGTCCTGGCCGGACACCAGGGCGAGGACCTTCATGTGGGCGGCGAGCAGCACGTCCTTGAAGGGCACCGACAGGGCGTCGGCGGTGGCCTCGATGCGCTGGGTGAGCCCGCTCGGCAGGGGCACGTCCCGCAGGACGACGCGGAAGTCGTCGGTGGGCTCGGCACCGGGCCGGGGCGGCACGTCTGCGGGGTGCGGGTCCTGCAGCACCTTCAGCCAGAAGTCCCGGGACTTAGGGGAGCGCAGTGCCTCGGTCTCCAGGCCGACGAAGTTGCGCAGGTGGTTGTCGACGGGCGGGTGGGAGGTGTCGCGGCCTTCGCGCAGCTGGTGGTAGAGCTCGAACAGCTGGGTGTGCAGCAGTGAGATGGACCAGCCGTCGAGCGCCGAGTTGTGCTGGCTGACGGTGTAGCGGAACAGGTCGTCGCCGAGCACCTGGACGTGCAGGGTGACCAGCCCGCCCTCCTCCCACACGAAGCGGCGGGCCTTCTCGGCGGCCAGCCACTCCTGGTGCCAGGCCTCCTGCCCGGCGGTGTCGAGGTGGCGCAGGTCGGCGACGGTCAGCGGCGGGTCGACCTCCCGGTGCACGATCTGGAGGAACTCGCTGTAGCCGGTGAGGTGGTAGGTGGTGCGCAGGATCGCGTGGCGCGCGGTGAGGAGGCGTACGGCCTCGGTGAAGGCCTCGGTGTCGAAGGTGCCGGTGATCGAGTAGCTCAGCACGTCGTGGTACTGGCCGAGGCCGCCGGTGATCTCGGTCTGGAAGATCAGACCGGCCTGGAGCATGGAGAGCGGGTAGGCGTCCTCGGCGTCCTCCGGGAGCAGGGCTCGGTCGGCGTCGCCGATCAGCTCGAAGGGCCGGAACGCGCCGCGGGCCGCGACGTCCGCCTCGGCCGTCGCGGACTCGTCCGCGTCCTCGATGCAGTGGGCGAGCCGGGCGATGGTCTGGTGCTTGAAGAGCTGCTGGAAGGTGAACTCCAGGCCCAGCTCGCGGGCCTTGGCGAGGACCGACACGAAGTGGATCGAGTTCCCGCCGAGGGCGAAGAAGTTGTCGTTGACGCCGATCCGGTCGCGTCCGAGGACCTCGCGCCAGATCTCGGCGAGGGTCTTCTCATGCTCGGTGCGCGGGGCGACGTGGCCGGCGGGCTTCGGGCGCAGCGCGTCGGGGCTGCGCAGGGCCGCGCGGTCCAGCTTGCCGTTGGGGGTGAGCGGCAGTTCGTCGAGGGCGAGGATGCGGCCGGGCACCATGTAGGCGGGCAGCGCCTCGCGCAGGTGGTCCTTGAGCGCGCTCTCGGCCGGTGCTTCCCCGGCCGGGACGACGAAGCCCCGCAGGGAGGCGGTCAGTCCGTCGTCCACGGCGACCACCGCGGCGTCCCGGACGTCCGGGTGGGCCCGCAGCCGTTCCTCGATCTCGCCCGGTTCGACGCGGAAGCCGCGGACCTTGACCTGGAGGTCGACGCGCCCGAGGTAGTCGAGGGTGCCGTCGGGCAGCCACCGGGCGCGGTCGCCGGTGCGGTAGAGGCGCTCCTCGCCGACCGCGGCGCCGCCGGTGAACCTCTCGGCGGTCAGCTCCGGTCGGTCGAGGTAGCCGCGGGCCAGGCCGACGCCGGCCACGTGGAGTTCACCGGGCACGCCCACGGGGCAGGGGCGGCCCTGGTCGTCGAGGACGTGCATCCGGATGTTGTCGATCGGCCGGCCGATGGGCAGCCGGGCGCGGCGGCCCGCCCGGTCGAGGGCGGTGACGGGCTGGTGGGTGACGTCGACGGTCGCCTCGGTGGGACCGTAGAGGTTGATCAGGCGGGCCTCGGGGAGCAGTTCGGCGAAGTGCGCGGCCTGGGCGGGGGTGAGGGCCTCGCCGCTGGCGAAGACCTGCCGTACGGTCCGGGCCCGGGTGGCGTCGCCGAACCGGTCGAGGTGGCCGAGGAACATGCTGAGCATCGACGGCACGAAGTGCAGGGTCGTCACGGAGTGCCGGTCGAGCGCGGCGAGCAGCTCGGCCGGGTCCTTCTCGGCGCCGGGCGCGGGCAGGGCGAGGGCGGCGCCGGCGAGGGGCCACCAGAACAGCTCCCAGACGGAGACGTCGAAGGAGACGGAGGTCTTCTGCAGGATGACGTCGCCGGCCGCGAGGGGGTAGGCGTTCTGCATCCAGGCGAGCCGGTTGACGGCGCTGCGGTGCTCCACCTGCACGCCCTTGGGGCGGCCGGTCGAGCCGGAGGTGTAGATGACGTACGCGACGTCGCCGGCGCCGCCCGCGGGGCCGGCCGGGCCGTCGGCGTCGGCGTACGCGGCGGCGTCCTCGAGGTCGAGCGCCGGGGTGTCGCCGAGCAGTGCGGCGAACCGGGCCTGGGTGAGCGCGAGGCGCGCCCCGCTGTCGGCGAGGAGGAAGTCGATGCGGGCCTGCGGGTAGGAGGGGTCGACGGGCAGGTAGGCGCCGCCCGCCTTCAGTACGGCGAGCAGGCCCGTCATCATCTCGGGCGAGCGCTCCGCGACCAGGGCGACGACGGTGCCGGGGCCGACGCCGCGTCCGCGCAGGGTGTGCGCGAGCCGGTCGGAGCGGGCGTCGAGTTCGCCGTACGTCACGGTGCCGGCGTCGGTGAGGAGCGCGGGGGCGTCGGGGGTGCGGGCGGCCTGCGCGGTGAACAGGCCGTGCAGGGTGGCGTCGCGGTCGAAGGGCCGCTCGGTGGCGTTGCTCGCCGCGATGATCGTCGCGTCTTCGTCCGTCCACAGCGGCAGGTCGGTGACCTGCCGGTCGGGTTCCGAGGTGGCGAGGTCCAGCAGCAGGGCGTAGTGGCCGGCGATGCGGTGGACGGAGTCCTCGCCGAGGCGGTCGGTGTCGTACGTGACGGTGACGACGAGTCCGTCGTCCTCGCGGGAGACGGTGAAGCGGGTGGTGGCGGGGGTGGCGTACCCGGCGTCGTGGAAGCCGGTCAGCTCGATGGCGGTGTCGAAGGCGTCGGCGCGGCCCAGTTCGGCGGCGAGGGCGGCGACGTCGCAGTCCTGGTGGCGCTCGGCCTCCTTGACGGCGGCGGCGACCCGGGCGAGGAGTTCGCGCAGGGTGCCGGTGGGGGCGGTGCGCAGCAGGAGCGGTCCGCCGGCGTGGCCGGGGGCGGCGCCGCGGGAGGGCTGGGCGACGACGACGTCCTCCTGGCCGGTGCAGCGGCCGACGAGGGCGATCAGGGCGGCGGTCAGGACGATGTGCAGTTGCTCCGGCCGGTCGCGGCTGACGCGGTCGAGGCGGGCGGTCAGTTCGGGTCCGAGGCGTACCGCGTGGGTGGCGGTGGGCACCAGCTCCCGGTCCGCCGGCGGGCGGAAGTCGGACAGGAAGCCGGAGGTCTCCGTGAGCGCGGCCAGCTGGGATCGCCAGTGGGCGGCCTGCGTGGAGGGTGCTGCCTCAGGGTGGTGCGACGGCATAGGGATCTCCTGGATCGAGCTGCGGGTGAGTGCGTGACGGGCTGTGCGTGTGCGTGGTGCCGTGTGCAGTCAGAGATCGAAGTCGAGGTCGAAGCCGGAGGGGGCGGGCAGGAGTGCGCCCAGTGAAGTGGTCGGCTCGGTGATCACCGTGTCGAGCACCGAGGTGAAGGTGTCGCGCCAGGTCTCGACCGTGTCGCGGCGCAGCAGACCGGCCGCGTACTGCCAGGCGACGTCCATGCCGCCGGGGGTCTCGTGGATCTGCATGTTGAGGTCGAACACGGCCTGTCCGGTCTGTTCCAGGCGCAGCGGTACGCGGGTGCCCTGGAAGTCGACGGAGAGGTAGCGGGCGCTGTGCAGCGCGAGGAGCGCGTCGAACAGCGGGGTGCGGCTGTAGTCGCGTCCGGGGGCCGTCCGGGCCACGAGCTCCTCGAACGGGAAGTCCTGGTGAGCGGCGGCCTCCTGGGCGGCCTCGCCGGTACGCCGCAGGAAGGCGTCGTACGGCAGGGCGGGGTCGGCGTCGAGGCGCAGGACGACGGTGTTGGCGAACATGCCCACGGTGTGGTGCAGTCCGGGGACGGTGCGGCCGGACACGGGGGTGCCGATCGTGATGTCGGCCGTGCCCTTGAGCCCGGCCAGCAGCAGGGCGTACGCCGACGCCAGCACGGCGAACGGTGTGACGTCGTGCGCGCGTGCCACGGCGCGGATCCGGTCGGTCCGTTCGCGGCCGAGGCCGAAGGCGAGGACGTCGCCGTCGAGTTCGCGCAGCGGCGGGCGGGGCCGGTCGGTGGGGAGGTCCGCTGGGTCGACCGGTTTGGCGAACACCTCCTCCCAGTGGAGGGCCTGCGCCTCGCGGGCCGCGGTGGCGTCGCGTCCCCGGAGCCACACCGCGTAGTCCCGGTAACTGCGGGCGGGCGGGGTGGGTTCGCCGCCCGCGTACAGCAGCGCCAGGTCCTCCATGAGCGGGGTCAGGGAGAAGCCGTCCACGATGATGTGGTGCAGGTCCATCCGCAGCCGGACGCCCTCGCCGGCCCGGTGCACCTCGGCGCGCCACAGCGGTGCCCGCGCCAGGTCGAAGGGGCGGACGAACGCGCCGGGCGGGGTGGCGTCGCGCGGGTCGTCGACGACCCGTACCGAGGGTTCGGCGTGGTCCTCGACGCACTGACGGACTTCGCCCGCCTCGACGGTGAAGCGGGTGCGCAGCGCCTCGTGGTACTCCGGGAGCCGCCGCAGGGCGTCCGCGAGGCGCGCCGGGTCGGTGCCGGCGGGCAGGTCGAGGGTGACGGGCACGTTGTAGTGCACCGCCCGCTCGTCCTTGATCTGCTCCAGGTAGACCTGTCGCTGCTGCGGGGTCACCGGGTAGGTGTCGGCGTCGGGCGCGGCCGGGATGCGTGCCGTGGCGGTGGCGGTGGAGTCCCGCAGCAGGGCGGCGAGACGGGCGGGCGTACCGCTGCGCAGGACCGCGCCCGCCGGGCAGTGGCGGCCCAGCCGTTCCTGGGCGCCGGCGGCGATCAGGGTGGCGGTGAGCGAGTCGGCGCCCAGGTCGCGCAGGTCGTGGCCGGTGCCGATGCCGGTCAGGCCGAGTGCCGCCTCGGCCAGTTCGACGAGCGTGCGCTCGATGTTGTCGGCGGGCGCGGTGTACGGGGTCGCGGCGAGCAGGGGTGAGCCGTCGGGGTCGGGAAGCCGGCCCCGGTCCACCTTGCCGGTGTGGGTGAGCGGCAGCCGCTCCAGGGGCACCAGGTGGGTCGGGACCATGTGGCCGGGCAGGGTGCGGGCGAGGTGGTCGCGCAGTTCCTCCGGCCCGGGCGGCCGGGGGCCGGCGTAGTAGCCGCACAGCCGCAGGTCGCCGCGGCCCGGCATGGGCCGTGCCGTCACGACGGCCTCGGCGACCCGGGGGTGGCCGAGCATGGCCTTCTCGACCTCGGCGGGTTCGATGCGGAACCCGCGGATCTTGACTTGGTGGTCGCGGCGCCCGAGGAAGTCGATGACTCCGTCGGGCCGCAGACGCGCCAGGTCACCGCTCCGGTACATCCGGCCGCCGGGGACGAAGGGGTCCTCGGTGAACCGCTCGGCGGTGAGGTCTGGCCGGCCCAGGTAGCCGAGCGTGACGCCCGCCCCGCCCAGGCACAGTTCACCCGGCACGCCGACGGGGCACAGGCGTCCCGCCTCGTCGAGGACGTACGCGGTGGAGTTGGCGATCGGCCGGCCGATGGGAATGCGGCGGCCGTCCAGGTCGTCGCGGGTGACGCGATGGGTGAGGGAGAACGTGGTGTTCTCCGTCGGCCCGTACCCATTCACCACGGTCAGTTCCGGGCACGCGTCGAGGACTTTCGCCACGTGCGGGGAGGAAAGCGCGTCACCGCCGACGACGAGTTCCCTAAGCGGGCGGAATGCTTTCGCGTCCTGCTCCACCAACTGGTTGAAGAGCGGAGAGGTCAGCCACATGGTGGTGATCCGCCGCGTGCTCAGTTCCCGGCCTAATTCCCGGGCGTTGAGAATGACGTCACGGTCGGCCATGTGGAGACTTCCGCCATTCAGCAGTGGTCCCCATATCTCGAAGGTGCTCGCGTCGAAGGCGACCGAACCGGTGGGCAGCATTCTGGTGTCCGGCCCGAACGGTACGTATTCCGTTCCTTTGACCAGCCGGACCACGTTGCGGTGCGTGACCTGGACGCCCTTCGGCGTGCCCGTGGTGCCGGAGGTGTAGCAGATGTACGCCAGGTCTCCGGCGGACGCGGGGTCGGCCGGTGGCCCTGCCCCGGAGTCCTGGAGCCCGGTGGTGGCGGCCGGGAGGGGCGCGGCGGCGTCCTCGTGGTCCCGGACGTCCACGGTCAGGACCGTGCCGTCGAAGGGCGGGGCCGCCGGGAGGCCGGTGCCGGTGACCAGCACCCGCACCGAGGAGTCGGCCAGCAGCCAGCCGGTGCGCTCGGCCGGGTGGTCGGGCTCCAGCGCGACATAGGCCGCTCCGGCGCGGAGGATGCCCAGCGCCGCGACGACCAGTTCCGGGCCGTGCGCCGCGCGGAGTCCCACCCGGTCGCCGGTGCGCACCCCGTAGGTGCGCAGCGCGGCCGCCAGGTCCGCCGACCGCCGGTCGAGTTCGTGGTAGTCCATCCGACCGTTGGCCCAGGTGACGGCGGTGGCCTCCGGGGTGCGCCGGGCCTGCTCGGCGAAGAGCCCGTGGACCGTGGCCGTGTCCGGCCAGTCGACGGCCGTGTCGTTGAGGGTGCCGAGGATCAGCGCCGGCTCGCCCTCCGCGAGGAGGTCCGCCTCGCCGACGGTGTCGTCGGGCCGGCGGGCGAGGAACTCCCGTACGCGCAGCAGGTGCTCGGCGAAACGTTCCATCGTGGCCGGTTCGAACAGGGAGGAGCGGTACGCCAGGCGGGCCTTGTCCCCGTCACGGATCAGGAGCAGCTCGCACCCCTCGCCGGGCGCCGTCGCGGCTCCCGTCCCCGTCGCCTCCGTCGGGGCGCCGGGGGCCGTGTGGTCCGCGTACCGCACGGGTGTGCCGGCCGAGGGCCCGGCGGGCTGCGGCGCGGCGCACCCGGCCAGCAGTGCGTCGACCGGTCCGGCCGAGTCCACGGTCAGCGCCAGGGCTCCGCGGTCGGTGTCGACGAGGAGCAGGCGGCGGCCTGTGTACCGGTGCAGCACCACGGCGTACGCGGCGAGGAGGAGGGCGCCCTCCTCCTCGCCGGGGTTGTGGCGCGGCAGGGGCGGCAGGTCGACGGTGAGGGTGCGGAAGGGCGCCGTGCCGCTGTCGAGGGCGCGCGGGTGGTCGGTGACGAGCAGGACGGGTTCGCCGGCGTCAGGAGCCGGAAAGGACGGTGTCGTTCTGGGTCTGCTGGTCATCGGCCGCGGTCACCCCCAATCGGAACGGGGTACGGCGGAAGAGGACGAGCGTGAGGATGCCGGGCGCGGCTGCGAGCGCGGCGACGGCGATGATCAGCCCGTGGTAGTGGCTGTCGGTGAGCAGGAAGCCGCCCAGCGCGGAACCGGCGGGCAGGGCGCCCGCCATCACCGTGCGCATCAGCGTCATGGCGCGGCCCCGCATCTCGTTGGGCACCCGGGTCATTCGCACCACACCGCCGAGGACGGTCATCGGCGCCGACAGGATGCCGTTGAGCGCCAGCCCGAGCAGGATCCAGGGCAGCGCGGTCGGGATGAGGAAGAACAGGACGGCGCCGGAGAGCAGTTGGAAGACTCCGATGCGGAGCATCTGCTTCTCGGAGGTCTGTACGGCGCCGGAGACCAGCGAGCCGATGAGTTCGCCCGCCGCCATCACGGCCAGCATGAGGCCGAGGACCCCGGGCCCGCTGCCGAACTCGAACTTCGCCAGCCACGGCAGCGCGACCACCAGGGCGCCGGCGGAGACATTGAAGGCGCCGAACGAGAGCGTCAGCACCATCAGGAAACGGTCGCGGACGATGAGCCGGAAGACGGGCGCCCAGCCGGGCCGCTGCGGTGCGTCACCATTGGTCTCCGCCGGCTCGGGGCGGCCCATCGGGGCCTTGATCCGGCTGATCAGGAAGGCGAAGAGCAGGTAGGTCGCGGCGTCCAGGATCAGGACGTTGGGGGCGCCGAAGAGGGTGATCAGACCCGCGCCGATGGCCGGCCCGAGGACGTTGGCGGCGCCCATGGCGGTGGCTTCCAGGCCGGAGGCCGCCTGGAGCTTGTCGGCGGGCACCAGTTCGGGCAGCACGGCGGGTGTGCCGGCCAGCGGAATGATCTTGAGGAAGCCGTACACCAGCGCAACGACGTACAGGTGCCAGACATGAAGGGAGTCCGCGAAGGCGAGGAGTGGGATCAGCGCGACGACCATGCCCCGGAACACCGAGTCGTAGATGAAGAGCTTGCGCCGGGAGAACCGGTCGAGAAGCGGGCCGACGACGGCCCCTCCGGCGATCACCGGGAGTGTGAGGCAGACTCCCAGGATTCCCAGCCCGGCGGCGCCGGACTCCTCCACCGTGATCCAGGCGAGGGCTGCGTAAGTGGCGCCGTCGCCGAGCAGGTTGAGCACCAGAGCCGACCAGAGCAACCGGTAGTCACCGATGCGCAGGATGGCCAGATATGCTTTCACGTTCCACACCGTTCAGTAGGCCGAGATGGGCAAGCTAAGCGGGCGGGTGGCATGAAATGCGCCAACACCGCCGCGGGTGTGCAAATGGGAGAAACGCCAGGGCGTGATGTGTCGACATGCCCGCGGGCATGCGTCGACGGTCCCCGCGTTCTTACGTATGACCTGTCAGGCGCGCTCGTTTCCGGCTCTCGAGTCCGGAATCCCCCGTGCGAGTGTCCTCAAAAAGTGCCCCCACCCCCGTATTGCGGCTGCCGGAGCAGCCCGCGATATCCGCCGAATGTTCTAACAGTTCGCGTGAAACGCGTCAACGACGGAGAGCCAGAAGGAATGGCCTGTTCTGCAGCTTGAGTTCGGACGGTGGGCGACGTCGCCGAAGAGCGGGCCGGACGCGGCCTCGCTCCCTCTCCACCGTCGGCCGGCCTCCGCGGCGGGCGGCCCGGACGGGTTCCTGGACCGGCGTGACGGCCGGATGCACGCCGCTGATCACGGCGAATGGCGGCGGCGGGAGGGTCCACCCCTTCGCCGCGGGGCGCGTACGCCCGGCGTGTGGGGTCCGGGAGGCGATCCGGGAAGCCGACCGGACGGCTCGCGGGAGGGGCGCGGTGGGCGGTCCGTCCGGCTGGCTGATCGGGTTCCTGACGGATACACGTGCTTTTCAGTCAAGATGACGACACAATTTGCTCGCCTTGCGGCCAGTGAACCGGCGGTTTTCCCGCAGTACTCCCCGCAGGGCGGCCGGCCGACGGCCCGCCGTCACAGCCCGCGCAGCGCCTGCGCAGCGCCCTGGCGGGCGCCGGACCGAGCCGTCGCCCAAGGGTGCGCAGCGCCTCTGAGGGTGCGCAGCGCCTCGACCCGTCCTCCCTGCCTGCGGTGTCCGGTGAGTTGGTCAAGGCGCGCGGGAGCCTTCACCGCATGACCGACTGGGGCGGGCGCCGGGATTCGGCCGGGATCGTGTGCTCCGCAGGCGACGGTGGGCCATCAGGCAGTCGCAGATCCACTCGACCGCCTATGTCTGACCTGCACAAAGCAGGCAGGGAGCCGTCTTCAAGGAGTCCAAAGTGCTGCGTACTCTGTTCAAGTCCAAGATCTGGCAAGCCGGGACACCTCCGCGCTCGGTGTCCGTACAAAGTCAGGTCGGCGATGACCACATGTGCGTTGGCGTGCAGCAGCGTGGTGGCGGTGGCGCGGCCGATGATCTGCATGACCTTGGCCTCGCGCATGTAGCGCTCGACGGGGAGGCCGGGTGTAGCCCGCGCCGCTCAAGGCCTGGAGGGCGTCGGTGGTGACCCCCATCGCCGCATCGGTGGCGACGAGTTCGGCGCTGACGGCCGTACGGCAGTCCGGGGTCCTTGCGCCGGGCCGCCGCCAGGAGGGCGGCCCCGGCGTTGTCCACGGCGGCCTCCATGTCAGCCGGCGGGAACGCGACGCTCTGGTGATCGGTGATCATGTCCGAAGGTCTCCCGCTGTTTCGCGTACGCCAGGGCGTTGCTGAGGGCGCCTGGGCCGGCGCCAGGCCGACGGCGACGGCCGCGATGCCGGGCGGGGCCGCGTCCAGCCCAGCGAGGGCGATCGGCAGGTCCTGCCCCTCCGCACCGCGACGTCGGCCCTCGGGGACCCGTACGCCGTCGAACTGCACGGTCGCCATGGTCGATCCGGTCAGCCCCATCTTGCGCTCGGGCCGGTCGGCCGACAGCCCAGCCGATTCGGCGGCGACGGGGCGCGTCAGCTCGGCCTGAGGATGACCGCCTGGCCACCCGCGCTGGTCATCGCCATGTTCAGGGTCGTCGAGGAGGTGACGGTGCGGGTACTGACCACCGTGGGCGTGGCGTGCGGGGTGGTTCCCGCCGTTCCGTCCGCGTAGACGGTGGCGGTGTAGCCGACGCCGCTGTCGAGGAAGTCCAGCGAGACCGACAGGGTGCGGGCGGTCTCGTTGGTCATCGCCCCGAGGAACCAGGTGGTGCCGCTGCGGCGGGCGACCGCGATGTACTCGCCGACCGACCCGGTGAGGGCCGTGCTCTCGTCCCAGGTGGTGGGCACCGCGTCGAACCACGACAGTCCGGGCCAGTTGGCGGTGGTGGCGTACGACGACGGTGTGGAGTACCAGTAGAGGAAGTTGAGCGGCTGGTAGTACACCGCTGCCATCGCCATCTGGTGGTTGTTGGTCGTCTGGTCGCGGGACTGCCCGTAACAGATGGTGTAGTCCATGGGGCCGCCGACGTTGCGGGCGAAGGGCAGCGTCACGTTGTGGGTGGCGGTGGGGAAGTTCTCGTTGCCCCGGACACCCTCCAGACTGATCCAGTTGGGGTAGGTGCGCTCGTAGCCGAAGGGCCGCACGTCGTCGTGCATGTCGATCAGCAGGTTGTACTTGGCGGCGGTCTTCGCCCAGGCGATGATCTGGTTGGTCATGGTCTGGGTACCGTCGTTGATGAAGCCGAGCTTGACGCCGGCCACGCCCCAGCTCTTGTAGAGGGCGAACAGGGTGTCTGGGTCGGTCAGGGCCAGTCGGTTGACGTAGAGGAAGACGCCGATGCCGTTCGTCGTGGCGTGGTTGATCACCATGGGCAGGTCGATGTCCGGGATCGCCGCGGTCGCGTCGGTGGTGGTGAACTCCGGGCCGTACCATCCCGCGTCGTACTCGATGTGGTCCAGGCTGCGGGCGACGGCGAAGTCCACTCCGGCGATTCCGGCAGCCGTGGTCAGGTTGCAGCGGAACACCTTGCCCGGCCGGATCCACGTCGTGTCCGCCAGGGCGCCCGCCGGGGCCAGGTTGAGCACCAGTTCGGCGTTGTCGACGAGGTCGGTGTCGGAGGATCCGAGGACGAGGACCCGCCAGGGCGTGGCGAACGGCGTGGTGACGGTCGAGGTGTTCTGTACCGGGCCGCTGCCGCGGGCGGTCTTCTTCATCAGGTACGTCTTGAGGGTGTTGCTCTGTCCGGAGACCGATGTGAGCATCCCCCGCGGGTAGTTGACGCGGGAGGATTCACAAATGCAGGCGCGTAGACCGCTGTTCAGGGTGACCAGCAGCGGCATGTCTGTCAGGGGGCCGACGTCCGTGCCGGAGGTGCCGGTGGAGGGGATCGCGTCCGGCGCGACGGGGGTGTACACGCTCTCGTCCCGGGCGCTGTGGACCAGGGTGCCGCCGGGGAACACGAAGCTGGTCAGCTCGTCCGAGATGGTGGCCGTGCCCGTGCCGAGCAGCGTGTAGCGCAGCGCGACTCCGGTGTCGTAGGCGCGTATCTGGATGCCGAAGGCGACGCCGCTGGTGCTGTCCTGAAGATTCCATCGCATCTCCTGGTAGTGGTCGCGGATCGTCGCGTTGCGCCCGTACACCGGAGTCCAAGTGCTGTCCTGGGTCCAGTGCTGATAGGTGGTCATCACGGTGTTCGCGGCGCCCAGGGTGGTGCCGTCGCTCATCACGAGTCCGAGCACCGAGGTGTCGACGACCGTCGTGCCGGCGCGTTTGACCGACCAGGTGAGGACACCGCCGATCAACGACGCCGTGATCCTGTTACTGCCGTCCGGTGACGTGGCGGTCATGACGGCGTCCGCGGCGTGGGCCTCTCCCGCGTCGGCGAGGCCCAGTACGGCGGCCCCCGCCGTGACCGCCGCTGTCTTGAGGACCCCGCGCCGGGTCAGCGCTCCCGGGCGTGTGGCTCCAGGCGGGCCGGGCTGCTCCTGACGTCCTGACGCTCCCATGGTCAGTTCCCCTCTCTGTTGAGTCGCATGAAAGGACATCGACACGAACCGCGCGTGGGCGTCCCGCACGGGCTTGGCCCGTCCGGGACGCCCACGCTGTCGGTCACTGCTGGGTCAGGGTGACTTCGTCGCAGTAGCCGTCTCCGCTTCCGGAGACGAGGTGGCAGTAGATACGGGCGGAGGTCACGCCCGCGCCCGTGGTCAACGTCGTCGACTGCTTCGAGTACGTGCTCGACGTGGTCGACGCGCTGGCGACGGCGCTGCCGTTGTAGAGCTTGGCCTCCAGCGCTGTCGTGGTGCCGGCGGTCTGGCTCGCGAGGGAGCCGGTCAGCCGGTAGGTGGTGTTCGGCGTGAGGCCGGTGACGATCTGGAACAGGGAGGCCGAGCTCAGGGACGCGTTCGTCAGCCCGGCCGCGTTGCCGTTGGCCGCCGTGCCCGTGAGCGAGAAGTCACCGTTGCGCCAGGGCACGGTGTGGCCGGACTCGAAGTTGCCGTTGATCGCGTAGTTCCTGACGGGGGTGACGGCCATGTCGTCGCAGTAGCCGTTCCCTGTACCCGAACTCTTGTAGCAGTACAGCCGTACGGTGTTGTTCGTCGCCCCGGTGGTGAAGTCGGCGGAGACGAACGTCCACGCTGTGCCGCTGGAGCTCGCCACCGTTTCCAGACCGCCGGTGTTCTTGACGCCGACGTTCATGACCTCGCCGGCGACGGCCGACTTCACCCAGCCCGAGACGCGGTACGTCGTCCGGGGCGCGACCGGGACGGACTGTTCGAGCGAGGCGGGCGACGGCCCGACACGTCCCGCGTAGGTGCCGGAGTGGGCGCCCGTGTTCACCACCGAGGCGGAGTTCCACGCGCTCCACCCCGCCGTCGTCCCCTTCTCGAAGCCGAGGTTCTCGTTGGCGAGGCAGGTCGAGTCGGAGGGGGTGCTGAACTGGTCGGCGCCGATGTCGGGTGCGCAGGTCGCGGGAACGGTCGAGCCCCAGTAGTCCTTGCCGCCGTTGTTCGGGACGACGACACCCGCGCCGATGGCGGGGGAGGACGCGGTGAGCTGGTAGCCCGCGACGCTGCCGATGCCCGTGCCGCCGCTGCCGGGCGAGGCGAGCTGCGGATCCGCCGTGATCTTCCCCGGGTCGGAGGGCTCACTGGCCGGGTGGTTGCCGTAGAAGAGGTTGTTGCGCCAGGCGAAGTTCGAGGCCGGCTGGCCGGACGTGTAGACGTAACCGCCGCTGCCCAGGTTGTAGATGATGTTGTTGGCGAGCGTGAGGTCGTTCCAGGCGCCGGTGACCTCGAGGACGTTGGCGGTGGATCCGGACGGGATGTAGATGGTGTTGTTGTAGAACGCGGAGTCCTGCGAGCCGTCCATGGTGATGGCGCGAAGAAGGTCGTTCTCGCTGACGTTGTAGCGGACCACCGCGTTGCTCGCGAGGTGTGATCCGCCGCCGCAGCCGCAGAAGAGGATGAACCCTCCCGCGTTGTCGTGGCTGTAGTTGTACTGGACGACGGTGCCGTCCTGCCCGTAGTCGACGTCGAAGCCCTGGCCGTCGGAGTTCCCGGTGTTCTTCTGGGTTCCGTACGCCTCGTTGTACTGGATCACGGTGCCGTCGGAGTCCCAGGCCCAGATGCCGGCGTTCGCCGCGTTGGGGGCCTTCGCCGCGTTGTAGACGACGTTGTGGTCGATGAGGGCGTTCTGCGACATCTGGACGACGATGCCGTCACCGTCGGTGTCGTGGACGGTGTTGTTCTGGACGACGACACCGCTCCAAGGAGTCCAGACAGGGTTGTTGCAGCCTATGGAAGGCCGGCAGAGCCAGGTGCTGGACATGTTGATACCGCTGCGGGAGACGTTGGCCACCGTGTTGCCGTCGATGTCGACGTCGTTGAAGGCGCTCGGGGCCGTGGTCCCGAGAACGGCGAAGAGGATTCCGGCGCTGCCGTCGACTTCCTTCGACTGGTTTCCGTTCACATCGTGGATGTTGAGGTTGCTGATCTTGTAGTGGTCTCCGGTGCCGTAGTTCTCCAGGACCACGTAGACGCCGCGCCGTGCGTTCGCGCCCTTCACTGCGCCGGTGTTGGTCACCTCCAGGTCGGAGATCTCCCAGTACTCCTGGTTGTACAGATAGATCGCGTCCGTGCCACCGCCGCCGGCGATGACCGGGAGGGCGCCGGTGCCGTAGGCGCTCATGGTGATCGATCCGCCTGCCGCGCTGCCCGAGCCCAGTGGGTGCAGCAGGCCGGTGCACGTCGTCCCCCGCTTGAACAGCAACTGGTCACCGGGGGCGAACGTCGTCGCGTTCGGGCCCGCCAGCGAGTTCCACGGCGAGGAGGAGGTTCCGGTCCCGTTGGATGCCGCCGAGCAGTCCACGTAGTAGGCCGAGCCTGCTGCGTGGGCCGGCGCGGCCGGTGTCAGGGCCACTGCGGCGCAGGCGAGCAGCATGGTGACGACCGCGCCTGCGAACAGTCGTCTTATCTCTGCGACTTGTCTCATGATGCTTCTTTCCGTACGACGTTGTCGGAAGGGGTGGAGGAGCTCGCCGTGACCTTGCGGAGCGCGGCGACGATGGCCTGCGTCGGAGCGGCCTGGTTCGACCATTCGGCGGCGACGTGTCCGTCGGCCCCGATCAGCAGCGTGTGGAGCTGTCCGTCCGTGGGCAGTTCGGTGCCCACGGAGGCGGAGTCCGCGGCGACGACGAGTGCGGGCGGGAGGGCCCAGTTCGCCGCGAAGTTCTGGAGGGCGGCGTCGGTCGTGTGGCCGTCCGAGTCGGTGACGAGGACCCGGAGGCCGGGGTACTGAAGCGCCACGCTCTTGAGCGAGGGGATCTGGCTCCGCGCTGCCGCCGCGTGGACGTCGCCCTGGTCGTCGATGGGAAGGGCCGAGACGACGGTCGGGCCGGAGACGGTGATCCGGTTCCCGTCGAGCAGGGTCACACCGGAGTCTGCCGGCGCTTCCGCTCGGCATGCGGTGGCGAGCAGGAGCGCGGCGACGAACGGGATCATCCCTGCGCGACGGGCTCTCGCGGTCGCTCTCCAGATCGCCGTCACCGGACCGGCCCTTCGAGAGGCAGGATGGGTGCTTCCAGCGTTTCGTCGCGGTCGCACACGAGGGTGTCTCCGTCCACCCGCAGGCGGGCGACCTGGATCGAGCTTCGGCGCTCGTCATGGTCGCTGTGTCGTCGGCCAGGGCTGTCGTCGGATCGCCCGGGGTGGGTGAAGTAGAAGACGAATGCGCCCAGTTCGCTGGTGACGACGTCGGCGTGGAAGCCGTACGAGCCGTCGTCGGGGCCCTGCCCGGGACGATCGAGGACGAGCCCCCGCGGTTCCCATGTCTCCAGGTCCCGTGAGTGAAGAACGCGCAGGCCATGCCACTCGTCGACGAGCATCCAGTAACTGCCGCCGAGCTCGAAGACATTGGGACCTTCGTGCTGTGAGCACTCGACCGCGGGTCCCCGGACGGTCCACCGCGTCAGGTCGTCGCTGTCCGCCGCGTAGGTGTGCGCTTCGTCGGCCTCGTCCTTGTACCACATGCGGAAACCGCCCGTGGGGAGCGGCAGGACGCAGGCGTCGATCACTCTGTCGGACGACAGCGAGAGGGTGGAGCGGTAGGTCCAGGAGAAGAGGTCGTGGCTCGTGTAGTGGCGGATCACGCGTGCGTGGCCCGCCCACTGGGTCGGAACACCGCGGATCACGCTGACGAACATGTGATATTCGGTTCCGTCGTCGATGATCTCGGGGGCCCAGTAGGTGTGCCGTCCCGGCTCGATGTCCAGCCCCTCGGCGACTCCCCGGTACAGCCAGGAGGCCCCGCCGTCCGAGGAGGACGCGATCCCGATGTCGCTCCCGTGCACCCAGCTCACGTCGTCCATCGGCGGCGCGTCGGCGCGACGGCTCGTGTAGAACATCCACCACTCGCGGGCGTGCCGGTTCCAGATGACGGTGGGATCGGTCGCGCCGTCGTGCACGGGGTCTCGGAACAGGGGTCGGGCAACGGCTGTCATCGGTTCTTCCCAGGATTGAGTACGGCGGTGTCCCAGGACACCGGTGTGCGGTGGTGATCCGGATGGCCCGGCACGCCCATGAGTCGCGGTCGGCGGTGGCCCATGGGCGGTCGGCTCGTCGAGGCCGTCAGGCGGACCGGTTCGTCAGGCGGATCATGTTCCAGGAGAGCGGCGCGAGTTCGGCGTGCAGGACCCCGTCGGTGACCGCCGTGCCCGTGGCGGCCTGCGGGGTGACACGGTCGGGCCGGTCCGCGGTGTTGACGGCCTCCGGGTCTTCGTCGGTCAGGACGAGGTGCTCCACCACGGTGTGGGCGTCGACGCCGCGCAGGTCGACCTGCAGGGGAAGGGTGTCCGTCTGGCTGCGGTTGACCGTGAAGACCGTGATGTCGCCGGTCTCGTCGTCGATCACCGCGGTGGCGTGCAGCAGCGGTACCTCACCGAAGCGCGCGGTGGTGTACGTCGGGCTGTCCACCTCGACGCGCAGCACCCGGCCGCGTCCGTACGCCGACGCCTGCGCGAAGGGGTAGAACGTGGTCTGCCGCCACGCCGCGCCACCGGGCTCGGTCATGATCGGCGCGATGACGTTGACGAGCTGCGCCAGGGAGGCCGAGGTGACCCGGTCGGCGTGCCGCAGCAGCGCGATGAGCAGCGAACCGAAGACCACCGCGTCGGTGACGGTGTAGACGTCCTCCAGAATGCGCGGCGCCTGCTGCCACTCCTCCACGGCGTGCGGGTTGGGCCGCTTCTGGTACCAGACGTTCCACTCGTCGAAGGAGAGGTTGATGCGCTTGTCCGCCTTCAGGCGGGCGCGGACGTGGTCGCAGGTGGCGACGACCGACTCGATGAAGTGCTCCATGTCAACGGCGGACGCCAGGAAGGAGTCGCGGTCGCCGTCGATCTCCTCGTAGTAGGCGTGCAGGGAGACGTAGTCCACCAGGTCGTACGTCTCCTGCAGGACCGTCGACTCCCAGGAAGCGAACGTCGGCATGGAGGAGCTGGAGCTGCCGCAGGCGACCAGTTCCAGACCGGGGTCGACCTGCCGCATCGCGCGGGCGGTCTCGGCGGCGAGGCGGCCGTACTCCTCGGGGGTCTTGTGCCCGGTCTGCCAGGGGCCGTCCATCTCGTTGCCCAGGCACCACATGCGGATGCCGTACGGCTCCTTGCCGCCGTGGGCGACGCGGCGGTCGGAGAGCTCGGTGCCGCCGGGGTGGTTCGCGTACTCAAGGAGCCGTACCGCGTCCTCCACGCCCCGCGTGCCGAGGTTGACGGCCATCATCGGCTCCATGCCGGTCCTGCCGCAGAACTCCATGAACTCACCGAGGCCGAACTCGTTGGTCTCGGTGGACTTCCAGGCCAGGTCGAGCCGGGTCGGGCGTTCCTCGCGGGGGCCGACGCTGTCCTCCCAGCGGTAGCCCGAGACGAAGTTGCCGCCGGGATAGCGGACCGTGGTGACGCCGAGCTCCCTGACCAGCTCCAGGACGTCCTGGCGCAGGCCGTCCGCGTCGGCGCAGGGGTGGCCGGGCTCGTAGATGCCGGTGTAGACGCAGCGGCCCATGTGCTCGACGAACGATCCGTACAGGCGCGGGTTGACCCTGCCGACGTCGAACGCCGAGTCGAGGGTGAAGCCGGCGGCGGGGGAGGAGGTGGGCTCGGACATGACTGCCTTTCGGACGTCACTTCGGACGTCACTTCGGACGTGACAAGGGGGAGGGCGAGAGGGGATGGGAGGGTCAGAGGGCCAGGGCGCAGACCACTGACGGGGCGGAGACCGGCGGGTGGGGCTGGGTCAGGGTTCCGTCGTGCAGGACACGCAGTACGGCGAGCGAGCCGCTGTGCTGGTTGGCGACGAGCAGATGACCGTCCACCAGAGCGAGGCCGCGGGGCCAGGTGCCGCCGGCCGGGATCTCGCCGAGCGGCTCCAGGGTGCTGCCCGCGAGTCGGAACGCGGCGACTGTATCGGCGCCGCGGTTGGTCACCCATACGAAGCGTCCGCAGGGCGAGGCGACGATTCCCCCGGGCTGGTTGACGACGTCCTCGGCTGTCGTGGCGGCTACGGAGGACAGGGCGGTCAGGGTGCCTTCGGCGGCGTCGTAGCGGTGGCAGGTGAGGGTGGAGGACAGTTCGTCCGCGCTGAACACCAGGTCACCGTCGGGGGAGAAGGCGAGGTGGCGGGGTCCGGATCCGGCGCGCATCGGGTTCACCGCGACCCGTTCCAGGGTTCCGCTGCGGGTGTCGAGCCGGTAGGTGAGGACCGCGTCCGCCCCCAGGTCGGTGGCCAGCACGAAACGGCCTCCCGGGTCGACGAGTACCTGGTGGGCGTGACTGCCCTCCTGCCGTCCGGCGACCGGTCCCGACCCGTCGTGGACCACGAGATCGGTCGGCTCCAGCAGGCGTCCGTCCGCGCCGAGTCGGTGCGCCGCGACCGTGCCCGGCGCGGTGTCGCTGCCGTAGTTCGCGGTCAGCAGCCACTCGCCGTCCGGGTGGACGGTGAGGTGGCACGGGTTCGCGCCGCCGCTGCTCATCGGGGAGCCCAGCGGGGACAGGGTGCCGTCGTCGGCGCGGGCGACGGCGCTGACGGTTCCGGCGTCGGTCTCGTTGGTGCTGTAGACGACGACCAGGGACGGGTGCGCCGCCAGGAACGAGGCCCCGCTCACGGGCAACGGCTCCACCTCGTCGTAGGAGAGGTGTCCGGTCGCGGGAGTGAGCCGCAGGGCGGCTATGCCAGGGCCGTTGCCGCCGGAGTCGGGAGTGTAGGAGCCGGTGAGGACGGTGAGGGTGTCGGTGCGCATGGGGGGTCCTGGGAGGTTCATGGGGCGGGGCGTGGAGAAGGTCTCAGCGGACGATGTCGTCGTGGTGGTCCAGCAGTTCCAGTTCGGAGCGCCGGGGCAGGCCCTCCCAGTCGCCGGCGGTGCTCACCGCGAAGGCGCCGAGCAGGGCCGCTGTCCTCAGCCGCCGTTCCGGGGGCGCGCCCGCGAGCAGTTCGGCCAGGTATCCGGCGGCGAACGCGTCTCCCGCGCCCACCGAGTCGTGCACGCGGACCGGGATGGCGGGCTGCCGGTGAGAGTGTCCGTCGAGGAGGGCGTACGCCCCGTCGGCGCCGAGCTTGATCACGGCTCCGCCGGGTCCCAGGTCGCAGATGTTCTTGGCGAGCTCCTCCGGTCCGTCGGCGCCGGGTACCACGAGCGCGGCCTCGTGCGGTCCCGCGAAGACCAGGTCACTTCTGCGCACCAGGGGAAGCAGGATCGCCCGGGCCTCGGCCTCGTCCCACAGCAGTGAACGGAAGTTGACGTCCAGTGAGATGGTCGCCCCGGCTTCGGCGGCGATGTCCACGGCCCGGGTCACGGCCGCGGCGGGGCCCGGGCCGAGCGCCGGGGTGATGCCCGTGATGTGCAGGACAGCCGCCCCCGCGACGACGTGCTCGGGGATGTCGTCGGCGGTCAGCCGGGTTCCGGCCGTGTGGCCGCGGTAGTAGTGCGTACGGCTGTGGGTGGAGGTGCGGCGTTCCTTCAGCAGCAGGGAAGTGGGGGCGGGGTCGCGCACGGCGACGGTGGTGACGCCTTCGGCCTGGAGTTCCCGCAGGACGAGTCCGCCGAGTTCGTCGTCGCCCACCCGGCCGATCCAGGTGGCGGCCCCGCCGAGTCGGCTGACCCCGATGGCGACGTTGGACTCCGCGCCTGCGATCCCCAGGCGCAGTGCCGTGCCGAGTGAGAACGGGCCGGGTTCGCGGGCCGCCATGACGGCGAGTACGTCGCCGAGGGTGACGAGGTAGGGCTCGCCGGGCGGGGGTGAGGAGGCGTTCACGCGCTCGCCTCCCCGCCCGGCGCGGTGGCCCGTACCGCGCCCAGCAGGGTGCGTGCCCTGGTGGTGAGGGCGTCCAGTGCCTGCGCGGTCGGGTTTTGGTCCGCGCCGCGCAGCAGCGGGGAGCCGATACCGACCGCGCAGGCGCCGGCGTCCAGGTACTCCCGCGCCTGGTCGATGGTGACGCCGCCGACGGCGACGAGGGGGATGTCGGGCAGTGGGGCTCGCAGTTGGCGCAGGTGGGCGGGACCACCCGTGCCCGCGGGGAACAGCTTGACGGCGGCGGCACCCGACTGCCACGCCTGGGACACCTCGCTCGGTGTCCAGGCGCCCGGGTAGCACGGGATGCCCCGGTCGGCCGCGTCCCGGACGACGGCGGTGTCCACGACGGGGGCGACCAGGAACTCCGCTCCCGCCGCCAGGGCGTCCCTTGCCTGGTCGCCGGTGATCACGGTGCCGGCGCCGACCGCGACGTCCGGGCCGAGTTCCGCCCGGACGGCGGCCAGTGCGTCGAGCGCTCCGGCGGTGGTCAGGGTGATCTCCAGGCAGGTGACACCGCCGGACGCGAGGGCCCGGGCCACCGCGGGCAGCCCGGAGGCGTCGGCCGACCTCAGGATGGCCATGACCCGTGTCCGGCCGAGCTGCGGGGTGAGGGCGGGACGCTCCGTCATGACCCCACCGCCGTGGGGGAGATGAGGATTCCCTGGGTGTCGGTCATGCGGGTTCCTTTACTGGCGGGTGCGTCGGTGACGCGGATGAGAGGAGCGTCGGTGACGCGGATCTGAGGTGCGTCGCAGGGGCGGATCAGCGCGTGCGGCGGTGCGGGGGGATCACTTGAGCCCGGAGGTGGCGGAGCCGGTGACGAAGCCCCGCTGCACGATGAGGAACAACGCCAGCACCGGGACGACGTACATCACGGCGCCCGCGGCGACCAGGTTCTGCAGCGGCGAGCCGTGCTCGTTGACGTAGCCGTAGGCGAGCTTGACCGCGAGCGTGGTGTGGGCGTCGTCCAGCAGCAGGGCCGGTGCGATGTAGTCGCCCCAGGTCCAGCTGAAGGACAGGATCAGGCTGGTGGCGATGACCGGCCAGGACTGCGGCAGGAAGATCCGCCAGAAGATGCGGATCTGCCCGCAGCCGTCGACGATCGCGGCCTCCTCCAGCTCCTTGGGCATGTTCGAGAAGAACTGCCGGAACAGGAAGATCAGGTAAGGGGCGCCGCACAGGCCCCACAGCACCCACGGCACATAGGTGTTGGTGAGGTGGATCTTGGCGAACAGCAGATAGGTCGGGATGAGCGTGAGGACCTGCGGCAGCATCATCGTCGACAGCAGCACGGAGAAGATCAGCCGCTTGCCGGGCGCCTGGAGACGGGCGAAGCCGTAGCCGGCCCACGCCGAGGCCAGGGTGACCAGGACGGCGTAGATGGTGGCGATCATCAGGGAGTTGCGGGCATACCCCAGGTAGTCGATCTGGGTCAGGGCCTCCCGGAAGTTGCCCAGGCCCGGGTGGTGCGGCCACCAGTGGATGGGCAGCGCGCGCAGCTCGGAGGGATCCTTCAGAGCGGTGTCCAGCAGCCAGGCGAACGGGCCGAGGAAGAGGACGAGGGCGCCGACCAGCAACATGTAGACGGCACTTCTGCGGGGGAACACCATCACTTGCCTCCGATCGTGCGCGGGCGGGAGGGCTTGTCCGGCTCCGGGGCGACGGAGTAGAAGACCGCGCCCTTGCTGAGCCTGAAGACGAGGAAGGTGATCGCGATGATGATCAGGAACAGCACCCAGAGCATCGCCGAGGCGTATCCGTAGCGGCCGTTGGCGAAGTACTGGGCGAACACATGGATCATGAACAGGTAGTTGCCCTCGGGGACGGCCGAGACGCCTCTTGGGGTGGGGTCGAGGGAGATGAGCAGCGGCAGGAAGCTCTGCACGGCGGCGATGATGCCCGTGATGACCTGGAAGAACAGCACCGGGGACAGCATCGGGACGGTGATCTTGTAGAAGGACTGCCAGGCGTTCGCCCCGTCCATGCGGGCGGCCTCGTGGAGCTCCTTGGGGATGTCCTGGAGCCCCGCCAGAGAGATGATCATGGCGTTGCCGCAGCCCCACAGCATCAGGGTGATCAGGACCCAGCGGGCGTAGGGGTCCATCAGCCAGGCGACGCCGTTGATGTCCAGGGCGTCGAGGACGCCGTTGGCGGCGCCCGAGTCCCGGTCGAAGATCAGCTTGAAGGTGAGCGCGGCGCCGACCGGCGGCACGACCGCGGGCAGGTACAGCAGGGTGCGGAACAGCCCGCGGGCCCGGATCGGCTGGTTGACCAGCACCGCGAGCAACAATCCCGCCGCGATGCTCAGCGGCACGGTGATCGCGGTGAAGATGCCGGTGCGGGCCAGGGAGGACAGCGTCTCCGGGTCGGTCAGGACCTCCCGGTAGTTGTCCAGGCCGACGAAGCGGGAGTTGTTCGACAGTCCGTCGGAGTTGGTCAGGCTCAGCCACAGCGCGTAGCCGAGCGGGAAGGCCGTCAGGGTGAGGAAGCCCAGCACCCAGGGTCCGGCGAACACGTAGAAGGAGAGGGCCCGGCGGGTGGTCAGCGAGGCGCGCCGGCGTCCGGCGCGCGCGGGAGTGCGGGGCCCGGGCCGGGCGGCCGTCTCCCCGGAGGGAGACTGCGCGCCCGACGCGGTGATCTGATCGGTGCTCACCCCACGAGCTCCTTGCCCTGGGCGAGCTGCTCGTTCATCCGGGAGTTGAGCGTGTCGGCGACCTTGCCCGCCGACGTCCCGGACTTCACCGCACCCGGCAGCACCTTGCTGAGCACGCCCTCCAGGGCGGCCTGCTGGGCGTACGGGGTGAAGCTGAGGACGGAGAAGTGCGGCAGCTCCTGCTCCTGCACCTGGAAGGCCTGCTTCTGGAAGGCGTTGGTCTGCGGCATGCTCGCGCGCAGCGACTTCAGCGAGGGGATGCCCCAGCCGCTGGCCGCGCGCTCCTGGGCGGGCTTGCCGCCGAAGTACCACTCGAAGAACTTCCAGGACGCGTCCTTGTTCTTGGCGTCCCTCGGGATCCAGAAGCCGGTGGCGCCGAAGCAGGAGCTGACGCGGTGGCCGCCGAACTGCGGGGCGGGCGCGAAGCGGGAGACCGCGGCGAGCTTGGGGTCGGCGCCGATCAGTCCGCCGAACCAGTAGCCGTTGCAGCTCATCGCCATCCGGTTGGCCTGGTAGGTGGGGCCGTCCCAGCCGTCCGGGTTGGGGTTGATGACGTTCGGGCCTATGTCGGCCTTGGCGTAGTCCAGGTACCACTGCAGTGCCTTGAGCGCCTCGGGGGAGGAGAAGTCCACCGTGGCCAGGTCCTCGGCGAACAGGCTGCCGCCGGCCGACGCGGTCATCCCCATGAGCTGCGGGAAGACGCCCATGCCGGTGGCGTTCAGGCCGTACACCTTCACCTTGCCCAGGCGGCGCTTGACCAGCTTCTTGCCCAGGTCCAGCCACTCGTCGTAGGAGACCGGTTCGGTCGCGCTGGGCGCGTCCAGCTTGGCGGCCTCGAACAGGTCGGTGCGGTACCAGAACATGGAGTCCTGGGAGTAGTCCTTGGCCATGCCGTAGCGGGGTCCGACACCCTGCTTCTTGCCGTCGTAGCGCCACACGTCGTTGACGGGGTCGAGGTCGGAGGCCTTCAGCGCCGAGCTCTTGGCGAAGTACGGGTCCAGGTCCGTCATCAGGCCGCGGGCGGCGAAGTACGGGGTCTCGGTCGCGCCGAAGCCGCGGACCACGTCCGGCGGGTTCTTGGCCGCCAGCATGGCGTTGAGCTTGGTGGCGTCCCAGATGATGACGTTGATGTTCATCCCGAGCGCGTCTTCCGCGGCCTTGAGGGCCTTCTTGTCCCACTCGTTCTGCACCGTCATCACGGTGAGCGTCGTCTTGCCGCTCGAAGATCCGCCCGTGCCGTTGCTGACGGAGCCGGCGCAGGCGGACAGACCGGTCGCGGCGAGCGCGGTTCCGGCGGAGAGGGCGAGGAAGCGCCGTCTGTCGAGGGACGTGGACATGGGCATGGTGATTGCCTTTCGTGGCGGGGACACGCGCGGTTGCGAGACGTGCGCGGTGACGAGGCGTGCGGCGGCAGCGGGACGTAGGGCGGAGTCCATGGCGGCATGAGGGGCTGCCGCGAGGAGCGAACGGGCGAGCACGGTGGCCGGTGGTGCACCGGCTTGCTCGAGGGAGCGCGAGATGCCCTGGACCGGGCGCAGCTGTCTGCGTGGACAGTGCGCCAACGGGTGTCAGGGACCGCGAGTGCGACGGTGGTCGCGTACGCGGTGAGTCCGACGGTGACTCCTCGGCCACGGCTGACGTGGAGTCAACTGTGGCCGACATCTGGCCATATCGATATGACCGGTTTGATGGATTTAGCTCAGAGTTACCGCTTATTTCCGTCTGAGGAAACCGGTTGACTGAAACTTTCGCGAACGTTAAGTTGCGTTTCCAGAAGATGTCAAGAGGCCAGAACACGTCACTCCGGGTCCCGCACGGCGGGCCAGGACAACGCCCACCGAAGAGGGGGAGCACGTGCCGGAACAGCCCGTCCGGGCCAAGCTCGTGGATGTGGCCCACGCGGCCGGGGTCTCCAAGGCCACCGTGTCCAAGGTGCTCAACGACCGCCAGGACCTGTCCGTACGGCCGGAGACACGCCGGCGCGTCCACGAGGCCGCCGAGGCGCTCGGCTACCGGCCGCACTCGGGAGCCCGGGCACTGGCCGGAGCCAACACACACGCACTGGCCCTGCTGATCCCCGCGCTCGCCAACCCCACGTACGTCACCATCGCCCGCGGCGCCTACCAGCGAGCTCGCGAACTGGGCTACCTCTCCCTGCTGGCCGAGGACTTCGACGGGCAGGAGGCCGACGAGTCCTTCCATGACCTCGTCCAGGAAGGCAGGGTCGACGGACTGCTCATCGCCTCCGCCCGCCCCGGTCACCCCCTGCTGGACGCACTGGGCCGCAGCGCCGTCCCCCATGTCTTCCTCAACCGCTCGGTGGAGGGATCCGGCCGCAACGTCACCATGGACGTCGCCCGCTCCAGCGTGACGGCACTCGATCATCTGCACGGCCTCGGCCACCGCGCGATCGGCCACATCGCGGGTCCCCCCGGGATCACTCCCAGCGATGTCCGCAAGAAGGCGTTTCTCCAGTACGCCGACACCCTCGGGCTGGACGCGGCGCCCGTCGCGTCCGGCGACTTCACCGAGGACGGCGGCGGGTCCGCCGCGCGGGAACTGCTGCGCTGTGCCGACGGCGACGGGCGGCCGCCGGTCACCGCGCTCTACACCAGCTCGCTCGCGCAGGCGATAGGCGCCATGGCCGCGATCAGGGACCTCGGCCTCAGGATCCCCGAAGACGTCTCCGTGGTCGGCAACGACGACCTGCCTGTGGCCGCGCACCTCAGCCCCCCGCTGACCACTGTCGCGATGCCTCTGCACGAGCTGGGAACCGCCGCGGTGGACGCCCTGGTGGCCAGCATCGAGGGCAAGCCGACAGGAGACGTCGTCGTACCGACCGAGCCGCTGCTGGTGGTGCGCGGCTCCACGGCCAGACCGGCAGAACCAGGAGGAACGCCATGACCGTCGCCGCACCGGCGCGCTTCATCGGCCGTACGGCCCTGCTCACCGCGGCCGCCTCCGGCATCGGGGCGGCCACCGCCCACCGGCTTGCGGCGGAGGGCGCATCCGTCATGGTCACCGACGTGGACGCCGAAGGCGCCCAGCGCGTGGCCGAGGAGATCCGCGTCGAGGGCGGACAGGCACGGGACCGATGCCTCGATGTCACCTCGCCGGGGGAGTGGGCCGCGGCCGTCGCCGAGACAGGGTCCTGGACGGGACGCCTGGACGTGCTCCATCTCAACGCCGGCCGAAACCTGCCCGCAGCGGCACACGAACTGGACGACACCTGCTGGCACGACCAGCTACAGCTCTCCCTCGACTCCGTGTTCTACGGGGTCCGGGCCGCCGTGCCCCTGCTGAGAACGGCCAGGGGCGCGGTGGTGATCACCTCGTCCGTGCACGCGGCCATCGGCTTCAAGGGCTTCCCCGCGTACGCGGCCGCCAAGGGCGGGATCGCCGCCCTCGTACGCCAGCTGGCCGTCGAGTACGGAGGCCAGATCAGGTTCAACTCCGTACTTCCCGGAGCCGTGGTCACCGCCCTGTGGGCCGAGACGCCCGAGGAGTACAAGGCGCAGACCGTCGCGCGCACTCCCGTCGGCAGGCTCGGAGTGCCCGAGGACATCGCCGCCGCCGTGGCCTTCCTGGCCTCCGAGGACGCCGCGTTCGTCACCGGCCAGAACCTGCTCGTGGACGGTGGCCGCAGCATCAGCTCCCAGGAGTAGGCCCCCCGCCTCACCCGGTCCGGGCGACAACCCACCCTGCCCGTTGCGACCACTACCGACTCACCCCTCACCGAGCCCCCGGCCCCACACCAGGCCGTACAGCACAGGACCCGGAGGTCCACCCCATGAAGATCACTGGATACGAGCTCTTCCTCGTCGAACCGCGCTGGCTCTTCCTCCGTATCGACACCGACGAGGGCATCTCCGGCTGGGGGGAGCCCATAGTCGAGGGCAAGGCCCACACCGTCGCCCGCTGCGTCGAGGAGATGTTCGACTACCTCCTCGGCCAGGATCCGGCTCGCATCGAGGAGCACTGGCAGGTGCTCGCCAAGAGCGGCTTCTACCGGGGCGGAGTCGTCCTGAACAGCGCCCTGGCCGGAATCGACCAGGCGTTGTGGGACATCGCGGGCAAGACCCACGGCGTCCCGGTCCACCAGCTGCTCGGCGGCCACGTCCGCGACCGGGTGCGCGTCTACGGCTGGGTCGGCGGCGAAACCCCCGAGGAACTGGCCGAGTCGGCCGCCGCGCAGGTCGCCAAGGGCATGACCGCGGTCAAGCTCAACCCCTGCGGCCAGCTGGAACCGCTCGCCACGCCCGCCGCGATCGATGCCATCGTGGCCGGCGTGAGCGCGGTCCGCGAGGCCATCGGGCCGGAGCGCGACCTGGCGCTGGACTTCCACGGCCGGTTCAGCGGGGCGATGTCCCGCCGCGTCCTGCCCTTCCTGGAGCCGCTCCTGCCGCTCTTCGTCGAAGAGCCCGTGCTGCCGGAGTTCTCCCGGGACCTCGGCGCCGTGGTGCGCTCCACATCCATCCCCATCGCCACCGGCGAACGGCTCTACTCCCGCTGGGACTTCCGCTCGGTGCTCTCCGACGGCATCGCCGTGGCCCAGCCCGACATCAGCCACGCCGGCGGCATCTCCGAGACCCGTCGCATCGCCGCGATGGCGGAGGCGTACGACGTCCTGGTGGCACCGCACTGCCCGCTCGGCCCCATCGCCCTCGCCGCCAGTCTCCAACTCGACTTCGCCATCCCCAACTTCCTCATCCAGGAACAGGCACTGGGCATCGGCTACGGCGACAGCAGCGGCCTGCTGGACTACCTCGCCGACACCACGCCCTTCACGTTCCGCGACGGCTACATCGACCGCCCGACAGCACCCGGTCTCGGCATCACCATCGACGAGGACGCGGTCCGCGCCGCCGCCGAACGAAGCCACCGCTGGCGCAATCCCGTCTGGCGCAACACCGACGGCTCACTGGCCGCCTGGTAGCCGCACCTGGCATCACCAGTGGACTCACGGCGAAACCGGGCTGCGGGCACGGTCAAACACTCCATCCGCTCCCACCAAGAGCGATGTCGGTGCCTGGTAGGTCGGTGCGTGGACGCACGTCGTCCGTGTGCAGAGTGGTCTCCCACACCTTTGATGGCTCATCAGGTACGTCAGCATCCGGTCAGCGTGAGTCGCCGGGCTGTCCCGGAGGATTGACTGAACAGGCGCCGGTGCGGCGCGAAAGCCCAGGCGTGAAGCCGTCTCGCCCGAGCGGAGCGATGTTCCTCACAATCCTCGACCTGCGTGTCCCGGTGTACAGTCGAGACCGCCCTTGACCTGCACGAAGCGGGCAGGGAGCCGACTTCCAGGAGTCCAAAGTGCTGCGTACTCTGTTCAAGTCCAAGATCCACCGAGCCACCGTCACCCAGGCCGACCTGCACTACGTGGGATCGGTGACCATCGACGCGGAGCTCCTCGACGCCGCCGACCTGCTGCCCGGTGAGCTCGTCCACATCGTCGACATCACCAACGGCGCCCGGCTGGAGACGTACGTCATCGAGGGGGAGCGCGGTTCGGGGGTGATCGGCATCAACGGTGCCGCCGCCCATCTCGTCCACCCCGGAGATCTGGTGATCATCATCAGTTACGCTCAGGTGACCGACGCCGAGGCGCGGGCGCTCGAACCCCGGGTCGTGCACGTGGACCGCGACAACCGCATCGTGGCCCTGGGAGCCGATCCGTCCGAGCCGGTGCCGGGTTCCGACCAGGAGCGCAGCCCGCAGGCGGTACGGGCCTGACCCTGCCGCCGACGACCTTCGGACCAGGAGCGTGCCCATGAGCGACATCGAGATCCGTGACGACCGACAGGCCGGGCGCCTGGAGGCCTTCGGTTCCGGGGGAGGCGAAGTCGTCGGCCACATCCAGTACTTCGTCCTCGAATCCCCCGAGCGCGCCCTGGTCCCGGTCCACACCATCGTGGAACCGGCCCACGAGGGGCGGGGCATCGCGGGCTCCCTGGCCCGCGAGCTCTACGGCATCGCGGCGCGCGAGGGAGTTCCCGTCGCCCCGCTCTGCCCGTACGTCGTCAAGTGGGCCGAGCGCCACCCCGAGGAGGCCCCCGCGGCCGACCCGGACCTGCTTCGCGCGGCGAAGCGGTGGCTGGCGGCCAACCCCGAGGGGTTCTAGGCGGCCGGGTCCGTGAGCCCGCGGCCGGATGGGCCCGACGGGCCGCGCAGCAGTTCGCGGTCCGGTGGGCCCGGCGAGCCGCGTCAAGTCCCCACCCGCACCCCGCGCACACCCACGCGGGCCCCGCTCGTCACGCGGGCGGGTGACTGGCCGCGGGGCTCATGGGTACGCGGGGGAGTAGTCCAGAGCCGACGTCGACCGACTGGCTGGAGGACCTGATGACCAACCCGTACCCCGACCCCGTCCCGCCCGGCCCCACTCCGGGCCCCACTCCTGGACCCGGTCCGGTCCCCACGCCGGGCCCGGCCCCGGAGCCCCCGTCACCCCCGGACCCGACCCCGGGCCCCGGTCCGGCCCCCGACCCGTCGCCGTCCCCGGTACCGCCGGGGCCCGAGCCGGTACCGAACCCGGAGCCGGGGCCACCGCTCAGCTGACGACTCACCACGCGAAGGAGGAGGGCCACCGAACGGTGGCCCTCCTCCTTGTCAGCGCGACCCTCAGCCCGTCACCTCGGACCGGTCACCGCCCCACAGCGTGTGGAACGAGCCGTCGCGGTCCGTGCGCCGGTACGTGTGCGCACCGAAGAAGTCCCGCTGCCCCTGCGTGAGCGCGGCCGGCAGACGCTCGGCGCGCAGCGCGTCGTAGTACGCCAGCGCCGCCGAGAACCCGGGCACCGGCACCCCCTGCCGCGTCGCCGCGATGATCACGTCACGCCAGTCGTCCTGCGCCGAGGCGATCTCCTGGGCGAAGGTGTCGTCGGAGAGCAGGCTGGGCAGGTCCGCGCGGGTGTCGTAGGCGGACCGGATGCGGTCCAGGAAGGCCGCGCGGATGATGCAGCCGCCGCGCCAGATCGCGGAGACGGCACCCAGGTCGATGTCCCAGTCGTACTCCTCGCGGGCGGCCGAGATCTCGTGGAAGCCCTGCGTGTACGACACGATCTTCGAGGCGTACAGCGCCTGCTCGACCCGGTCCGCGAAGGCCCCGGCCTCCGACTCCGACAGCGGGGACGCCTTGGGTCCGGCGAGAGAGCGGGACGCCTCCCGCAGCTCCGCGTGGCCCGACAGCGACCGCGCGAAGACGGCCTCCGCGATGCCCGAGACCGGGACGCCCAGGTCGAGGGCGATCTGCACGGTCCAGCGGCCGGTGCCCTTCTGCTCCGCCTGGTCCACCACGACGTCGACGAACGGCTTGCCCGTCGCCGCGTCCACGTGCGAGAGCACCTCGGCCGTGATCTCGATCAGGTACGAGTCCAGGCGCCCGGTGTTCCAGGTGCGGAAGATGTCGGCGATCTGGGCGGGGGAGTACCCGGCCACGTCCCGCAGCAACTGGTACGCCTCGCCGATCAGCTGCATGTCGGCGTACTCGATGCCGTTGTGGACCATCTTCACGAAGTGCCCGGCCCCGTCGGGACCGACGTGCGTCACACAGGGCGCCCCGTCCGCCGCCTTCGCCGAGATCTTCTCCAGCATCGGGCCGAGAGAGTCGTACGACTCCTTCGGACCGCCCGGCATGATGCTCGGTCCGTGCAGCGCGCCCTCCTCGCCGCCGGAGACACCCATGCCGACGAAGTGGATGCCCTGCTCGCGCAGTTCGCGCTCCCGGCGCCGGGTGTCCGCGAAGTGCGCGTTGCCGCCGTCGATGATCATGTCGCCGGGCTCGAGCAGCGGCGCGAACTCCTGGATCACCGCGTCGGTCGGCTCACCGGCCTTCACCATGATGACCAGACGGCGCGGGCGCTCCAGGGCCGCCACGAACTCCTTGGCGGTCTCGGCCGCGATGAAGTCGCCCTCGGAGCCGAACTCCTCGACCAGGGCGTGCGTGCGCGACGCGGTCCGGTTGTGCAGGGCGACCGTATAGCCGTTGCGGGCGAAGTTGCGGGCGAGGTTGCGGCCCATGACCGCAAGGCCCGTGACACCGATCTGCGCTGTTGTGCTCATACCGCCTGCTCCCAAAAGATCCTGTGGATCGCGTAGGTCGTCTATCGCTGCCGGTCGTGCTTGTCAGTATCGTCCACCGGTCATCCTGGCTTGTCGGGGGACTGGCCGCACACCAGGGATACGGTTCGGGCGCCTCGTTGCGTTCAGCCGGGGACGGCGGTCCGGGACGCGCCCCCACGCGGCCGGTTGCCGTCTTGTCATGGCCTGTTCGCCGCGCTTACTTTTGCCCCTCCTGGCGCAGGACGCATGTCTAGGGGGAGGCCTCCATGGCCGTACGTGGCCGGCACCGCCGGTATCAGCCGAACAGGATCAACCGAGCCTCACTCACCGTCACGGCGGGCGGCGTCGGCATCGCGGTCCCGCTCATCGGCACCGGCACGGCGCACGCCGCCGACGTGGACACCTGGAACAAGGTCGCCGCGTGCGAGTCCAGCAACAACTGGAGCATCAACTCCGGCAACGGCTATTACGGCGGGCTCCAGTTCACCCAGTCCACCTGGGAGGCGTACGGCGGCACCCGGTACGCGGCCCGAGCGGATCTGGCCACCAGGGACCAGCAGATCGCCGTGGCCGAGAAGGTGCTGGACGGACAGGGACCGGGCGCCTGGCCGGCGTGCTCGGTGCGGGCCGGGCTGACGCGCGGGGGCTCGGACCCCGGCATCCAGCCGCTCACCGAGAAGACGGCCTCGGCGCAGGACGTCCAGCCGCACACGAAGAAGACGGCCTCCGTGCGGGACGTCCAGCCGCAGACCACCCCGCAGTCGCGGGCCGGCTCCGCCGAGATGTACACCGTGGTCCGGGGCGACTCGCTCTCCGGGATCGCCGACGCGCACAAGGTCCGGGGCGGCTGGCGAGGGCTGTACGCAGCCAACCGTGAGACCGTCGGGGCCGATCCCGACCTGATCCTGCCCGGACAGCGGCTGAAGCTGCGCGCCACCGTCGGTACGAGCACCACCACCGACCACACCCCGACGAAGAAGACCTCCTCCGGCACCCAGGAGAAGGCCAAGAAGACCAAGAAGAGCGAAAACACCGAGAGGGCCGCGGACACGGGCCTCGTCGCCCCCGTGCACGCCTCCCTCGGCACCCCGTACCGCAAGGCGGGCTCCGCCTGGTCGAAGGGCTACCACACCGGCGTCGACTTCCCGGTGCCCACCGGGACGTCCGTGAGGGCGGTCGCGGCCGGGAAGGTCGTCACCTCGGGGTGGGGCGGTTCCTTCGGCTACCAGGTGGTGATCCGGCACGCCGACGGCCGCTACACCCAGTACGCCCACCTGTCCGCGATCTCGGTGAAGGCCGGGCAGAGCGTGGGCGCCGGGCAGCGCATCGGCCGCTCCGGCTCCACCGGCAACAGCTCGGGCCCGCATCTGCACTTCGAGGTGCGGACGGGGCCCGGCTTCGGTTCCGACATCGACCCGTTGGTGTATCTCCGGGCCGGCGGCATCAGGATTTGACGCGGGTCCGGTGCCGGTCGAGGACCGGCATCGGGATGTACGCGGCTCCGTAGAAGGGGCCGTAGTACGCCGGGGGCTCGTCGCCCTGGTTCGGGAGCTGGTCGAGCCGGCCGGACGAGTCGTCCCCCGGCGCCGCCTCGGACGTGGCGGAGGAGGACGGCGAGGCAGGGGCCGGCAGGAGCAGTTCCTCGCGCAGTGCGGCCACCTGGTCGACGAGCACGCCCTCGCGCACGAGAGCATCGGCCGGTTCCTCGGCGGGCGCCGGGACGAACACGTCCCCGTCGTCGGGGACCGCGGCCGTCGGCGGCTCGGCGTGGGTGCGCTGGAGCCGCTCCGTCGTCAGCAGGATCAGCCCGCCCGCCGCCACCACACCGCAGCTCAGGGCGAGCGCGGTGCCCGTGGTGCCGTAGCGGAAGGTTTCGCCGAACATCGTGATGCCGACCACGGCCGCCACCACCGGGTTCACGACCGTCAGCGTCGCCAGCGGGGCCGCGAGACCGGCGCCGCGGTACGAGGCCTGCGACAGCATCAGTCCGGCGGTGGCCAGGACACCGATCGCGGCCAGGGAGGGCAGGTCCGCCGCCGACACGCCGCCGGTCCAGTCGACGGCGACCGTCTTGGTGAACACCGAGGACATGCCGAACGCTATGCCGGACGCGGTCGCGAGCAGCACGCTGCGCACCACCGGGTGCCGGTGCGCGGCCCGGCCCGCGATCATCAGCGCGACCACCGCGGCGGCCGTCACCAGCCCGGCGAACACCCGCTGGGTCGTGCTCAGCGAGTGCGCGTCGGAGGCCCCCACCAGGGAGAGCAGACCGGCCAGACCCGCTGTCGCCATGATCGCGCCCCGCCAGGCGGTGGCCCCGGCCCTGCGGCCGACGAACAGCGCGGCCATCGGCAGCGCGAACACGATCGTCAGGGCGCCCAGCGGCTGGACCAGGCTGAGGGGACCGTAGGCGAGCGCCACCACGTGCAGCAGTCCGCCCAGGCCGTTCAGCGCGACCGCCGCCCACCAGCTCGGCCGGCGCAGCGGCGCGAACTGCTCGTCGGGGTGCGACACCGCGACCTGCTCCTGCACGATCGCTCCGCCCGCGTAGGCGACGGCGGAGACGAGGGACAGGAGCACGGACAACGCGAGGGCACTCATGAGTTGCTCCTCTGCGTGAGGCGGGGGCGCTCTGCCCGGCGCGACGAACGGTCGTCTTCCATGACCAACACGATGCCGGGAAAAGTTCTTCCCGTCGTCGTACCTGAGCAGGCAATGGGTCCTACTGCCGATGGAGTACAAAAGGGTCCGTGTCCTCCCCAAGGCGGGTGACACGGGGTGGAGGCCCCCTGGTGGGTACCCCTACGGGCCTTGGTACTACTGCTGGTCGTGGACCTCGACCCTGATCTCGCGGCGCTGCGACCGCTCGGCGCCTTCTTCGTCCTACGCACGATCGGCGGCACTCCCGGGACAGCGCGCCCGGCGCTGCCGACCCTCGCACAAGTCTACGAGAACCGGGCATCGGATGTTTACCGGAAATCCGTGACTTTTCGCGTCGAAAAGGTCGCCCGGGTCCTGCGCGCCCCCGAGCCCCGGGTCGCGGCCTCCATCGCCCACCAGGGCCTCGCGGCCAGGCTGTGGTCGGTCGCGCTCGGCTGTGCGGTCCTGTACGGCCGCGTCCCCGACCTGTCGGCGCGGCGACTGCGCTGGGACCCCGACGCGAGCGCCCCCGACGACCTGTGGCTGGAGGCCGTGGAGCCGCTGCCGGGGGACGCCGGGACCATCGCCGACGTCGTCCTGCGCGGCCACCTCGAACCGCTCACCGCGGCGCTGCACGCGGAGTACCGGCTCGCCACCGGACTGCTGTGGGGCAACGCCGCCTCGGCCCTGGCGGGCGCCGCCCGTCAGCTGGGCCACCGTCCCGGACTCTCGGCCCGCGCCCGTGCCCTCTCGGCCGAACTCCTCGCCCATCCCCTGCTCGCGGGCACCCTCGACAGCACCACGCTCCGCCGCCGCAGCTGCTGTCTGTACTACCGGTTGCCGGAAGGTGGCGTGTGCGGTGACTGTTGCTTCACACGAGCCCCGCGCTCTTCCCCGCGCGGCACATCTGGGTGACCATGAAAGCAAAGCCGATCAGCCACTGAGACAGGGGGTTCCGGGTGCGTGTGGGCCTGCTGACCCGGGAGTACCCGCCGGACGTGTACGGCGGCGCGGGTGTCCATGTCGAATTCCTCGCCCGGGAGCTGAGGTCCCTCGTCGATCTGGACGTGCACTGCTGGGGCGAGGGCCGCGCGGACGGTGTCGTCCGGCACCGGCCCTGGTCCGCGCTGGACACCGCCAACGACGCGTTGCGCACGTTCTCCGTGGACCTGTCCATGGCCGCGGGCCTCGAAGGCCGCGAACTGGTCCACTCGCACACCTGGTACGCCAACCTCGCCGGCCACCTCGGCAAGCTGCTGCACGGCATCCCGCACGTGATGACCGCCCACTCCCTGGAGCCCCTGCGCCCCTGGAAGGCCGAGCAGCTCGGCGGCGGATACGCCCTGTCCAGCTGGGCCGAACGCACCGCGATCGAGACCGCCGACGCGGTGATCGCGGTGTCGGGAGCGATGCGCGAGGACATCCTCGGCTGCTACCCGGCGCTGGATCCGGCCAAGGTCCACATCGTGCACAACGGCATCGACACCGCCCTGTACCGGCCCGACCACGGCACCGACGTCCTGGACCGCATCGGCCTGGACCGTGGCCGTCCGTTCGTGCTGTTCGTCGGCCGCATCACCCGGCAGAAGGGCGTGCCCCACCTGATGCGGGCGGTACGGGACATCGACCCGGCGGCACAGGTCGTGCTGTGCGCGGGCGCGCCGGACACCCCCGAGATCGACCGGGAGTTCCGCGAGCTCTTCGAGGAGCTGAGCCGGGTCCGCGAGGGCGTGCACTGGATCCCGCAGATGCTGCCGCGCCCCGAGGTGATCCAGCTGCTGACCCACGCGGCCGTGTTCGTCTGCCCCTCGGTCTACGAGCCCCTCGGCATCGTCAACCTGGAGGCGATGGCCTGCGGCACTCCCGTGGTGGCCTCGCGGGTCGGCGGTATCCCGGAGGTCGTGGAGGACGGGAAGACCGGCCTGCTGGTGACCGTGGACGACACGTTCGAGACGGCCCTGGCGCGGGCACTCGACTCCGTGATCGGCGATCCGGCGACGGCACGCCGGATGGGCGAGGCGGGACGGGAGCGCGCGGTGAGCGAGTTCGGCTGGGACGCGGTCGCTCGGCGTACGGTCCGGCTCTACGAGGAGATCGTCAAACAGGCGTACTAAGCCCCTCGCCAGGGCAGTGATGGGTGAAACCAGGGTGAGGGGAGCGGCCATGCGTCGTGGCGGACCTTCGGTGCTCGGCATCGTACTCGCGGGCGGGGAAGGCAAACGCCTGATGCCCCTGACCGCGGACCGCGCCAAACCAGCGGTCACCTTCGGAGGGACGTACCGACTGGTCGACTTCGTCCTGTCCAACCTCGTCAACGCCGACGTCCTGCGCATCTGCGTGCTCACGCAGTACAAGTCGCACTCGCTGGACCGGCACATCACGACCACCTGGCGGATGTCGAGCCTGCTCGGCAACTACGTCACGCCGGTGCCCGCCCAGCAGCGCCTGGGCCCGCGCTGGTACCTGGGCAGCGCGGACGCGATCCTGCAGTCCCTGAACCTGCTCTACGACGAGCGTCCCGAGTACGTCGCGGTGTTCGGCGCCGACCACGTGTACCGCATGGACCCGCGCCAGATGCTCACCCAGCACATCGAGTCCGGCGCGGGTGTCACGGTGGCCGGGATCCGCGTGCCGCGCGCGGAGTCCCCGTCGTTCGGGGTGATCTCCCCGGGCTCCGACGGCCTCACCGTGGAGCGCTTCCTGGAGAAGCCCGCCGACCCGCCGGGCCTCGCGGACGACCCGGAGTGCGTGTTCGCCTCGATGGGCAACTACATCTTCACCACCAAGGCGCTGATCGAGGCGCTCCAGCGGGACTCCGAGGACGAGCACTCCGTGCACGACATGGGCGGTTCGATCCTGCCCCAGCTCACCGACCGCGGCGAGGCCCAGCTCTACGACTTCAGCGCCAACCACGTCCCCGGCGAGACCACCCGCGACCGCGGCTACTGGCGGGACGTGGGCACCCTGGACGCCTACTACGACGCCCACATGGACCTGATCGCCGAGCGCCCCGCCTTCAACCTCTACAACCGGCAGTGGCCCATCTACACCCACTCCTACCAGCTCTCACCGGCCCGTTTCAACGCGGGCGGCATCGCCAGCGAGTCCATCATCAGCGCGGGCTGCCTGATCCGCGGCCAGGTCACCCGTTCCGTGCTCTCGCCCGGTGTGCTGGTCGACCCGGGGGCCGTCGTCCAGGGTTCGGTACTCCACGACAACGTCAAGATCGGACGGGGCGCGGTGGTCCGCGGCGCCGTCCTCGACAAGAACGTCGAGGTCCCGCCCGGCGCCACGATCGGCGTGAACCCGGAGCGGGACGCGGAGCTGTACACCGTGTCCAAGGGCGGGGTGATCGCGCTCGGGAAGGGCCAGCTGGTGTCCTAGCCCGATCTTCGACCTGCGGGGTCAGTTCAGCCCTGTCCCCGCAGGGACTCGAAGTTCTTCATGATCACCTCGCTGGTCCGGCGCAGCTCGTCCGAGGGGCTGATCTGGAGGTACTCGCTGCCCGGCTCGGTGTGGACCGGTACATGTCCGGCGGGGGCGTAGAACGCGTCGCCCTCGTGGTACACCTCGTCGTGGTCCGCGTAGTGGAAGGTGAGTTCGCCCCGGAAGACGTAGCCCCAGTGCGGGCACTGGCAGCGGTCGTCGGGCAGCCCCTTGAGCAGAGGCCGGTGGTCGATGTCCTCGCGGAACGTCACGAAGTCGACCGTGTAGTCGCCGAACTCTTCGGCGCGGTCGACGACCGCCCCGTAGTCGCCGCCCTGGGTGGCCGTGTCGCGGGAAACCTTCGGCATCTCCGTCGCCTTCTTCCGGCAGAGGAGGGGGGTCTTGTGCCCATTGTCCGCGCGCGGCGCGGCGACGGCATGCGCTGGCGGACTTGTCATGTCCCTGGACGGAGGCCGGAATCCGTGTTGTCATGCCAACTCCTGCCCATGACAACGTTGTTATGGAGGCTTCCATGCACAGCAGGCACCTCACCCGCCTCAGAGGCCGGCTGGCGTTACTGTTCGCCGCCCTCCTCGGGGTCGCCGGTCTGACCTCGACCCCCGCCCTGGCCGACGACCCGGTCGAGGCCCGCGGACTCAAGGGCGAGTACTGGACCCAGTCCGCCCCCGGCGCCTTCGACTTCCACGAGCTCAAGGCCACCACCTTCGACCCGAACCTCGACTTCGACACCCTGGAACCCCGGCTCGCCGCCGCGACCGGCCGCGCGGACGACGTCAGCGTCCGCTGGACCGGCAGGCTCGTACCGGCGGTGTCCGGCCCCCACACCTTCTCCGTCACCGGTGACAACGGCTTCCGCCTGTGGATCGGCGGACAGCTCCTCATCGACCACTGGGTCGACGACTGGGACCGCGAACAGAGCGCGCAGCCCGTCGAGTTGACCGCCGGACAGTCCTACGACATCAAGGTCGAGTACTTCGAGCACTACGGCGGCTCCAACCTCCACCTGCGCTGGATCCAGCCCGGCGGCACCAAGGAGGCCGTACCGCAGTCGGCGTTCCGGCTCCCCGAGGGCTACGACTACGACGGCCCGGTCGCGACCACCGTCCTCGGTACCGGCCGCACCCTGAAGCTCGACTTCGCCCAGCCGCTCGCCGCGCCCCCGGCCGGCCTCACCGACCACCTCCAGGCGGTGATCGGCGGCGCCAAGTGGCCCCTGGGCGCGGCGACACAGGACCCACGAGACCCCCGGGCCCTTCTCGTCGCCCTCGCCGAACCCGTTGTGGGCAACAGGACCGGCACCGCGCGTGGCACCGCCGACCTCCGCTACGACGGCGAGGGCGGGCTCACCAGCGCCGACGGCAACGTTGTCAACGCCTTCTGGAGCAGCGGCCCCAACCGCTCGACGTACGAGCTGCGGACCAAGTGGGCCGAGGAGGTGGGCCCCGGCAACGCCCATCCCGAGTACCCGCGCCCGCAGTTGACCCGCGACGCGTGGCAGAACCTCAACGGGCGCTGGCAGTTCGCCGCCGCCGAGGCGGGAGAACAGCCGCCGGTCGGCAGGAACCTGGCCGAGCGGATCCTCGTCCCGTACCCCGTGGAGTCCCAGCTCTCCGGCCTGGAACGGCACGAGGACCGCATGTGGTACCGCCGCACCTTCACCGTCCCGGCCGGCTGGCACATCGGCTCCGGCACCCGACTCCGGCTCAACTTCGGCGCGGTCGACTGGCGGTCCGAGGTGTACGTCAACGGCACCAGGGTCGCCGAACACACCGGCGGCTACGACAAGTTCGGCGCCGACATCACCGACGCGCTGAAGCCCGGCCGCACCCAGGAACTGATCGTCGGCGTGTACGACCCGACGGACGGGGCCGACGGTGAGAACCCTCCCCTCGGCAAGCAGCGCCTCGACCCGAGCGGCATCTGGTACACCCCGTCCTCCGGCATCTGGCAGACCGTCTGGATGGAGCCAGTGGCCCGCGACCACGTCGACTCCCTCAAGCTGACCCCCGACGTCTCCGCCGGCCGGCTGACGGTCGAGGCGCGGGGCGTCCGCGACGGCGTACCGGTCACGGCGACGGCGTACGACGGAAAGCGGAGGGTCGCCACGGCCCACGGCCGTACCGGTGAGCCGCTCACCCTCACCCTCGCGACCCCGCGCCTGTGGTCACCCGACGACCCGTTCCTGTACGGCCTGAAGGTGTCCGTCGGCGCCGACCGGGTGGGCAGTTACTTCGGGATGCGCTCCATCGCCGTCGAGAACGTGAACGGCACCCCGCGCACGGTCCTCAACGGTGCGCCGGTCTTCATGATGGCCACCCTCGACCAGGGCTTCTGGCCCGACGGCCTGCACACCGCACCCACCGACGAGGCCCTCGCGTACGACCTCAGGGTCCACAAACAGCTCGGCTTCAACGCGGTGCGCAAGCACATCAAGGTCGAGCCCGACCGCTGGTTCTACTGGGCCGACCGGCTGGGCCTGATGGTGTGGCAGGACATGCCCGCGATGACCGCGGGGGTGAATCCGGGCCCCGCAGCCCGCGCCGAGTACGAGCGTGAGCTGAAACAGATGATCGACCAGCACATCAGCAGTCCGTCGGTCGTCATGTGGGTGACCTTCAACGAGGGCTGGGGGCAGTACGACGTCGGCCGGATCGCCGAGCAGGCCAAGGCCTGGGATCCGACCCGCCTGGTGAACAACCAGTCGGGCCTCAACCTCGGAGCCGACGGCGGCGCCGGCGACATCATGGACGAGCACGGCTATCCCAGTCCCGCCCTGCCGCCTCACCCGGACGGCCGACGTGCCCTGGTGAGCGGTGAGTACGGCGGCCTCGGCCTGGCGGTCCCCGGACACGCCTGGTCCGTACAGCAGTCGTACGTCGACGTCGACCCGGCGACCTACACCGACGACTACCTGGCCAAGCTCGACGAGGTACGCACCCTGGCCTGCCGAGGCGGCAACGCGGCCGTATACACCCAGATCTCGGACGTCGAGGGTGAGCTGAACGGGCTGCTCACTTACGACCGCGAGGTCCTGAAACCGGACGTCGAGCGGGTCAGGGCGGCACACCAGGCCCTCATCCGGGATGCGTCCCGGGCGACTCCGGCCGGGTGTTGATCACCGGCGGATGACCCCATCCGCACCACGTGTCCCGCCCCTTTCCCAGGGGCGGGACTTAATCTGCTGTTAACTGAGCGTAGCTTGATCGTACTTGACCGTAATCGCTGAAGGGCGATTGACTGCTGGCCCACCCGTTGTCGGCGAGAGGCAAGCCATTGACTCCTGACCTGTTGGCCCCTCTCGACCTGGCGTTCTGGAACATGGAATCCGCCGAGCATCCGATGCACCTGGGAGCGCTCGGCGTCTTCACGGCACACTCGCCCACCGCCGGCGCCCACGCGGCCGACCTGCTCGCCGGCCGGGCCGCGGCCGTGCCCGGTCTGCGGATGCGGATCCGGGACGTGTGGCCGCTCGGCTTCCCGTACGCCTTCGGGGGCGCCGCCCGCGTCCCCGACCCCGACTTCGACCCGCTGCGGCACGTCCTGCTGCACGCCCCGACCGCGGACTTCCAGACCGAGGCCGGCCGGCTCATGCAGCGGCCGCTGGACCGCGAACGGCCGCCGTGGGAGGCGCATGTGCTGCCGGGGGAGGACGGCGTCTCCTTCGCCGTGCTCTTCAAGTTCCACCACGCCCTGGCCGACGGACTGCGGGCCCTGACGCTCGCCGCCGCCGTCCTGGACCCGATGGACCTGCCCGCACGCAGGCCACGCCCCGAGGAGCCCGCGAAGAGCCTGCTCCCGGACGTGCGCAAGCTGCCCGACCTCCTCCGGAGCGCCGTCTCCGACGTCGGCCGCGCCCTCGACATCGGCGCCTCCGTCGCCTTGTCCTCCGTGGGCGTGCGCTCCTCCGCCGCCCTGACCTCCGAGCCGAGCGGTACCCGGCGCACCGCCGGAGTCGTCGTCGACCTCGACGACGTGCACCGGGTCCGCAAGAGCCGGGGCGGCACCGTCAACGACGTCCTGATCGCGGTCGTCGCGGGTGCCCTGCGCCGCTGGCTGGACGAACGCGGCGACGGCAGCGCGGGCGTGACGCCCCGCGCCCTGATCCCCGTCTCCCGGCGCCGTCCGCGCACCGCGCACCCGCAGGGCAACCGGCTCTCCGGATACCTGGTGCGGCTTCCGGTCGACGACCCCGACCCGCTGGGCCGCCTGGACACGGTCCGCATGGCCATGGACCGCAAGAAGGACGCCGGCCCCCACCGCGGCGCGGGCGCCGTCGCCCTGCTCGCCGACCACGTCCCCGCCCTCGGCCACCGCCTCGGCGGGCCCCTGGCCGGTCAGGGCGCCCGGTTCTGGTTCGACATCCTGGTCACCAGCGTGCCGCTGCCCAGCATCGGCCTGAAGCTCGGCGGCAACCCGGTCACCGAGGTCTACCCCTTCGCCCCGCTGGCCCGCGGCCAGTCCCTCGCGGTCGCCATCTCGACGTACCGGGGACAGGTCCACTACGGCCTGGTCGCCGACGCGGAAGCGGTGCCTGACCTGGACCGGTTCGCCCGGGCGCTGACCGAGGAGGTGAAGGAACTGCTGACCGCCTGCGGTTCTTGATCGTTTCCGGATTGCGGGCCGGGCCCCGCGCTGAAGTAAAATTCCGCGTTCGGCAAGCGGACGCGGCACAGCGCCGCACGGGTGACCAGGGAAACGGCAGCGCGATGACGGTGACAGAGGACGGCTCGGCGACGATCACGGACGAGGTCGTGCGCGAGCCCGGTGACGAGGTCGTGCACGGCCCCGGCATCGACCCGGAGCGGCTGGCCGTCTGCCTCGGCGTGCTCGACGAGCTCGACAAGCTGGACGTCGACCACCCCGACGCGATCGCCGTGCGCCGGGCCACCGCCGGCATCTACCGCACGGTGAAGCAGCGCCGCCGGCAGGAGCGCCGGGCCGCCAAGACCGCCCACGACAAGGCGGTCACGGAGGCCACGGCGACCGGCTCCGCCCAGCGGATCGACGACGAGACCGAGGGCATCCTGCCGTCGTCGGTCACCGAGGAGGGCAGGATCGCCGGGATACTCCAGCGCCCGCGCTCCTGCTACACCTGCAAGACCCGCTACGTCGAGGTCGACTACTTCTACCACCAGCTCTGTCCGGACTGCGCCGCGCTGAACCGCACCAAGCGCGACGTCCGCGCCGACCTCAGCGGCAAGCGCGCCCTGCTCACCGGCGGCCGCGCCAAGATCGGCATGTACATCGCGCTGAGGCTGCTGCGCGACGGCGCCCACACCACGATCACCACGCGCTTCCCGAAGGACGCCATCCGCCGCTTCAAGGCCATGGACGACTCCGGGGACTGGATCCACCGCCTGGAGGTCGTCGGCATCGACCTGCGCGACCCCGCGCAGGCCGTGGCCCTCGCGGAGCAGGTCGCCGAGGCGGGCCCGCTAGACATCCTCGTCAACAACGCGACGCAGACCGTACGCCGGCTGCCCTCCGCCTACGCCGCCCTGGTCGACGGCGAGAGCGCCCCGCTGCCCGCCGGTGAACTCCCCGCCCACCACGTCATCGGCGCCTTCGGCTCCGGCGCGGTCGACGGACTCGCCTCCCTGCCCGCCGGGATCTCCGGTCTCGACGCCCAGCAGGTCGCCGACCTCGCCCTGGTCGCGGGCAACGCCAGCGTGGCCCGGCACCTCGACGGCACCGCCATCGACGCGGGCGGTCTCGTCCCCGACGTCGTCGACAGCAACACCTGGGTCCAGACCATCGAGCAGATCTCCCCGGTGGAGCTCCTCGAGACCCAGCTGTGCAACTACACGGCACCGTTCATCCTGATCAGCGCGTTGCGCCCGGCCATGGCCGACGCCGCGAAGAAGGCCAGGAGCGGCCGCTCCTACGTGGTGAACGTCTCGGCGATGGAGGGCGTCTTCGGCCGCGGCTACAAGGGCGCGGGCCACCCCAACACCAACGCCGCCAAGGCCGCCATGAACATGGTCACGCGGACCAGCGCCCAGGAGATGTTCCAGACCGACGGCATCCTCATGACCTCCGTCGACACCGGCTGGATCACCGACGAACGCCCCCACTTCGACAAGCTCCGCCTCGCCGAGGAGGGCTTCCACGCCCCCCTCGACCTGGTCGACGGCGCGGCCCGCGTGTACGACCCGATCGTGCGCGGCGAGGACGGCGAGGACGTGTACGGGGTCTTCCTGAAGGACTACGTGCCCGGGAAGTGGTGAGCCGGCGGCCCTGACCGCTCGACGGCGGCCCTGGCGTGTGGGCCGCCGTCGGTGGGGAACCCGGAGTCCGGAGAGTTCTCCGCGCCACCCGCGCCAGGAGTTGTCATGGCAGGTCCCCACAGCATCGATCCGCGCGCCTTCAACGATCCGCGCAACCACTACCCGACCGACGAGGAGTTCTACGCGAGCGACCGTCCGGTCCAGCACGAGCTCCCGGAGGACCGGCCCCGCGGCGGTGCCGCCGACCCGATCAGGCACCCCTGGAGCTGGGGCATGATCGCGTTCGTCGTCTTCGTGGGCCTGATCGTCGTCATGGGCATCGCCCTGTTCCCCTGACAGCGGTCATGAGTGCGGCGGCGCGCCGGACCGCAGCCGGTCATGGACGGTGTACCCGCCCGGGTGCGCCGCCCGCACCCGCGTGCCCCCGTCCACCAGCAGATCCGCCCCGGTGATCCACTCGGCCGCGTCGGACGCGAGCCACACCACGGCCCGCGCGATGTCCCCGGGCTCGCCGATCCGCCCCAGCGGCAGTTCGACGGGACCTTTCTCCCACACGAACCGCGCCATCTCCGTCCGTACCAGCCCGGGGGAGACGGAGTTGACCCGCACCCCGGGCGCCAGCTCGCCCGCCAGCTGCTGGGTGAGGTGAAGCAGCGCCGCCTTGCCGGTGCCGTACGCGCCGACGTTCGGCCCCACGTGCCCGGCGCCCTCCGTGCAGACGTTGACCACCGCCCCGCCGTGCTCCCGCATCCACCCGCGCCACGCCGCCTGCACCAGTCGCAGCGGTCCCTCGACATTGACGGTGAAGGCCTCGCGCCAGGCGTCCGGATCGACCTCCATGAGGGGGCCGTACGGCTGATTCGTCGCCGCGTTGTTGACCAGGATGTCGAGTCGGCCGAACTCACGCAGGGTGAGGTCCACGACGGCTCGCGGATGCGCGGGGTCCGCGACGCTGCCCGCGAGCCCGATACCGCCGAGTTCGACGGCGGTCCGCCGGACGTCCTCCCGGTCCCTGGCCGTGACACACACCCGCGCGCCGGCGTCGGCCAGTTGCCGGGCGACCTCGCGCCCGATCCCGCGGGTGCCGCCGGTCACCAGGGCAGCCCTGCCGTGCAGTCCGTACGACGACGTCATCGCCGTACCGTCTCATGACGAACCGTCAGTCAACAGTCTCCAGACGGGAGTTGCGTGCCGCGACCAGCTCCAGGACGGCACGCCAGTCCTCCAGGACGCCGGCGTCGAACCGGGATGTCAGGCTCTCCTCGCCCGCCAGGAGCAACAGGTCGTCGTCGGTGGCGGGGCCGTGCCGGCGCACCAGGCGGTAGACCCGTTCCCCGAGAAGTGCGTGGAAGACCTCGGCCGCCTGGCCGGTGCCCAGGAGCAGGCCCGCCACCTGGAGCTCCTTGTCCGCGGGCCGACTGCGGCGCAGCAGTGCGGCGGTCCGCAGGGCGTGTTCGCTGCCGCAGGCGTGCAGCAGATCCATCAGCTCGTCGACACTGCGCAGTTCCATGCGTCAGACCTCCCGCCGGTCCGGCCGTTGCCACGGGTCAGCACAGCATGCGTGCCTTGCGATCCGGCCAACGGGACTTGAACTGCGCGACCTCGACGGCTCGGAGGGCCGGTCGAGCCGTAGGCCGAACGAGTGACTTCGGAAAGGCGCATCAAATGACAAAACAGGCCGAACACGGCCGGAAACGTCAAGGTGAATTGCAATGGTTACACCTTGTTTTCAGCGCCTATCGAGCGGACCCCCGCTCATCTGGTTAATCTGTAGCCGACGGACGGCAGTACGGGGTCCCACCCACACCCACAGTCCGTCCCGGGACAAGCCGGTCATCACGGCCTGCTCTCATATGAGTTGCACGGCGCCACCGCGTCCGAACCGATCTCTACCCAGGCCCGAGCGGACGTCCAGGCACCGACCGTAGGTTGGAGAGGCACGTCCCGAGGGTGAGCCCGACACATAAGGAGTGCGCGGTGACACCGGAGAAGACGAATCGCGAACAGCGCCCCAAGGAACGCCCGGAGCGTGCGGGCCGACGGCCCGGAGACATCGGCAGTCTTGACGTGTGGGCGCGCTCCGCCCCCATCCGTCTCGCGGGCTACGAGGACGACCTCGCCGAGCCCCACATCCTGCCCAGCGTGGACTGACCGCAGGATCTTCGCGATCGCCGACGGCATGGGCGTGCGAACTCACGCCCATGCTGATCAGAGAAGCCGTGGCCGACAACCGGCCACGGATCTCGCCGTTCTGGCACCGGATCGTGGCCGCGGGCGAGACCTGCGCCCGGGACCCCCGGCACCTCCGAAGAAGCAGCGCGCGCCCTGTGGACGCACCCGGCCGGGCGCGTCCACGTCGTCGAGGACGAGACCGGCGCCTGCGACGCCTCGGCCTGTGTCACCCCCACTGCGGCGGCCCCGCATCCGGATAGCCGACGCCGGCTTTGTGGTCGGCCCCGAGCAGGGCGGCCGCGGCATCGGTCGTGCCCTCGCCGAGCACGTCCTGGCCGCCGCGGCGGACGGCTACCGGGCATGGTCCTCAACGCCGGTGTCGAGACCAACCCGGCCGTGAAGCTGTGGACCTCGCTATCGAGCTCTCCAGGCCCGGTGTTCAGTCGAGCGGCGCCGTCCGCCGCCACGGCTGCCGCCGCTCCAGTTCCTCCGCGACCTCCAGCAGCACCGTCTCCGATCCGGGCCGGGCCACCAGTTGGACGGCGGTGGGGGCGCCCGAGGGCAGGGTGCCGAGCGGGACCGACATCGCCGGCCAGCCGGTGAGGTTCCACGGTGGGGTCAGCGGCGAGTAGTTGGTGTTGACCAGGACGTTGCGCAGCCAGCCCCGCTCGTGCCAGGCCTCGGCCTTGGGGGATCGCCGGGCCAGGGCCGGCATCAGCAGCACGTCGTGCTCGGCGAAGAACGGCTCCAGGCGCTCGCGCAGTTCCTGCCGGGCTCTGCCCTTCCGGACGCCCTTGACGAAGCGCCGGCCGATCGCCGCGTGCACCCGGGTGCGCCGGGCCAGCTGCCGCGGGTCCAGACCGGCCGCGTCCACCGAGGTGCCCGCCGTCCAGGTGGCCAGCGAGGTCACGCTCAGCGAGAGCGGGTACGGCGGGTCGGCGCGCCGCACCTGATGCCCCGCCTTGATCAGCAGCCCCGCCGCCTCGCGGACCGCGTTCGTATACGGCGCGCTGATCGTGACCCCGGCGAGGGGGCTGCGCAGGGACACGGCGACGTCGAGCGTGGCGGGCGCGTCCCGTCGTAGGAACTCGGTGCCGGCGATGACCGAAAGCAGCAGGCGGGCGTCCTCGACCGTGGTCGCCAGGGGACCGTTTTCGGACATGCCGAACCAGTCGCCTTCACTGATGCCTGCCGGCACCACCCCCGACCCGGGCTTCAGCGTGACGAGCCCGCAGTTGGCGGCGGGAATGCGCAGGGAGCCCATGCCGTCGTTGCCGAGGGCGATCGGGACCAGGCCCGCGGCGACCGCGGCCGCGCTGCCACCGGACGAGCCGCCCGCCGTGCGCGAGGTGTCCCAGGGGTTGCGGGAGGTGCCGTGGACGCCCTCCGTGGTACCGAAGACGCACAGCTCCGGGACGTTCGTCAGCCCCACGACCACCGCGCCCGCGGCCCGCAGCCGGGCCACGACCTCGTGGTCGGCCTCGGTGGGCGTGTCCGGGGTCGCGGCGGAACCGACGCGGTTCGTCTCCCCGCGCACGGCGAGGTTGTCCTTGACCGCCACGGGCACACCGGCCAGGGGGAGTTCGCCGAGGTCGCCCCGGGAGCCCACCTCGTCGGCCTCCGCCAGTGCCGCCTCGGCCCGCACCAGCCGGAACGCCCCGATACGTCCGTCAAGTTTCTCGATCCGGGCGAGGTGCTCGGCCAGGACCTCCCGGGGCGCGGCCCGCTTCTCGCGGACGGCGGCGGCGATCTCGGCGGCGGTACGGCCGACCCAGCTGGTCACGTGCGCTCCTCGGGGCTACTCGCGAGTACGTAGGGAGAACTCTGCCCGGAGGTGGACGTCACGTCGAGAGCGCTCGCGCTTGGACATTCGGACGGGTCTTCTTGGACTTTTCGCGAGGGGTGAGGCCAGGTGTGCGTCGCCGACCAGCAGGTCATCCGATCTCTTGCGCAACTCTCGGCCGATTCAGCCCCGTTGACAGCTCTTCTGGTGGCCTCAATTATCAGCCACCCGATGAATAGGGAGTCACTCATGAGGAAACGGCTGAGATTCGCCGCCGTCGTGGCGCTGCTGGCGTTGCTCCTGGCGCCCGTCCCGGCGGTCGCCCGCTCCGAGGAGGGGAAGCCGGTCACGGTGCCCGCCCTGACCCGGTGGACCCCCGAGTCGGGCGCCTACGTCTACCGGCCCGGGGCCCGGCTGGTCGCGGACGACCCGGCCGAACGCAGGGTCGCCGACACGCTGGCCGGTGATCTGCGGGCGGCAGGCCACGGCTCGGTCCCCGTCGTAGGTGGCGGAGCCCGTACCGGTGACATCGTTGTCGACGTCAGGCCGTCCCGGAGCTCCCTCGGCGCCGAGGGTTACGAACTCCACGCCGGCAGTAGCCTGTCGATCACCGGAGCCACCGAGACCGGAGCCTTCTACGGCACCCGGACCCTGCTCCAGCTCCTCGCCCAGGGCGACCGCGTCCCCGCCGGACGCACGGTCGACGTGCCGCGCTACAAGGAGCGGGGTGTCGGTGTGTGCGCCTGCTACATCCACATCTCGCTGCCCTGGCTGGAGAACCTCGTCCGCGAGATGGCCTACAACAAGCTCAACCAGCTGCTGGTGGAACTGAAGGTCAAGAGCGAGGCCCACCCCGAGGCGAACACCTGGGGCTACTACACCAAGGACGAGATACGGCAGCTCGTCGCGCTCGGCGACAAGTACCACGTCGAGATCATCCCCGAGATCAACTCCCCCGGGCACATGGACCCCTGGATCGAGAACCGCCCGGACCTCCAGCTGACCGACTCCGACGGAAACAAGCAGCCCGCGCGGCTCGACATCACCCAGCAGGCGGCCTTCGACTACTACACGAGCCTGATGGACGAGTACGCCCAGGTCTTCACCTCGAAGTCCTGGCACATGGGTGCCGACGAGTACATGCTCGGCTCCGACTTCGCGAAGTACCCGCAGATCCTCGAGTACGCCCGGGAGAAGTACGGTTCGGCCGCCACCCCGCAGGACGCCTTCGTCGACTTCGTCAACCGCGTCCACGACTACGCGGCGGGCAAGGGCGTGCGGCTGCGCATCTGGAACGACGGGCTGACCGGCGCCAACACCGTGCCGGTCGACAAGGACACCACCGTCGAGCACTGGCTGAACGTGGCGGTGAAGCCGAGCGGGCTCATCGCGCAGGGGTACTCGGTGATGAACTCCGCGTACTCGCTCTACCTCATCCGCGGCGGCTTCCATAGCGACACCGAGTCGCTGTACGACCAGAGTTGGGACCCGCGCAGTTTCGAGGGCGAGAAGCTGACCTCCTCCCGGGGCGTCACCGGCGCGAAGATCAGCCTGTGGCCGGACAACGGGCGCGGTGAGACCGAGAACGAGGTCGCCGTACGGCTCTGGCCCGCACTGCGGCACATCGCCCAGGCCACCTGGGGCGACCCGCGTCCCGACGCGACCTACGCCGAGTTCGTGGCCCGCGGTACGGCAGTCGGACACGCACCCGGCTGGCGGGACCTGACCCGGGTGCCGGTGAAGGACGGGACGTACACCTTCGGGCAGTCCTTCACAGCCTCCGTGCAGCGCACGGCGGACGGCTATGTGACCCTCCGCTCGGCGGCCGGCTGCCTCGCGATCAGCGCAGGCAAGCTCACCCTGAACGTGCCGCTGCAGCCCGGGGTCGAGGCGACCTGGGACACCTGCGACGCGACCGGCACCTTGCAGCGCTGGGTGCTGGAGCCCGCGGCGGGCGGCTACCGGCTCGTCAACGCGATCACCCGGATGGCGCTCACCCTCACGGACGACAACCGGCTCGTGCAGTACCCGGCCGATCAACGAACTCCCGCAGTCTGGCACCTGAGCTGAGGAGCACCCCATGTCCGTCTCCAGACGCCTCTTCGTCACAGCCGCCGCCGGCCTCGCCGTGACCGGCATTCCGGGCCCGGCGGCGGCCCTCGACGGTGACCTCCGCTACCGCATCCCCGTCTCGCCGGACGACACCGAGGCCGACCTCGTCCGCAAGGCGTCCCAAGTCCGGCCCACCGCACGGCAGATCGCCTGGCAGAGCCTGGAACGGACCGCGTTCCTGCACTTCGGTGTGAACACCTTCACCGGCCTGGAGTGGGGCACCGGCGACGAGGACCCGGACGTCTTCCAGCCGGCCGGCCTCGACACCGACCAGTGGGCCGCAGCCCTGAAGGACGGCGGCTTCAAACTGGCCATCCTCACCGTCAAGCACCACGACGGCTTCGTCCTCCACCCCTCCCGCTACACCGGCCACTCGGTGGCCTCGAGCAGTTGGCGGGGCGGCCAGGGCGACGTGCTGCGCTCCTTCGCCGACTCCATGCGACGGTACGGCCTCAAGGTCGGCGTCTACATCTCACCCGCCGACGAGAACCAGTACCTCCACGGCGTCTACGCCAATGGCAGCGCCCGTTCCCCGCGCACGATACCGACCCTCGTGGCGGGCGACGACCGTACGCCGGACCGCTTCTTCACCCTCCCCGCGACCGACTACGGCGCCCACATGCTCAACACCCTGTACGAGGTGCTGACCGAGTACGGGCCCGTGGACGAGGTGTGGTTCGACGGCGCCCAGGGGCACATCCCGCCCGACAAGGTGGAGAGCTACGACTGGGACAGCTGGTACACCCTGGTCCGCACCCTCGCCCCGGACGCGGCGATCGCCGTCACCGGCCCCGACCTGCGCTGGGTCGGCAACGAGAGCGGCATCGCGCGCGAGGACGAGTGGAGCGTCATCCCGGTCAAGGAGAACCAGTACGGCCGCACCGACTGGGCCCTGTCCTACGACACCCCGGACGAGGGCAGTCGTACCGCCCTGGTGAAGGCGCGGCCCGCGACGGACTACCTCCAGTGGTGGCCCGCCGAGTGCGACGTCTCCATCCGCGACGGCTGGTTCTACCACGCCGACCAACAGCCCAAGTCCGTCGACTACTTGACGGACATCTACTTCGGGTCGGTGGGCCGCAACGCGGTACTGCTGCTGAACGTCCCGCCGGACACCGACGGCCTGCTGCACGGCACGGACGTCGTCCGGCTGCGCGAGTTCCGTGAGCGGATCGAGCGCGAACTGCCCCGCGATCTGGCCCGGGGCGCCCGCAGGACCACGGCATCGGACCGCGTGACACTGGACCTGGGCCGCGAGACGGAGGTCGACCGCATCCGTCTCGCGGAGGACATCCGGCACGGCCAGCAGGTGGAGAGCTTCGTCGTCGAGGCGTTCCGTGACGGCGCCTGGACGGAGATCACGGCCGCCGGCACGATCGGCGCGAGCCGCATCCTCCTGTTGCCGGCCCCGGTACGGGCGCGGCGGTGGCGGCTGCGGGTGACACAGTCCCGAAGCGCCCTGCACATGGCGGAGTTCGGGCTGTACAGGTCCCAGGTCTGAGAGAGCGGACGGCCACCGGGACGCCGGCGACCTGCCGGCCGGGCCGGTGGCCGGTGACGCTGTGCCGGGAGTGCTCGGTGCTGTGACGGCACAGAGCGCTCCCCGTGTCCGCACACGGCCATCGTCGCTCCGGGGTGCCCGATGTCCCCCCGGGCTCTCAGGCGCTGCGGCGCCACCCCGTGCCGTCCCGCACGACCAGCCGCGGTACCGGAACCCGTACCGTGAGTGCCGGGCCGCAGTCCAGCAGGGCGGTCAGTTCCCCGGCCGCGGCACGGACGGTTCACCAGGGCCTGAGACCCGCTCCCATACTCCCCGCCCTGCACGCCCCTTCCGTCATGCCCCGAGCTGTGCCCGCAGCCACTCCTCCACCTCGCCCACGTGCGCGGCCGCCGCGGCCCGGGCCGCCTCCGGGTCGTGGGCGACCAGGGCCCGGTGGATCGCGGCATGCTCGCGGCGCGTCCGTTCGAACGCGCCCTCCTCCTGGTAGCCGCGCCAGACCCGGGCCCGGAAGGTGCGGGACGACAGGCCCTCCAGGATCGCCGCCATCGTGTCGTTGCCGGCCGCCACCGCGATCTCCCGGTGGAAGGCCAGGTCGTGGGCGAGGATCTCCTCCGGGTCGTCGGTGGCGTTCATCGCCGTGAGGTGTTTCTCGACCTCGGCCAGCTGGTCCGGCGTGATGCGGGCGGCGGCCAGCGCGGTCGCCGTCGACTCCAGGATGCGGCGCACCTCCAGGAGCTCCACCAGCTGCGGGCCCCGGGACAGGTCGGCGACCACCCCGAAGGTCTCCAGCAGGTCACCGGCCTCCAGCTGGGTGACGTAGATGCCCGAGCCGTGCCGCGCCTCCAGCACGCCCAGCACCGTCAGCGCGCGGATCGCCTCCCGCATCGAACTGCGGGAGATGCCCAGCTGTACGGCCAGATCACGCTCGGTCGGCAGCCGCTGGCCCGGCTCGAGGCGGCCCTCGCCGATCATCGCCTTGATCTGCTCGATGGCGCGTTGCGTCACGGTGCCCTTCTGCGGGGCTGTCTCCTCCACGCCACTCCTCCACTCACCGGCTACGACTCACCGGGTGCGCCGCAGTCTAACCGTCGATGTGGTCGGACCACTATGGCCCGAAGACGGGAAAATATGCCGCCAGAGGGTATTGCCAAGCCCGAGTGGTCTGATAAGTATGCCGTCATCTGCTCGAACACGCTCATGCTGGATCACGCGAAACACGCTCAACGAGGAGCCGTCAGATGCCCGACAGGCCAGTGGGGAAGCGGAACAGAATGCGCATCATCGGTGCGGTGGCCGCGGCCGCGAGCGCCTCGCTCGTGCTCGCCGCGTGCGGCAGCACCAAGGACACCGGCAGCGCCGGCACCGAAGGCGGCGACGGGACCGGCAAGGTAGGAGTGATCCTGCCGCTGCTGACCTCGCCGTTCTGGCAGTCGTACAACGACTACGTGCCCAAGATGGCCAAGTCCGAGGGGGTGGACACGCTGAAGACGGTCAACTCCAACAGCGATCCCTCCCAGCAGATCACCGACATCAACAACGAGCTCAACCAGGGGGTGAAGGGCCTGGTCGTCGCCCCCCTGGACAGCGCGGCCATCGAGGCCGGCCTCGACCAGGCCGAACGCAAGGGCGTCCCGGTCGTCGCGGTCGACGTGGCCCCCGACAAGGGCAAGGTCGCCATGGTCGTACGGGCGAACAACGTGTCGTACGGCGAGAAGGCCTGCCAGTACCTCGGGGAGCAGATCCCCTCGGGCAAGGTCGTCCAGATCATGGGTGACCTGGCCTCCGTCAACGGACGCGACCGCTCCGAGGCCTTCCGGGCCTGCGTGAAGAAGAACTTCCCGAAGCTCAAGGTGCTGGAGATCCCCGCCAAGTGGGAGTCCGACACGGCCGCCTCGCAGCTGAGCACCCTCCTGAACGCCAACCCCGACATCAAGGGCATCTACATGCAGGCCGGCGGCGTCTACCTCGCGCCGACCCTGCAGACCCTCAAGTCCAAGGGCATGCTGAAGAAGGCCGGGCAGGCGGGCCACATCGCGATCGTCTCCAACGACGGCATCCCGCAGGAGTTCGACGCCATCCGCAAGGGCGAGATCGACGCCACGGTCTCCCAGCCGGCCGACCTGTACGCCAAGTACGGCATGTACTACATCAAGGCGGCGATGCAGGGGAAGACCTTCAAGCCCGGCCCGACGGATCACGACTCGACGATCGTCAAGTTGTCGAGCGGCATCCTTGAGGACCAGCTGCCCGCGCCCCTGATCACCAAGGACAACGTCGACGACCCCAAGCTGTGGGGCAACACGGTCAAATGAGCACCCCACTCGTTGAAGCTCAGGGGGTCGTCAAGCGGTACGGCCCCACGACCGCCCTCGCGGACGGCCGCCTCACCGTCCTGCCCGGGGAGTCGCACGCGCTCGTCGGCCGCAACGGCGCGGGCAAGTCCACCCTCGTCACCGTCCTCACCGGTCTCCAGGCCCCCGACGAGGGAACCGTCCGCTTCGACGGCGAGCCCGCGCCCGCGCTCACCGACCGGGACGCCTGGCGGAGCAAGGTCGCCTGCGTCTACCAGAAGCCCACCGTCGTACCCGAGCTGACGGTCGCCGAGAACCTCTTCATCAACCGGCAGCCGCTGCGGAAGGGCTTCATCAGCTGGCGCAGGCTGCAGAAGGAGGCAGCCGAGCTCCTCGACACCTGGGACGTGAGCGTCGACCCGGAGGCGCGCACCGCCGACCTCAAGGTCGAGGACCGCCAAATGGTGGAGATCGCACGGGCGTTGAGCTTCGGCGCCCGCTTCATCGTCCTCGACGAGCCGACCGCGCAGCTCGACAAACGGGAGATCGAGCGGCTCTTCAGCAGGATGCGTTCGCTCCAGGACTCCGGTGTCACCTTCCTGTTCATCTCGCACCACCTCCAGGAGGTGTACGAGGTGTGCCAGACGGTGACGGTCCTCAGGGACGCCCGCTGGATCACCACGGCCCCGGTCGCCGACATGCCCCGGGCCGCCCTGATCGAGGCCATGGCAGGCGAGACCGTCGCCGAACAGGCCGTCCAGCTCAGGGAGGTCGAGGACGACGCGCCCGTCCTCCTCGACGCCCGCGGCCTCACCTCCGACGCCTACGACGACGTCGACCTCACCGTGCGCCGCGGTGAGGTCGTCGGACTCGCCGGCATCAGCGGCAGCGGCAAGATCGAGCTCGCCGAGTGCTTCACGGGACTGCACACCCCGACCAGCGGCACGGCGCAACTCGATGGAAAGCCACTGCCGTTCGGCGATGTACAGGCCTCCTTGAAGGCCGGCGTCGGCTTCGTGCCGCGCGACCGGCACGACCAGGGCCTGGTGTTCGGCATGACCATCGGCGACAACGCCACCCTCAGCGTGCTGGACCGGCTCGGCCGTTACGGCTTCGTCGGCACCGACCGCAGACGCGGCTTCGCCACCGAGCTCATCGACCGCCTCGACATCCACACCGAGGGCCCCGACCAGCCCGTCTCCGACCTCTCCGGCGGCAACGCGCAGAAGGTCGTCATGGCCCGCGCCCTCGCCTCCGACCCCCGCCTGCTGGTCCTCATCAACCCCACCGCGGGCGTCGATGTGAAGTCCAAGGAGTCCCTGCTCTCCCGCGTGGACACCGCCCGCGAGGACGGCACCGCGGTCCTCGTCGTCTCCGACGAACTCGACGACCTGCGCCGCTGCGACCGCGTCCTCGTCCTCTTCCACGGCCGCGTGGTCGCCGAACACCCGGCCGGCTGGCGCGACCACGAGCTGATCGCCTCCATCGAAGGAGTGGACCACCATGGCTACAGCGGCTCCCCGGGGGACAACCCCCGGACCCCCGGCCGACGAGGGGCAGGCCCGGGTGACTGAGATGAAAGCCTCGGAGACGCCGACCGCCACTCCCGCGCGGGGCGGGACGAAGACCCCGAGCGGCACCCGGACGGTCCTGCTGCGCCGGGCCCGCGAACTCGCCCTCGTTCCCGCCCTGTTGCTGCTGATGGTGCTCGGCGCGTTCGTGAACGACTCGTTCCTCACCGAGCGCAACCTGATCTCGATCCTCGGCGCCTCGGCGGCCCTCGCGATGGTGGTGCTGGCCGAGTCGCTCGTCCTGATCACCGGCAAGTTCGACCTCTCCCTGGAGTCGGTCGTCGGCATCGCGCCCGCCGTGGGAGCCCTTCTCGTCCTGCCCGCCGCGCAGTCCGGCTGGGGGACCGAGTTCCCGGCCGTCCTCGCCATGCTGGCGATCCTCGTCGTCGGTGCGCTGGTCGGCGCCTTCAACGGCATCCTGGTCGTGAAGTTCAAGCTCAACGCGTTCATCGTGACGCTGGCGATGCTGATCGTGCTGCGCGGACTGCTCGTCGGCGCCACCAAGGGCAAGACCCTCTTCGGTATGCCGGACAGCTTCTACTCCCTGGCCACGACCACCTTCCTCAACATCCCGATGTCCGTGTGGCTCGCCGCCGTCGCCTTCGCCGTCACCGGTTTCGTCCTGAAGTACCACCGCGTCGGCCGCTCCCTGTACGCCATCGGCGGCAACCCGGACGCGGCCCGCGCCGCCGGCATCCGCGTGGAGCGCGTGATGCTCGGAGTGTTCGTCGTCGCGGGTGTTCTCGCCTCGGTCGGCGGCATCATGCAGACCGGCTACGTCGGCGCGATCAGCGCCAACCAGGGCCAGAACATGATCTTCACGGTGTTCGCGGCCGCGGTGATCGGCGGCATCAGCCTCGACGGCGGCAAGGGCACCATGTTCGGCGCCTTGACCGGCGTACTCCTGCTCGGTGTCGTACAGAACCTGCTCACCCTCGCCCAGGTGCCGTCCTTCTGGATCCAGGCCATCTACGGCGGAATCATCCTGGTAGCCCTCATGATCGCCCGTGTGACGACGGGACGCGCCCAGGACTGAGCCCGCCCGTCCCGTCACCTACCGAAAGGCCTTCCGTGTCCTCGACCCCCGCCCGCGTCACCGCGGTAGACACCTACGACATCCGCTTCCCCACCTCGCGCGAGCTCGACGGCTCCGACGCGATGAACCCGGACCCCGACTACTCGGCGGCCTACGTCGTGCTGCGCACGGACGCGGCCGACGGGCACGAGGGGCACGGATTCACCTTCACCATCGGGCGGGGCAACGAGGTCCAGGTCGCCGCGATAGAGGCGCTGCGCGGGCATGTGGTCGGACGGTCCGTCGACGAACTGTGCGCGGACCCGGGGACGTTGAACCGCGACCTGATCGGCGACAGCCAGCTGCGCTGGCTCGGCCCCGAGAAGGGCGTGATGCACATGGCGATCGGCGCGGTCGTCAACGCCGTGTGGGACCTGGCCGCCAAGCGCGCGGACAAGCCCCTGTGGAGGCTGCTGGCCGAGGGTGACCCCGAGTGGCTGGTCGCTCAGATCGACTTCCGCTACCTCACGGACGCGCTCACCCCCGAGGAGGCGCTGGAGATCCTGCGGCGGGGGCGTGCGGGCTCGCAGGAGCGCGTCGAGAGCCTTCTGGAGCGCGGCTACCCCGGCTACACCACCTCCGCCGGCTGGCTCGGCTACGACGACGAGAAGCTCACCCGGCTCGCCGCCGCGGCCGTCGCCGACGGCTTCCGGCAGATCAAGCTCAAGGTCGGCGCGGACCTGGAGGACGACATACGGCGCTGCCGGGTCGCCCGCCGGGTCGTCGGCCCCGGCATCCGCATGGCGATCGACGCCAACCAGCGCTGGGACGTCGACGAGGCGATCCGCTGGACCAAGGCGCTCGCCGAGTTCGACCCGTACTGGATCGAGGAGCCCACCAGCCCCGACGACATCCTCGGCCACGCCGCCGTCCGCAAGGCGGTCGCCCCGGTGAAGGTGGCCACCGGCGAGCACGTCCAGAACCGGGTCGTCTTCAAGCAGCTCCTCCAGGCAGGCGCTCTCGACGTCGTGCAGATCGACGCGGCCCGCGTCGGCGGCGTCAACGAGAACCTCGCCATCCTGCTGCTGGCGGCCAAGTTCGGCGTGCCGGTCTGCCCGCACGCCGGCGGGGTCGGCCTGTGCGAACTCGTCCAGCACCTGTCGATGTTCGACTACGTGGCCGTCACCGGCACCACCGAGGACCGGGTCATCGAGTACGTCGACCATCTGCACGACCACTTCCTGGACCCCGTGGTGATCCGCGAGGGCCACTACACGGCACCCACCGCACCGGGCTTCTCGGCGGCCATGCGCCCGGAGTCCATCGCGCGGTACACGTTCCCGGACGGGGCCTTCTGGGCAGAAGACCTCGCCGACGACACACAGAAGAAGGGGCAGGCGGCATGAGCGACTTCGAGGGCCTGAGGGCCCTGGTGACGGGCGGCGCCTCCGGCATCGGCCGGGCCACCGCCGAACTCCTTCTCGCGCGCGGCGCCCAGGTCGCCGTCCTCGACCTGGACCCGTCCTCGGTCGACAAGCCCCTGCTCGCCTACCGCGCCGACGTCACCGATGACGCCTCCGTCCGCGAAGCCGTCGCCGCTGCAGCCGCCGACCTCGGCGGACTCGACATCGTGGTCAACAATGCGGGCATCGGCGCCCAGGGCACGGTCGCGGACAACGACGACGAGGAATGGCACCGCGTCCTCGACGTCAATGTCGTCGGCATGGTCCGGGTGGCCCGTGCCGCCCTGCCCCACCTGCGTGAGTCGTCGCACGCCGCGATCGTGAACACCTCCTCCATCGCCGCCACCGCGGGGCTCCCGCGGCGGGCTCTGTACAGCGCGACCAAGGGGGCCGTGTACTCCCTGACTCTCGCCATGGCCGCCGACCATGTCCGCGAGGGCATCCGCGTGAACTGCGTCAACCCCGGTACGGCGGACACCCCGTGGATCGGGCGCCTCCTCGCCAAGGCCCCCGACCCGGCCGCCGAGCGCGCCGCCCTGGAAGCCCGCCAGCCCACCGGCCGACTCGTCTCGGCGGACGAGGTCGCGGGTGCCATCGCCTACCTGGCGAGTCCCCTCTCGGGCGCCACCACCGGCACCTCCCTCGCCGTCGACGGCGGCATGCAGGGCCTGCGCCTGAGGCCGGTGGATCAGTGAACACCCTCGGCAGCAGCGGCGTCCCGGTCAGCGGGCTGGGCTTCGGCGGTGCCGTCATCGGCAACCTCTTCACCGAGGTGACCGACGAGCAGGCGCACGAAGCGGTCGACACCGCCTGGCGGAGCGGCGTCCGCTACTTCGACACCGCCCCGCACTACGGCCTCGGACTGGCGGAGCAGCGCCTGGGGGAGGCCCTTCGGGAGCGCCCTCGCGCCGAGTACACGATCTCCACGAAGGTCGGCCGCCGGCTGGAGCCGTCCACGGACGGCGGCGACGACCTCGCGAACGGCTTCGCGGTCCCCGCAACCCGGCGCCGCGTCTGGGACTTCAGCGCGGACGGCGTACGCCGCACCCTGGAAGCGAGCCTCGAACGCCTCGGCCTGGACCACGTGGACGTCGTCTACCTCCACGACCCCGACGACCACGCCGAAGCGGCCTTCCGTGAGGGCTATCCGGCCCTGGAGAAGCTTCGCGCCGAGGGTGTGGTCCGGGCGATCGGCGCCGGCATGAACCAGGCCGAGATGCTCACCCGCTTCGTCCGCGAGACCGACGTCGACGTGGTGCTGTGCGCCGGCCGCTACACCCTGCTCGACCAGAGCGCGCTCACCGAGCTGCTGCCCGCCGCCGTCGAGCGAGGCGTCTCCGTGGTGATCGGCGGCGCGTTCAACTCCGGTCTGCTGGCGGATCCGAGGCCCGGCGCGACGTACAACTACGCACAGTCTCCCGGGGACCTGCTGGACCGGGCCCTGCGCATGCGGGAGATCGCCGAGCGGCACGGCATCAGCCTGCGGGCCGCCGCCCTCGCCTTCTGCGCGGCCCACCCGGCCGTCGCCAGCGTCCTCGTGGGCGCCCGCTCGGCGGCCGAAGTCAGGGACGCCGCCGAGCAGTTCGCCACTCCGGTGCCCCCCGCCTACTGGCAGGAGCTGCGCGACACCGGCCTCCTGACCGCCGAGGAGCCGTCATGAGAGTCGCCCTGCACACCAAGGTCCGCGCGGACCGCGTCGAGGAGTACGAGGCCGCCCACCGCGAGGTCCCCGCCGAACTCACCGACGCGATCCGCGCCGCCGGGGCCACCTCCTGGACGATCTGGCGCAGCGGCACCGACCTCTTCCACGTCCTGGAGTGCGAGGACTACGGCCGCCTCCTCGCCGAACTGGAGAAGCTCCCGGTGAACGTCACCTGGCAGGCCCGCATGGCCGAACTCCTCGACGTGGTGCACGACTACTCCGGCGAGGGCGCCGACGCCGGCCTGCCCGTCGTGTGGGAGCTGCCGTGACGGTCGTGGACGCGCACCACCACGTGTGGGACCTGTCGGTGCGGGACCAGGACTGGATCGCCGCGGACAGCCCCCTGCGACGGAACTTCACGGCGGCGGACCTCGCACCGGAAGCCGCCGCGGCAGGCGTCGACCGCACGGTCCTCGTCCAGACGATCACCGTGCCCGAGGAGACCCCCGAGTTCCTGGCCCTCGCGGCCGAGCACGACCTCATCGCGGGCGTCGTCGGCTGGACGGACCTGCCCCGCCCCGACATCGCCGACGAACTGGCCCGCCTGCGTGAACTGCCCGGTGGCTCCTACCTCAAGGGCATCCGCCACCAGGTCCAGGGCGAACCCGACCCGGAGTGGCTGCTGCGCCCGGACGTCCGCCGGGGCCTGACCGCCGTGGCCGACGCCGGCCTGGTGTACGACCTCGTGGTCCTTCCGCACCAGATACGTGCCTGCGTGAAGGCGGCCGACTCCCTCCCTCACCTCACCTTCGTCCTCGACCACTTGGGCAAGCCGCCCATCGCGTCCGGCGACCTGGAACCCTGGGCCTCGGCCGTCCGCGCCCTCGCCGCCCTTCCCAACACCGTCTGCAAGCTCTCCGGCATGGTCACCGAAGCGGACCTCGCCGCCTGGACGATCGACGACCTGCGCCCGTACACCGACACGGTTCTGGACGCCTTCGGCCCGGACCGCCTCATGTTCGGCTCGGACTGGCCGGTGTGCACACTTGCCGCGACCTACGGTGAAGTCCTGGACGTGGCACGCCAGTTGACCGGTGCTCACGACAGCGGCCAGATCTTCGAGGGCACCGCCGTCCGTGTCTACGACCTCTGAGCCGTCCCCGTCAGCCGTGTCGGTGGCAGATACTCCCGTACATACGTCCGCTCCCAGCACGCCCCCGTCTCCCGCAGTTCCCGCCAGGTGGTGTACCGGTACCGGAAGAGGCGGGCGCGGACATGGCGGGGCGGTGAGTCCGCCGGGAACGGGGAGCGGCGCAACAGCCTCAGCGTGGCGGGGTCGTTCTCCAGGAGCCGCTCGACCATCGCGCCGAACCACGCCCCGGCGTACGCCGGGGACAGCGCGGCGAACCACATCATCCAGTCCAGACGCAGATGGTAGGGCGCGAACTGGCGCGGCCACCGCCGTGGATCACCCGGCTTGCCCTTGAACTCGTACTCCCGCCACTCGGAGTCCCTGCGCGGTACGTCGTCCGCGGTGCCCTCGACCACCACCTCGTAGCGGATCCGGCTGACGCTGCCGAAAGCGCCGTAGGTGTTGACGAGGTGGAGCGGGTCGAAGGAGCGGTTCATGATCTGGCTCCGGGAGATCATGTTGCGGACCGGGTGGTAGCTCAGGGCGAGGAGCAGCGCGGCGACGGCGAGGACCGTCACCTCGTACCAGAGCGGGGTGGCCGGCAGGCGCGGCGTGTCTCCCGGGAGTTCCAGGGCCGGCACCGCCAGCACGATCGTGATCCAGTTCAGCCAGGCGAAGTTGCCGGAGAGCACCAGCCACAGCTGGGTCACGATCATCAGGGAGGCGGCGGCCGTGGCGATCGGCTGCGGGGTGAACAGCAGGAAGGGCACGGCGAGTTGGGTGACGTGGTTCGCGGCCACCTCCACCCGGTGCAGCGGCTTCGGCAGATGGTGGAAGTACCAGCTCAGCGGACCTGGCATCGGCTGTGTCTCGTGATGGTGGTCCAGGCAGGTGAGCTTGCGCCAGCAGTCGTCGCCGCGCATCTTGATGAGACCCGCGCCGAACTCGACCCGGAACAGGACCCAGCGCAGCAGGAACAACACCGCGACCGGCGGGGCCACTTCGTCGTTGCCCAGGAACACCGCGAGGAAGCCGACCTCAAGGAGCAGGGACTCCCAGCCGAAGCCGTACCAGGTCTGGCCCACGTTGACGATCGACAGATACAGCAGCCACGGCACCAGCCACAGCAGCATCCCGCCCCACAGCGGCAGCCGGGAGTCGAGGCCCGCCGCCAGCGCCACCGCCACCGCGCAGCCCGTCCACGCGCAGCAGGCGAAGAACCGGTCGGAGTAGTGGAGTTGGAAGAGGCTCGGCGCCCGCCGGAAGGGTACCCGCGCCACGAAACGCGGGACGGGCAGCATCCCGCGCTCCCCGAGCAGTGCCCGGAACTGCAGGGCCGCCGCGAGGAACGCGACGAAGTACAGCCCGGCCAGAGCCCGCTGGAAGACCAGCCGGCTCAGCCAGTACCCGGGTGCGGTGAACCAGTCCACGGCCGTGCTCTCCTGCCTCCATTGTCCCGCCGAATCCCTCCGTGACCCTCCGTGTACCTCCCCTCCGCTTGCGTAACCCGAGCGAGCGAAACAGACAATAGTGACGAACTGCCCGGGATGGACGGGAGAACGCGGTGCCGACACCCACCAGAACCCTCGTCACGGCCTGCGCGCTCGCGGCGGCACTCCTCGTCGCCGGACGCGGGGTCGACGGCGGTGGCGACCACGCCGCCGCGGCGAAGGGTGAACTCCTTCTGCAGCCGGCGGCCGCCCAGGGGGCGGACCCCTTCACCCGCTCCACGGCGACCATGTCGCCGCCTGTCACCCGAACGCCCCAGCGCGACTCGACCGCCCCACGGACCGTCTCCGGCGGGACGCCCGGCCTCTACGGCGGCATCGAGCGCGTCGCCGGCTGCGACGTCGAACGGCAGATCGACGACCTGGCCGCCGACCGGTCGAGGACGAGCGCGTTCGCGCAGGTCGCGGGCGTCTCCCCGGCCTCGGTCCCGGCGTACCTGCGCGGACTCGCCCCGGTCGTCCTGCGCGCCGACACCCGGATCACCGACCACGTGTACCGCGGCGGCCGGGCGATCGGCCACCAGTCCGTCCTCCAGGCGGGCACCGCGGTCCTCGTCGACGACCGGGGCGTCCCGCGCGTCCGCTGCGCCTGCGGCAACCCTTTGACGCCGCCGGTGGCGATGCGCGGCGGCGCGGTCGTGGGTGGGCAGCCGTGGTCCGCATACCGCCCCGACCAGGTGGTCGTGGTGACCCCCAGCGAGCAGGTCATGACCGACATCACGATCATCGACCTCGCCCACCACGCCTGGATCGAACGCCGGATCGACCACGACTGCCGGCACGACCATGTCGTACCCCCGCCGAAGCCGGAACCGCCGGCCTCCGTGCCCGCCCCCACGGCTTCACCGGGCGACGGCACGCCCCTCGCGCCGAAGAGCCCCGCGCCCGACTGCATGACCCCGGCCCCCACCCCCACCCCTACGCCGGCCCCGACCGTCGGCGTCATGCCCACCGCCACCGCCACCGAGGAGCCGTACGCCGGCTGTCCCACGCCCACTGTCCCCGCCACCCCGCCGCCCCCGACGCGGCCCGGGACCCCCGTGGTCCCACCGGGCGGCCCCCGTACGACCGTCCCCGCGGACCCCGAGACCGGGATCGGCCCCCAGACCGTCCCGGACACGCCCGATCTCCCCGACGGCGGCGGGCTGATCCCCGACGCACCGCCTGAGTCGACCGGTGGGGACACCGTGTTCGACAGCCCCACCGATGTCTTCGGCGCCTGACAGCCGCAGAAAGCACCGTCCTCCCGGTCGAAGAATCGGACAAATACTGGCAAGGTGGCTGCATGGTTGATCGGGGAGCGAGCGCCCTGTCACTCCCGGACGACTGGCCCGCCCGCCCGGACCCGATCCTGGCGCTCAACCGCATGGGCAGCTTCGACTGGGATCTGGACACCGGTCTGTTCCACATGGACGCCCAGGCCCACGAGGTCTTCGACCTGCGCCCCGACGAATACGACGGGAACCCGATGAGCCTCGGCGTCCGGATCCCGAGGGTCGAGGCGCACCGCCTGGACGCCCTGGTCGCCCAGGCCATCAAGGACGGCAGCGAGAACTACGGCACCTACTTCCGGCTGCGCTGCCGCGACGGCAGCCTGCGCTGGACCCACACCCAGGGCTACATCCGGCGCGACGAGACGGGACGCCCGCGCCGGATCATCGGCATCCTCCGCGACGCCACCCAGGAGGTCGACGAGCTGGAGGCCAGCAAGGAGCAGGCCGCGCAGGACGAGGCCCGGCGCCGGCAGACCAACGTCGTCCAGCTCACCACGGCCGCCCTCGCCCACGCCCGGACCGTCCAGGACGTCATCGACGTCCTCAAGGACACTCACGGCCTCACCCACCTCGGCGCCACCAGCCTGGTCATGGGACTGGTCGAGGCGGGCCGCATCCGGCTGATCGCCGAGGGCCCCGCGGGCAGCTTCGTGCCCGGCACCGACATCACCCGCATCGACGAGCCGTACCCGATGAGCGAGGCCGTGCGCACGCTCAGCCCGCGGTTCATCGAGTCGCCGGAGGAGTTCGCGGACCGCTACCCGATCCTGTGGCCGCACATCACCGGCCTCAAGATCACCTCCGCCGCCTACCTCCCGCTGATCGCCGAGGCCCGCCCGATCGGCGCCATGGGCCTGCTGTACAGCGACCGGTACGGCTTCACCCCCGAGGACCGCAACGTCCTCATCGCCCTCGGCAGCAGCATCGCCCAGAGCCTTCAGCGGGCCATGCTCTACGAGCAGGAGAAGGACCTCGCCACCGGCCTCCAGCAGGCCATGCTGCCGCGCACCATCCCGAGCGTCCCCGGCGCCGACGTCGCCGTGCGCTACCGGGCCGCCAGCGGCGAGGGGGCGCTGGCCCGGGACATCGGCGGCGACTGGTACGACCTGATCCCGCTGCCCGGCGGCCGCGTCGGTGCCGTCATCGGCGACGTCCAGGGCCACGACACCCACGCCGCCGCCGTCATGGGCCAGCTGCGGATCGTGCTGCGGGCCTACGCCGCCGAGGGCCACACCCCGGCCACGGTGATGGCCCGGGCCTCCGTCTTCCTCCACGAGCTCGACACCGACCGCTTCGCGACCTGCCTGTACGCCGAGGCCGACCTGGCCACCGGAGTCGTCCAGGTCGTCCGCGCCGGCCACATCGACCCCCTGGTCCGGCACGCCGACGGCAGCTGCCGCCGGGTGACCGTCGACGGGGGGCTGCCGCTCGGACTGTCCGCCGAGTTCGGGCAGCTCGAATATCCCGTCACCACCCTCGAGCTCGACCCCGGGGGCACCCTGCTGCTGTGCACCGACGGGCTGGTCGAAGAGCCGGGCGCCGACCTCGACGACGGCATGCAGACCCTCACGCACCTCATCGCCGCGGGTCCCCCCGATGTGTGGGAGCTCGCCGACCGGCTCATCGACGTGGCCGAGGAACGCGGCGGCGACGACGACGTGGCACTGCTCCTGCTGCGCCGCCGCGGTCTGGACGCCCCGCAGTCCGGCGGCCGCCTCCAGCAGCACGTGGCGCCCGGGGACCCCGAGGCCCTCACCGAGGCCCGCCACATGATCCGGGCCGCGGTCGGCGCCTGGGGCGCGCGGGAGCGCTCCGACGAGATCGAGCTGGTCGCCGACGAGCTGATCACCAACGCCCTGATGCACACCGAGGGCTCCGCGATCGTCACCCTGCGCGTCATGACCCGCTCCGACCGGCGGATGCGCGTCGAGGTCGAGGACTCCTCCAGCGCCCTGCCGCGCCGCCGGGAGGCGGGCGAGTCGGGGGTCTCGGGCCGGGGCCTGCTCCTGGTCGACCTGCTGAGCGACGTGTGGGGCGTGGAGGCGCGGGGCGGCGGGAAGTGTGTGTGGTGCGAGTTCGTCGTGGGGGAGCGGACCTGACCACAGCGGATTTGACCACAACGGACCTGACCACAACGGTCCCGGGTGGCACTCTGGACCTATGCCGGAACTGCCCGAGGTGGAAGCGCTCAAGGACTTCCTCACCGAGAACCTGGTCGGCCACGAGATGGTGCGCGTGCTGCCGGTGGCCATCAGCGTCCTGAAGACGTACGACCCCCCGCTCACCGCCGTCGAGGGCCGTGAGGTGGTCGCCGTGCACCGCCACGGCAAGTTCCTCGACCTGGAGACGGACGGCGGCCCGCATCTCGTCACCCACCTGGCCCGCGCGGGCTGGCTGCACTGGAAGGACCGCCTGCCCGACGGCCCGCCCCGTCCCGGCAAGGGCCCCCTCGCCCTCCGGGTGGCGTTGGAGACCGGCGCCGGCTTCGACCTCACGGAGGCGGGGACGCAGAAGCGCCTCGCGGTGTACGTGGTGGCCGACCCCCAGCAGGTCCCCGGCATCGCCCGCCTGGGCCCGGACCCCCTGGCCGACGACTTCGACGGGGCGAGTCTCGCCGCCCTCCTGAAGGACGAACGCCGACAGCTGAAGGGCGCCCTGCGCGACCAGACCCTCATCGCCGGCGTGGGCAACGCCTACAGCGACGAGATCCTGCACGCGGCGAGAATGTCCCCGTTCAAACTGGCGGCTTCCCTGACCCCCGAGGAGACCGACAACCTCTACCGGGCGCTGCGCACGACCCTCACCGAGGCGGTGGAACGGTCGAGAGGGGTGGCGGCAGGACGCCTGAAGTCGGAGAAGAAGTCCGGCCTGCGTGTCCACGGCCGCACCGGCGATCCCTGCCCGGTCTGCGGCGACACCATCCGGGAGGTCTCCTTCAGCGACTCCTCCCTCCAGTACTGCCCCACCTGCCAGACGGGTGGCAAGCTGCTGGCGGACCGGAGGCTGTCGCGACTGCTGAAGTGACCGCGTCCGTCGTCAGCCGGGATCCAGCGTCACCAGGTGCTCCCCGCCCGACGTCCTGACCTCGTAGTGGTCGATCTGGTCGGCGTGGAAGGTGGAGCTGCCCATCATGGTGTTGTCGCCGGTCGCGTGCCCGGTGGCGTTCCAGCCGGTGACGGTCTCCTCCTTGCCGTCCTGACTGATCGCGACCAGGTGACAGGCGCGGGGACCGGACTCGTCCTTCACCTTGAGCTCCACCTGGGTGCCCCAGTCCTCGTCCTCGGTGGTGACCTGGGCCCACACGCCGGACCGGGCGTCGGTCGCCTCGATGCTGGTGGTCCCCGCCGCGTCGCCGCCCGTCGTCATCGCGAGCGCGGAACCGCCCACGGTCAGGACCACCGACGCGGCCACCGCGTACAGCAGCCGCCTGCGCCGTGCCCGGTGGCGGGTCGCGACCTCGCCGAGGAGGCGGTTCAGGAGCTGGGGGCCGGGCTGGGCCATCGGGTGGACGACCCGCGGGGTCGCCCGGCGGTACAGCATCATCTGACGGGTCACAGGACCGAACTCGGTCACGTGTGCCGCGCACTGGGGGCACTCCATGAGGTGGTCCTCGAAGCGGAAGGCCTCCGCCTCGTCCAGCACGCCGAGCGCGTACGCGCCGACGTCGCGATGCCTCTCCAAGGACCTCATGCGGAAACCTCGTGCCGTTGAGTGTGGGTGGGGTTACTCCTTGCTCCCACCGGTACGCACCAGCCCGCCGAATCACTCAAGGCATGCGCAGAATCGTGACCAAGGGATTCGGAGCGGTCGGTCCCGCGGATTGGTCCGGATCGAAAGTAATCCAGAAGGGCTAGAACAGGTGGATGGCGAGGTGCCCGAGGGGCAGACCGAGCTGCCACGCCGGTGTCCACACCTTCGGCCCCTCGTCCTCACCGATCCCCGCCCCGCCGCCCGGCACGGCGTTCAGATCGGGGGCGAGCAGCTCCGTCTCCTCGAGCCAGCGCCAGGCTGCGGCCGCCAGTTCGAGGTCCGCGGCGGGCTCGCCGGTGGCGACCGCCTCGGTGGTCAGCGCGGCCATCCGCTCGCACACCCAGTCCTGCCACGGCTGGTCGTACGCCGTCAGTGACAGCCAGTTCTCCAGCTGCGAGACGACCTGGATGCCGGAGAGCTCTCCCTCGGTGTCGGCGAGGAAGACGGTGAGCGCCAGGGCGTCCCGTCCGGCGCGGAACTCGAAGGACGTCGGCGGCATCAGATCGCCGGAACGCAGCAGCTCGTCGGCGATGTACTCGGCGTACAACCAGGCCATGGGGACGTCGAGTTCCCCGCCGCCGGCCCCGTCCGTGCTCTCTTGACCTCTGTGCAGCATCCCTTCCTGCCTTCCTCCGGTGCGTGCGCGTCGCCCGACCCCGCGCCAGGCCCCCATCCGGAACACGGATGAAGACAGCCGATTACTCAACAGGGGTCTTCAGCAAGGCGCTTTACGGAGGTTTGACTTTTCCTTCGGTTTCACCGCAGGTCGGCCGCGTATCCCGGAAGCACCCGGCGCAGGGCGCGCAGCGCGTAGTACGCGCGGGACTTCACGGTACCGGGCGGAATCCCCAGGATCTCGGCGGCCTCCGCCACACTCGCCCCCTGGAAATACACCAGCACCAGGACTTCACGGTGCTCCGGAGTGAGAGTCTTCACAGCCTCGCGTACGTCGAGGGTGGCGGCCGCCCGTTCGGCGTGATCGGCGCACACCCGGGCGTTCTCCAGCACCGCGTCGCCGACCTCGGCGGGACGCGCCTGCCGGGCCCGCCGCGCGTCGATCGCGAGCCGCCGTCCCACCGTCAGCAGCCAAGGCCGTACGGACTCGAAGTCGTCGGCGCGCAGGGCCTCGGGATGCTGCCAGGCGCGCACGAGGGTCTCCTGCACCAGGTCCTCGGCGCGTTGCCGGTCGCCGTCACTGAGCCGGAGCAGGAGCGCGAAGAGAGGCCGGCCGTGCTCCCGCTGCAGTGCGGCGAGCTCGTGCTCGGCGGTCGTCCCGTTCGTGAGGGTGGATCCGGCCGTCATGGCCGTATGGCACCTCAATGCGGGGCCGGGGGACAGGGCACGCACAAGGATCTGCGGCGGACGGTCGATCGCGTCGACGAACGGTTCGGTGAACGGTTGCTTCCGCGTTCCTTTCGCGTGCTTTCCGCCTCCCCTCCGCCCCGGACGGGTCAAGTAGTCGTCCGGGCCGTTTGCGGACACGGACAAGCTCATACCTATTCGTCAGTAAATATGACCTCAGTGGGGTGAGCTGATGATTGCACGCAGACGGCAGATTGCCCTGGCCCTCACGGCCCTGCTCGCCGGAGGAGCGGCCTGCCAGGCGCACGACCACGCGACACCCGGGCATCCGGCCCCGTCCGCCGCCGCACCGCGCGGTTTCACGCTCGTCGCCTCCGGTGACGTCCTGCCGCACAGTTCGATCATCGACCGGGCCCGCTTCGACGCGGGCGGAGGTGGCTACGACTTCCGGCCGATGCTGGCCGGTGTCCGATCCGTCGTCTCCCGTGCCGATCTGGCGCTGTGTCACATGGAGACCGTCTACGGCGCCAACGGCGACTACACCGGCTACCCGACCTTCAAGTCCCCGCCCGAGGTGGCCCAGGGGCTCGCCGCCACCGGTTACGACGGCTGCTCCACCGCCTCCAACCACAGCCTCGACGACGGCGCCGACGGAATCCGCCGTACGCTCGACGCCCTGGACCGAGCGGGCGTACGGCACACCGGATCGGCCCGTACCGAGGGCGAGGCGCGCACGGTCACCGTCCTGCGCGCGGGGCAGGCGAAGGTCGCCCACCTCGCCTACACCTACGACACCAACGGGTTCCCGATGCCCCAGGGGCAGCCCTGGGCGGTGAACCTGATGGACGAGAACAAGATCCTGGCGGACGCGCGGGCCGCCCGGAAGGCGGGCGCCGACGTGGTCGTCGTATCGCTGCACTGGGGCACCGAATGGCAGGACGCACCCGACGAGCAGCAACTGGCCCTGGCTCGCGACCTGACCGCCGCCCGCACCGGCGGCCGTCCCGACGTCGACCTGATCCTCGGCACCCACGCCCATGTCCCGCAGGCGTACGAGAAGGTCAACGGCACCTGGGTGATCTACGGCATGGGCGACCAGATCGCCGGTGAGATGTCCAACAACGAGGGCGCCCAGGACCCGCGCGGAAACCAGTCCACCCTCGGCCGCTTCACGTTCGCCCCGCCCGCCCGGCCGGGTGGGCGGTGGCGGGTCGCGAAGGCGGAGTTCGTGCCCCAGATGTTCGACGTGGACGCCGGCCGGGTGGTGAACCTCAATCAGGCGATCGCGCAGGGCGCCGACGTCCAGGGCGTCCGCGACCGGATCCGGGAGGTGGTGCTCAGCCGGGGCGCGGCGAAGGACGGGCTCACGATGGGGCGGTAGGTCAGTCCACGTCCACGTGGTCGAAGGTCCGCAGCATCTCCTTCAGCACGCGCACGCACGCCCGCAGTTCGGCCTCGGTCAGCTCGCCGCCGCCGACCTGCCGGTTCAGGGCGTGCTCGCGCGCGAGGATCGCGGTGATGAGGGCCACGCCCTCGTCCGTGATCCGGATCAGCGAGGACCGCTGGTGGGCGGGGTTGGGCGTGGCCTGCGCCCAGCCCCGGTCCATCGCGTCATTGGTCATGCGCTGCACGAACTGCCGCGTCAGCGCCATGAGCCGGGCCATCTGAGGGACCGTCATGGGTCCGTATCGGTGCAGCAGGACGAGGACGGACCGCACACCGACGGACACCCCGCCGGCCGCCTCGTCCTGCTCCAGTTTGCGCAGGCCGCGCCGGTAGAGCGCGCCGACCAGGTCGAACACCTCGCTGACCCGGTGGCCGAGATCGTCGGGTGGCAGTGGCTCGTCGATGTCGTTCACCTGTTCATCATGCACCGGTTCATCATGACAACCCAGTTGTCAAAACTCCACGAACATGACACCTTGGTTGTCATGACAGCTGCTTCGGAACTGAGCTTCTTCGCATCTGCCGACGGGGACATCGCCTACCTCGACATCGGCACCGGGGACCCCGTGGTCCTGCTGCACTCCGGCTACGTCGACCACCGCCTCTTCGAGGCGCAGATACCTGTCCTCGCCGCCGACCACCGCGTCATCGCCGTGGATGCCCGCGGCCACGGCTGGACCGCCAACGCCACCCAGCCCTTCCGCTGGGCCGACGACCTCGCCGCACTGCTGCGCCACCTCGACGCGGGGCCCGCGGCCCTGGTCGGCGTCTGCATGGGGGGAGCCATCGCCGGTGACACGGCGATCGAGTATCCGGAACTGGTCCGGGGGATCGTCCTGAGCGGAGCCTCCGTCAGCGACTTCGAGCACACCCACGAGGTGTCCCGGCAGGTCGTGGCCGAATCCCAGCGGACCCTGTACTCGGGCGACATCGACGGCTGGCTGAAGGTGTTCCTCGGGATCGCCGGCGGCCCGTTCCGCTCGTCCGACGAGGTCGACCCGCGCATCCTGGACCACCTGCGCGAGATGGCCCTGCACACCGTCGCCAAGCACGCACCGGGCGAACGGAACTGGCACGTACCCATGACCGACACCTGGGCCCGCGTCCCGAAGATCGACGTCCCGGTGCTCACCGTCAACGGCACGCTCGACTCACCGGACCTGCTCGCCGACGCCGAACGCTACGCCGGCACCGCGCAGAACGGCCGCTCGGTACTGGTGGAGGGGACCTCGCACTACCCGAACCTGGAGAAGCCCGAGGAGTTCAACGCGATCGTGCTGGACTTCCTGCGCTCGCTCTGACGCCGCGCCCGATGCCGGTCGGTTCGGCCGCCCCGCCGACCGGCAAGAACCCGGCGACGGCGGCCGACGGGCCGCGTCACGCGCGTGGACACGTGCCGCGCCGGGTGCGTCGTCGTCAACCACCGCGGCAGCAGCCCGGCCCGGGACATCGAGGACCACACCCGTCTCACCCCGAGCACGAAAGGGCGGCCCGCTACGGCACCACGGTCACCGGCCACCGGCCCGCCTTGACCAGCCGCACCGCGACGGAACCGACGATGCGGTGGCCGGCCTGCTCCGAGGCGCCGACGACCACCGCGTCGGCCTTGAGCTCGTCCGCCGCCTTCGTCAGCCCGCTGTAGGGGTCGCCGCGGAAGGTGTGGAACTCCCAGCGCACGTCGAATATCCCCTTGTTCTGCTCGGTGGCGTGCCGGATCTGGGCGACCAGGTCCTCGGCGATCTCGTCCGTGGTCTCGGCGACCGGAGCGCCGAGCGCGGCGCCCGAGGCGAGCACCGGCTGGACGTACACCACGGCGAGCAGGGCGTGCTGCCGCCGGGCCAGACCTCCGGCGTATGCCGCGGCGCGGAGCGAGGAGTCGGAGCCGTCCACGCCGACGACGATGACCTTGGGCCCGTCCGTGCCCCGCTCGAACTGGTGCGCATGCTGTTCCGTCACGGCTGTGAGGCTATCGGAAGCCGCAGGTCCGGGCGGCATTCGGGACCCCGCCGACATGAGTGCGCAAGCTTTTCGGAAACGGGGCACCCGAAGGGCGGGCCGCGACGGGCAGCCACCGGAGCCCGCCGCCGCCCTCGGCGCCCGGCCTCGACGGAGGGGACGAGGCCGGGCCCGAAGCCGATCGGCCCCGTGGAACGTCGTCCTGACGTTCCGCCATGCGGCTCGGAGTGTCCTCGCTGGGCCGGCCGGGTGGATTCGTGCCGCCGCACCGGTGTTGTTGAGGTGCGTCGGCCGTCCGCCGGGCGACTGATGAGTCATGACGAAGGATCAGTTGCTCACACGGCTGTCGTCGAAGGCGGCGGCGGCGCTCACGCGGCGCCGGGCCCTGCTGGCGGGCGCCGCCGCGATCGGGGCCGCCGGCACGGCCGGAGTGCTCGCGGCCCTCACGGGCGAGGAGCCGGTCCGGCCGGCGCTCCCCGCCGCCGGCCCCCCGGCCCGTCGCGCGGTCAAGCCCTCGGCCTACCGCCTCCAGCCCCTGACCGGATACGGCCCGCCGCCCCCCGCCCCCAGGAAGACCCTCGTGCGCCACGAGCCGTTTCTGAAGGTGTCCGGACGCGGCCGGACCATGGTGCTGACCTTCGACGACGGACCCGACCCCCGATACACCCCGCACATCCTGGACACCCTGGCCGAGTACGACGTCCGCGCGATGTTCTTCGTGTGCGGGGAGATGGCGGTCGACAACCAGGACCTGCTGGCCCGGATGGCCGACGAGGGACACGTCGTCGGCAACCACACATGGTCCCACCCGCTGCTCACCCGGCTCAGCCGCTCCCGCATCCACTCCGAGATGGAACGCACCTCGGACGTCATCGAGGACGCCTACGGCGAGCGTCCCCAATGGTTCCGCGCTCCCTACGGGGCCTGGAACCGCGCCGCGTTCCAGCTCGGCGCCGAACTCGGCATGGACCCCCTCGCCTGGACCGTCGACACCCTCGACTGGACCACCCCGGGCACCCGCCGCATCGTCGGCGCGGTGGAGAACGGCGCCGCCCCGGGCGTCGTGGTGCTCTCGCACGACGCCGGGGGCGACCGCTCCCAGAGTGTCCGGGCGCTGCGCGACTATCTGCCGCACCTCATCGATTCCGGCTATCACATCACCGTCCCGCTACGGCGATACGTATAGCCGGAATGACGCCCGCCCGGTCGGGGACCGCTCAGCGGACCTCGACCAGGCGGGCGAAGGCCACGACATTGCCCGCGTAGCCGTTCTGCTTGGAGAAACCGCCTCCACAGGTGATGACCCGCAATTCGGGGGTTCCCTTGGAGCCGTAGACACGGTCGCCGGGGAAATTGCTCTTCTCGAAGACCTCGATGCCGTAGATCTCGAAAATCGCTGTCTTTCCGTCCTTGCGCCTGATCTCGACGCGATTTCCCTTCTTCAGGGCCCCGAGTCCGTAGAACACGGCGGGGCCCTGTTTGTTGTCGACATGGCCGACGACGACCGCGGTGCCCTTTTCGCCGGGGGACACCGCGCCGGTGAACCAGCCGGCCAGGTTCGGGTCCTCCGGTGGCGGCGCGCCGACCCAGCCGTCCGGGTCCAGGCCGACCGGCGTCACCGGCGCGTCGACCCGGATCGCGGGGATGGAGACCCGGTCGGGCGCGGCGAACGGCAGGGGAGCGGGGGCGGTGCCGAAGGCGGTGCCGTGCACGCGGCTGTCCGCCGCGGCCGCCGACGCGGGCTGCGGCGGCCCGACGTCGAACTCCCCCGAACCGTTCCGAATGAGCGCGAGACCGGTCAGCAGAACAAGCGCTATCACGCCCCAGGGAGCGCGCTTCTTCCGCTGCTCCTCTTCTTCGGCCAGATCGGCCAGCTCGGACGCAGACATTGACTTCCCCTCTCGACGCGGCCGTCGCCGCGTCATTCGCGCATACGAGAACGCTAAGTCCCGCGCACGGAACCGGCGACGGGTCAGCGGCGAACGGGTGGCCCCCGAACGCGGGTGGTGCGCCATCCGAGTTGCCGTGAACAGGAATTTTCTGACGGTCCGTGACCTGCGGAGATATCCGATTGTGTGCTTTGCGCTCGGCGTGTCCACTCACCAGGACGGACCATTCTCGAAATGCGGGTCCGCGCACGGCGTCTGAGGGTCTTTCTGGGAGGCGTTTTCTCGCCGATCCACCGGGGACCGTTCCCGGGGCGTCTCCCGCGGAGGATTCACATGCGTACTACTCGTGCCCTGGCGGCCGCCGGCGCCGCGGTCGCCGTGCTCGGACTCGCCGCCCCGGCGGCCGTCGCGCGGGACGGCATGAACCTGAGCCCGAGCAATGTCGTCGCCCTTCCCAACGTCATCGCCCGGGGCGGCCAACTGACCATCACCGTCAACAACTGCACCGGCAACGCCACCGCGAGCTCGGACGCGTTCCGGACGATCCGGCTGACGACCGGGACGAACAACCTGGCGACGGGACGCGCCACCGTCAACCGGAACGCGGCCACGGGGTCGCACAGCATCAGCGTGGTCTGCGGCAACGGCACCGTGATCAACCCGACGGCCTTCACCGTCATCGGCGGTGTCCGCGGCGGTCTGGGCGGCAGCACCTCCACCGGGGCCACCCCGACCGACATGGCCATCGGCGGCGGTCTGGTGGCGCTGGCCGTCATCGGCGGTGGCGTGTTCTGGATGCGCAGGCGGTCCGAGAGCCACATCTGATCTCCACCCCTTCGGAGAAGCTCTCCGCCCCGGGCTCCGAGAGGAACCGGGGCGGAGGTCTGCGCGCCCGGAAGAGCCGTCAGGCGCCGTCGTCACCAGCGCGGCGACGGGAGAAGTAATACGCCGCCCCGATCGAGCCCACGATCAGCAGGGCGCCCATGCCGAGCGTCTCGGCGTCGAACCCGGCGATGCTGCCGCCCGCACCGGCGTGCACACCGCGGCCGGGGTTGAGCGGCACCGGTGTGGGACCGACCGGTCGGCCGCCCGCGATGGCCAGGCCCGTGGAACCGCTCACGCCGTCGCAGGTGAACGTCACCTGGTAGACCGCACCGGGTTTGGCGTCCCGGTCGACCCCGGTGGTGGCGTAGCTCTTGTGCGACGGGATGGTGACGGTGTCGAACACCGCCGAGGTGACGGTCGCGGGGCCCTTGCAGCCCCCGTGGTTGCGTTCCAGCAGCAGCGCCACCTGTCCGCCCGCGGCGATGGTCGAGGGCAGGACGCTGAAGCCGAAGGGCGTGATGGTGGTGTCGCCCGTCGCCACGGCGGCCGGTGCGGAGAAGGCCAGGGCGGTCACGCCCAGCAGTGCGGCCGAAGCGACGCGTATCGCGCGCATGGTGGTTCCTCCGGTCCCCGAGGAGCAGCTGCGGATCTTTTCCGCCTACGTCAGAAATGCACCTCGATGACCGAAACGCTAGGAACGTGTGTACGTCTGCGCGATCGCTGTCGCTCCGAATGGGGCATGCGTGTGGGCCGCTCAGGGGACGCCGACGGCGTGTCGTACGTCCCCCGGCGGCAGCCGTGGTGAGGAGGGGTCAGCCCTCGATGCCCGGGAAGAGAGCGAGGAACGGCTCCGCCGACGCCGTGATGCCCCGGCTGTAGGGGGCGTCGAAGTCCCAGATCAGGAAGAGCAGGAAGGCGATCAGCGCGGAGAACAGGCCGGCCAGGATCAGTTCGCGTGTCGTACGCCGGATCTGCAGTGCGAAGACCATCCCGATGGTGACGACGGCGCCGCCCAGCAGGCCGAACCAGACGACCCCGGGCATGGTGGGCTCGACCGAGTCCGCCCGGGCGTTGCGGGCCTGGTCCACGGCGGCCACCTGGTCGACGAGCGGCTGGTAGGCCTGGGCCTCGAAGTCGGTCTTCGGCTCGTAGGAGGTGACGTCCGTGCGGATCCGGTCGAGGAGCTCGGTGCCGCGCTCGGTCATCCGGCGGTGGTCCGCCATCTCCTTCCACTCGGTGGTGACGACGTGTCCGACATAGGCGTTGACATCGGCCCGAATGCGGTCACGGACGCCGGGCGGATAGACCTGGACCCGCTCCGAGATCTCGTGCAGCGCCTGGGCCTCCGTCTGCACGTGGTCCTGGGCGGCGCTGCGCGCCTCCCACACGCCCGCGATGGCCAGACCCAGGACGATGGCGTACACCACCCCGATCCACATCGTCATGTACTCGATGACGTCCGGGGTCTCGCTGGGATCCTCGTCCACGGGTGCCGCCTTGTGGCGGATGAGCGTGATGATGACCACCACCGCGCACGCAGCCAGCATCGCGAGGATGAGAACAAGCCATTCCGGCAAGGGATGCCTCCAGGATCGGCACTAGCGGGGCCGCAGGGCGGCCACGGCGACCACCGCGGGCGCGGTGATGAGCAGGACGTAGATCACGGGCGAGGTCGTGCTGTGCCTGGGGCGCTCGGGCGCCTTCGCGTGGTGGTAGACCGGGTAGGTCACCGGGGCCGCGGAAGGGCCCGGGGCCGGCCTGGGCGGCGGCGTCCGTGTCGGGGGCGGGGTGGGGGTCGGCGTCGGGGCGGGCGCGGGGGGCGGTGCCGGCCGTGCCCGCGGTGGCGCCGGCTGCGGTGCCGGTGCGGGCGGCGGAGGCGGGGGAGGTGGCGGCTCCGGCGTCGGGGTGGGCCTGGGCTTCGGCGGCTTCCGGGTCGGAGGCGGCTTCGGCGTGGGGTCGGGAGAGGGCGTCGGAGTGCAAGGGGGCTCTGGGGGAGTGGGGGTCGGGGTGGGCGTGGGCGTCGGTTTCGGGCAGGGCGGGGGAGTGGGCCACGTGAGGTTCCCGGCGACCGCAACCACCTCGGCACCGTCGGGACCGACCGAGGCGTAGGCGCAGGCATCCGCCTCGGCCACCCCGGCCGTGGGACCGATGAGCGCCCACGTCAGGGTGAGCAGGGCCAACACACGTATGGCGGTGCCGGATTGGGGTGATTCGGGTCGATGCACGACGGAGATCATGAGGCCTGGCACGCCGCCACACGCGCGGGTGCGAAGAGATTGCTCCGAAGGAGGGATAAAGGATCGCCGGATGTTTGAATCTGGGGCGCTCGTCGTCCGATGAGGCGTACGTCTGTGCGGTCTGAGGCGGGTGTGGTCACAGCTTCCGGAAAGAAATTTGCGGGACGGTTGAACACAACCCCTGGTCCGGTGCGTACCCATTGTCGTGCGGCGGCGCAGCAGGGCGCTGCAACACCCTTTTGAATTATGGGGAGTTGACGATGAAGACCTCCTGGCGGAGCGCCTCACTCATGGCAAGCGCCGCGGCGGTGCTGGCGCTGACGACGGCGTGCGGCCAGGAAGGCGGCACCTCGTCCGTGGGCAGCCAGAACGTCGGAGCCACGGCGGCTGCGGGCGGTTACGGCGGAGTCGGCGCGGGGGTCGGGACCGGTACCAGCCCGAGCCCCACCGCGAGTTCGACCGCGATCGGCCAGGGGAACCTGGGAGCCCAGTCGGCCTCGGCCGGCAAGTTGCAGGTGTCCGCGAACCCCGAGCTCGGGGACGTGCTGACCGACGCCACCGGTCTCAGCCTCTACCGCTTCGACGAGGACACCGCCGAGCCGCCGAAGTCGAACTGCAACGGCGACTGTGCGACGGCCTGGCCGCCGGTGCCCGCGGACGACGCCTCGGCCGGTGCCGGCATCGACAAGGCGCTGCTCGGTGAGGTGACCCGGGCCGACGGCAGCAAGCAGCTGACCATCGGCGGCTGGCCGGCCTACCGCTACGCCAAGGACACCAAGGCCGGCGATCTGACCGGTCAGGGCGTGGGCGGCAAGTGGTACGCGCTGGCGCCCACCGGCAAGAAGGCGTCGGTCGCCAGCCTGCCCGGGCTGTCCACGCGCAACGACCCCAAGCTGGGCGAGATCGTCGTCGACAAGAACGGCATGACGGTCTACCGCTTCGCCAAGGACAAGGCGTGGCCCGAGCCGGTCTCCAACTGCCTCGGAGCCTGCCTGCAGAAGTGGCCGGCCGTGGGGCCCGTGTCGTCGAACGACACCAAGGGCGTCCAGAAGAAGGGCCTGATGAGCTTCACCCGTTCCGACGGCGTCAAGCAGCAGACCGTCAACTGCTCGCCCATCTACACCTTCGCGGCCGACAAGCAGCCCGGCGACACCAACGGCCAGGGCGTCGGCGGCACCTGGTACGCCGTCCGTCCCAACGGAGACATGGTCGGCGTCTCCGACAAGTGACACAGGCCTCACCGATCCACCGGTCCGACCCCTCCGCGCCGCACGGAGGGGTCGGACCGGTTTTGCCGTCATTCCCCGCAACCCCCCCCGATTCGGCACCCGTTCCGGAACTCTCCGGAGTGTGGCGCCTACGGTTCGTAGGGAACCCACAGCCGGGTCCGAGCGGCACGTGCCGCAGGCAGTGACCGGGAACGGACGGTCAATTTCCGTTTCTGCTCGCTCCATTGGCGGGCGATCAGTAGCCTCAGCTCGAACACCGGATCGCCTACGCCTTGGAGAGATACATGGAGCGACCCGCCTGGGCTCCCCGGAACATCGACATCTCGGTGCCGAGCGTCGCGCGTATCTACGACTTCTACCTGGGCGGTTCGCACAACTTCGAGGCCGACCGGGAGGCGGCCCGCAGGGCCATGGAGTTCGCGCCGGGACTGCCGAAGACCATGCAGGCGAACCGGGCGTTCCTGCGGCGGGCGGTGCGGTTCGCCGCCGACGAGGGCATCAGCCAGTTCCTGGACATCGGTTCCGGCATCCCGACCTTCGGCAACGTCCACGAGGTCGCCCAGAGCGCCAGCCCCGGCGCCCGGGTCGTCTACGTCGACCACGACCCGGTGGCCGTGGCGCACAGCCAGGCGGTCCTGGAGGGCAACGCGGACGCGGGCGTCGTCGCGGCGGACCTCCGTAAGCCCCAGGAGATCCTTGCGAACCCCGAGGTCCAGCGTCTGATCGACCTGAACCGGCCGGTGGCGCTGCTTCTCGTTGCCATACTGCACTTCGTGGAAGACGCGGACGACCCGTACGGAGCGGTGGCCGAGCTGCGCGACGCGCTCGCGCCCGGCAGCCTGCTGGTGCTCACGCACGCCTCGTACGAGGGCATGCCGCTTCCGCCGGAGCGGGCCGAAGGCGCGGTGGACGTGTACAAGGACATTCGCAACCCGCTGATCATGCGCTCGCGCGACGAGATCGCGCGGTTCTTCGAGGGGTACGACATGGTGGAACCGGGACTGGTGTCGCCGCCGAGGTGGCGGCCCGAGTCGGCGACCTGGGACCCCGACGAAGAGGATCCGTGGGCCTTCACGGGCTTCGCCGGCGTGGGGCGTGCCGCGTGATCGCCGAGCCGGACGGGCCTGAGGACAGACTGCGCCGGTTCGCGACGATCTGGAGCCGGGCCGTGTTCCCGGTGACGTCGACGTCCGCGACCCGGCCGGAGTTCGAGAAGCACCTGCTGCCGCTGGCCCGCCGCTTGAGCCAGGCGCTCGCGGCCAGGACCGTGGACACGGACGAGGGCCGGGCGGTCGGCGCCGCCCTCGTCGACGCGCACTGCACGGACCCCGAGGCGCTGACCCGGTCCCTGGACTGCGTCGACGCCTATCTGGTGCTCTACTGCGGCGGCGACGGCGACCGCGAGGACCTGCGGTCCCGGTCGGCACGCCTGCAGCACGCCATGGCGGCCGGATTCGCGCAGGCGCTGCGCGAGCGGACACTGGCCGAGCAGGAGGCCATCGCGCAGGCCGCCCTCAAGGCACAGGGCGTGGTGGCACAGGCGCTGCACGCGACCGAGGCACGGTTCCGCGCCGTGTTCGAGGGCGCGGCCATAGGGATCGGCATCGCCGACCTGGACGGCAACGTCCTCCAGGTCAACGGCGCGCTGCTGCGCATGTTCGGCATCACCGACCAGACGATGCGCGGCCGCCGGGTCCAGGAGTGGACCCACCCCGAGGACGCGCCGCAGACCTGGACGCTCTACGACGAACTCGTCCGCGGCGAGCGCGAGCACTACCACCTCGAAAAGGCCTTCTACCGCCCGGACGGCACGGTCCTGTGGACCAACCTGACGGTCTCCCTGCTGCGCGACGCCGACGGCGTCCCGCAGTACCAGCTCGCCCTCATGGAGGACACCACCGAGCGCCGGCTGCTCAACCTCCGGCTGCGCTACGAGGCCACGCACGACGCGCTCACCGGGCTGCCCAACCGCACCCTGTTCTTCGAACGTCTGGAGAAGGCGCTCAGCGCCGGCGAGGGCCAGAGGTTCGGCCTGTGCTACCTCGACCTCGACGGCTTCAAGACCATCAACGACAGCCTCGGCCACGCGGCCGGGGACCGGCTGCTCGTCGAGGTCGCCGACCGGCTCCAGTCCTGCGCGACCGCGCCGGGTGAGATGGTCGCCCGGCTCGGCGGTGACGAGTTCGTGGCGCTGACCACAGGACCCGACACCGAGAGCGAGGTCGACGACCTCGCGGCGCGCATCATGAACGTGCTGCTCGCCCCGGTCCGCATCGACGGCCGGGAGCTGACCGTGCGCGGCAGCATCGGCATCGTCGAGGGCCCGGCGGGGGAGCGGGGCCCCGCGGAGGTGCTGCGCAGCGCCGACATCACCATGTACCGGGCCAAGTCGGCGGGCGGCAACCGCTTCGAGCTGGCCGACCCGGAGGCCGACGCCCGCGCCATCACCCGGCACGGGCTCACCACGCAGTTGCCCGCGGCCCTGGATCGGGGCGAGTTCTTCATCGAGTACCAGCCCCTGGTGCATCTCGGCGACGGCAGCGTGCGAGGCGCCGAGGCGCTGGTGCGCTGGCTGCACCCGCAGCACGGCGTCCTCGGGCCCGACCGGTTCATCCCGCTCGCCGAGCACACCGGGCTGATCGTGCCGCTCGGCCGCTGGGTCCTGGAGCAGTCGGTGCGCCAGGCCCGCGAGTGGCGAGAACGGTACGGCAAGGACGCGGCGGGCGGCCCGCTCCGCATCAACGTCAACCTCTCGCCCTGCCAGCTCACCCATCCCGGCCTGGTCCAGGACACGGTGGACATCCTGGAGCGCACCGGCGTCGAGCCGGACGCCCTCTGCCTCGAAGTCACGGAGTCGGCCCTCATCGGCGCCGACGACGACCTGCTCAAGCCGCTGCGCCGGCTCGCCGAGATGGGCGTCGACATCGCCCTGGACGACTTCGGCACCGGCTACTCGAACCTGGCGAACCTGCGCCGCCTCCCGGTCAGCGTCCTCAAGCTGGACCGCTCCTTCACCCAGAGCATGCAGCAGTTCCCCGCCGACCCCGTCGACCTCAAGATCGTCGAGGGGATCGTCTCACTCGCCCACGGCCTGAACCTCGCGGTGACGGTCGAGGGCGTCGAAACCGGGGCCCAGGCCGAGCAGTTGCGGATACTGGGCTGCGACACGGCCCAGGGCTGGTACTACGCCCGCCCGGGCCCGCCGGAGCGGCTGCACGAACTGGCACTGGTGGACGCGACGGGCTGAGTCCCGCCCCGGTGCTAGGGCAGCGGCAGTGAGCGCAGGGAACCGTGGGTACGGGCCAGGACGACGACGTGGCCCGTGTCCCCGCCCGGCGCGACGAACACGGGGTATTCGCCACCTCTGGTCTGCGAGTACGCCGCGGACATGCGGGGCGCGGCGGTTCCGGTCCCCCGCGGACCGGCGTGCAGGTCGATCGTGATCACGCGGCTCCGCGTCGTGAAGTCGTTGCGGGGGGTGAACGTCACGAACCGGCCGTCGGCCACGGTGGCGTCCGCCTCGGTGGCGTACGTGCTCCACAGTCTGCGGTCGTTCTCGAGGTCGTACGCGAACCAGTTGCCCGCGCTCGTGTCCTCGGCGCCGGCTTCGTACAGCACCAGGACCCCGTCGTCGGAGATCACCCCGCGTACGGGCTTGTCGACCGTGTTCCTCGGCGTCGGCAGCGGCCTCAGGGTCACCGGATCCAGGCGCCGCATACGCGCGAAGGTGTCCCCGGCGGAGAGCGGGCTGCCGGTGCAGACCAGGTAGTGGCCGCCGGTGACGAGGTGCGGGCACGCCACGCCCGGGGGGCTGGTCGCCACCGTGGCGCCGGTGCGGGCGTCGCGGGCGGTGACCCGGGCGCCGTCGGCGGTGTAGACGCGGCCCCGGAAGGCGGCGAGGGGTTCGCCCGTGCTCCAGGCGACGGTCCGGTGCCAGAGGGGCGTGCCGTCGGATGCCCGAACGGCGTCCAGGACAGCGGTATGTGACGTCGGGTCCGGCGTGTCGAGGGCATAGACGACACCGTCCGCGGTGCCGAGGACGGCGTAGGCGCTCCTGGTGGGCAACCGGTCGGTCCACGCCTGCGCACCCGTCCGCAGGTTCGCCGCGCGCAGCACACCGGCGATCGCGGTCACGGCCCGTTCGTCGGCCGCGTCGACGACCAGTCCGGCGCTCTTGCCGTGGTCGTCGGCGGGCACGGTCCAGGTGACACGGCCGTCGGCCCGTGAACGGCCCACGAATCCGCCGGAGCCGGTCGCGCACACCACCTGGTGCGCCGTAGCGCCGCAACTGCCGCGGGCCTCCTGGCGGGAGAGGGACGCCGTCCACGCACGCCACGGGCCCGAGACGGTCGTCGAGGTCGTCTCCACCGTCGGCTCGGAGGCGCGGGACGGCCGGGAGACCGCCGGGCTCGGTCCGCCGGACGCGGTGTTCCCCGCACACCCCGCGAGCGCCAGCAACGCCGCGCCGACCACCAGGATTCGCCGTGTCATCCGCCCACCCCTGTGCGAGAAATCCCCATGCTACGGCCGCTCAGTGCTCCAGCAGCATCCGCTGCAACTCCCGTGCGGCCCGCGGCGGTGCCACATCGCTGCGGTGGGCCAGCGCGATCGTCCGGTGCAGGCCGGGCCGGGCGAGCGGGGTGACCCGCAGCCCCCGCCCGGAGCGCGTGGCGACCATGCGCGGTACGACGGCCACGCCCAGACCCGCCCGCACGAAGCCCAGCACCGCGTCCATCTCCCCGCCCTCCACCGCGAAGTCCGGCTCGAAGCCCTCGGCGCGGCACGCGGCCACGGTCAGTTCGCGCAGGTCGTAGCCGTGCCGGAACATCACCAGCGGCTCGCTCTCCAGGTCCGCGACGCGCACGGTACGGCGGCCCGGGCCACCCGGGGCCGGCGCCTCCGGTGAGGAGACGACGACCAGGTCCTCGCGCAACAGCTCCACCGTCGTCAGCGCCGGGGACGGCGACGGCAGCGGGAGGACCACCAGGGCCAGATCGAGGGCACCGCGCGCGAGCAGCCGTACGAGATCGTGGGAGCCGCCCTCCTCGATCATCAGCCGGATGCCGGGATAGCGGTCGTGGAAGGCGCGCAGCACGTCCGGCAGCAGACCGGTGCACAGGCTCGGGGTCGCGCCGAGCCGGACCCGGCCGCTGCGCAGCTGCACCAGCTCCTGCACCTCGTGCCGGGCCGTGTCCGCGTCGGCCAGGATGCGACGGGCCAGCGGCAGCAGGGCCTCGCCCGCGTCGGTGAGGGAGATGTTGCCGCGCGCCCGCAGGAACAGATCGGCCCCGAGCTCCCGCTCCAGCGCCTTGATCTGCTGGGACAGGGACGGCTGCGCGACATGGACGAGGTCGGCGGCGCGGGTGAAGTGCCGGGTCTCGGCTACCGCCACGAAGTACTGGAGCTGCTGGAACTGCACCCTTGTACGATAGCCGCTCACTATGGAATCAAGCCGGACCATGTCTTGGACCGATCGGGTTCCCCGGCTCTAGCGTCTTGACCCATGGCTCTGGCAACGCGGACGGACCGACGGCCGTCCATGGCACGCACCGTGTGGGACAGCTCCGTCGGCAAGAAGGCCGTGATGGCCGTCAGCGGTCTGATCATGCTGCTGTACCTGGTCGTCCACATGATCGGCAACCTGAAGATCTTCTTCGGGGCGGGCGAGTTCAACCACTACGCGCACTGGCTGCGCACGGTCGGCGAACCGTTCATGCACTACGAGTGGACGCTCTGGCTCATCCGGATCGTGCTGGTCCTCGCCGTCGTCGCGCACGCCACCTCGGCCTACCAGCTCAGCCGCCGCGACATCCGGGCACGGCCCAGCAAGTACGTCCACAAAAAGCCCCGGGCGAGCTACGCGACCCGCACCATGCGCTGGGGCGGGATCATCCTCGGCCTGTTCATCGTGTGGCACCTGCTCGACCTGACGACCGGCACCGTGCACTCCGGCGGCTTCCAGGAGGGCCACCCCTACCAGAACGTCGTGGACACCTTCTCCACCTGGTACGGCAACGTCATCTACATCGTCGCGATGCTCGCCCTCGGCCTGCACGTCCGGCACGGCTTCTGGAGCGCCGCGCAGACCCTCGGCGTCGGCAGCCGCACCCGCGACCGCGCCCTCAAGGCCGTCGCGAACGTCCTCGCACTGCTGCTCACGGCCGGCTTCATCGCCGTACCGGTGGGCGTCATGACCGGAGTGGTGAGCTGAACATGACCTACGTCGACTACCCGACCGGCGCGCCGCTGACCGACGGCAAGGCTCCTTCCGTGCCCGTCAACGAGCGCTGGGACAAGCGCCGTTTCGAGGCCAAGCTGGTCAACCCCGCCAACCGGCGCAAGCACACGGTGATCGTGGTCGGGACCGGCCTCGCCGGCGGCTCCGCGGGCGCCACGCTCGCCGAACAGGGCTACCACGTCGTCCAGTTCTGCTACCAGGACTCCCCGCGCCGCGCCCACTCGATCGCCGCGCAGGGCGGCATCAACGCGGCCAAGAACTACCGCAACGACGGCGACTCGATCCACCGCCTCTTCTACGACACCGTCAAGGGCGGCGACTTCAGGGCGCGCGAGTCCAACGTCCACCGCCTGGCGCAGATCTCGGTGGAGATCATCGACCAGTGCGTGGCGCAGGGCGTGCCCTTCGCGCGGGAGTACGGCGGTCTGCTCGACACCCGCTCCTTCGGCGGCGTCCAGGTCTCCCGGACCTTCTACGCCCGCGGCCAGACGGGCCAGCAGCTGCTGCTGGGCGCCTACCAGGCACTCAGCAGGCAGATCGCCGCCGGGAACATCGAGATGCACCCGCGCACCGAGATGCTCGACCTGATCGTCGTCGACGGGCGGGCACGCGGGATCGTGGCACGCGATCTCGTCACCGGGCGCATCGACACCTACTTCGCGGACGCCGTCGTACTGGCCTCCGGCGGCTACGGCAACGTCTTCTACCTGTCGACGAACGCCATGAACTCCAACGCGACGGCCATCTGGCGGGCCCATCGCCGCGGAGCCCTCTTCGCCAACCCCTGCTTCACCCAGATCCATCCGACGTGCATCCCCCGCACCGGCGACCACCAGTCCAAGCTGACGCTCATGAGCGAGTCGCTGCGCAACGACGGCCGGATCTGGGTACCGAAGGCCAAGGGCGACACCCGGCCGCCGAACAAGATCCCCGAGGACGAGCGCGACTACTACCTGGAGCGCATCTACCCGTCCTTCGGCAACCTGGTCCCACGCGACATCGCCTCCCGCGCCGCGAAGAACGTCTGCGACGAGGGCAGGGGAGTGGGGCCCGGCGGACAGGGCGTCTACCTCGACTTCGCCGACGCCATCCGGCGCATGGGACGCAAGGCCGTCGAGGCGAAGTACGGCAACCTCTTCGACATGTACCAGCGGATCACCGACGAGGATCCGTACGAGGTGCCGATGCGGATCTACCCCGCCGTGCACTACACGATGGGCGGGTTGTGGGTCGACTACGACCTCCAGACCACGATCCCCGGCCTGTTCGCGATCGGTGAGGCCAACTTCTCCGACCACGGCGCGAACCGCCTGGGCGCCTCCGCACTGATGCAGGGCCTGGCCGACGGCTACTTCGTGCTGCCGGCGACCATCAACGACTACCTCGCCCGCAACCCCCACCAGGACGCGGTGACCGACGAACACCCCGCCGTGCAGGAGGTGTTGGCGGAGACCGAGGACCGGCTCAACCTGCTCCTCACCGTCGACGGCGACCGCACACCGGACTCCTTCCACCGCGAGGTCGGTGAACTCATGTGGGAGTTCTGCGGGATGGCACGCACCGACTCCGGGCTGCGCAAGGCACTGGAGCGCATCCCGCAGATCCGCGAGGAGTTCTGGCGCCGCATCAAGGTCCCCGGCACCGGCGAGGAGTTCAACCAGTCGCTGGAGAAGGCGAACCGCGTCGTCGACTACCTGGAGCTCGCCGAGCTGATGTGCCTCGACGCACTGCACCGCGCCGAGTCCTGCGGCGGCCACTTCCGGGAGGAGTCCCAGACCCCCGACGGCGAAGCCGCCCGCAGGGACGACGAGTTCGCCTACGCGGCGGCCTGGGAGTTCACCGGCACCGGCGAGGCTCCCGTCCTGCACAAGGAAGACCTGGTCTTCGAGTACGTCCACCCCACTCAGCGGAGCTACGCATGAAGCTCACCCTGCGCGTCTGGCGGCAGAAGAACGCCGACGCCGACGGCGCCATGTCCACGTACGAGGTGGACGGCATCTCGTCCGACATGTCCTTCCTGGAGATGCTGGACACCCTCAACGAGGAGCTCATCCTGCGCGGTGAGGATCCGGTGGCCTTCGACCACGACTGCCGTGAGGGCATCTGCGGCGCGTGCTCGCTCGTCATCAACGGCGACGCGCACGGGCCCGAGCGGACGACCACCTGCCAGCTGCACATGCGGTCCTTCTCGGACGGCGACACGATCGACATCGAGCCGTGGCGGGCGTCCGCGTTCCCGGTGATCAAGGACCTGGTCGTGGACCGGTCGGCCTTCGACCGGATCATCCAGGCCGGGGGATACATCACGGCACCCACCGGGGCGGCTCCGGAGGCGCATGCCACGCCGGTGCCGAAGCCGGATGCCGACTTCGCGTTCGAGCACGCCGAGTGCATCGGGTGCGGGGCCTGTGTCGCCGCCTGCCCCAACGGGGCGGCGATGCTGTTCACCTCGGCCAAGATCAACCATCTGAACGTGCTGCCGCAGGGCGCGCCCGAGCGGGAGACCCGGGTCCTCGACATGGTGGAGCAGATGGACGAGGAGGGCTTCGGCGGGTGCACGCTGACGGGCGAGTGCGCGACGGCCTGCCCCAAGGGGATCCCGCTGATGTCCATCACCAGCATGAACAAGGAGTGGCTGCGGGCGACCCGGAAGGTCGCGGGGCGCTGAGAGACGTTCGCCGAGAAGGTGCGGACGGGTGGGGCCGGACGTGGTGCTCAGGTCCGGCCCCACCAGGATCACGGGGGTGGTGCCGGCCCCGGGTTCGCCGCCCTCCGGTCACCGGCGGGACACCGGCCGGTCGGCGGAGTCGCAGGCCCCGGACACTTTGCCCGAGCCGTTCAGCCACCGCACATCCGCGCTCTCGGAACCGGTCACGTACACGCCAACCGGCGTCGGGAGAACAGGGACAGCGGCACCGCTCGCCGCCTCCGCCTGTGACCTGGAGAGTGCCATGACCGGCGTTTCCACCCTGGACCGTCCCCCGCAGAGCGTCGCCCCCACCCGCTACACCGTGACCCTGGCCCGCGACGAGGACGACGTACGCGCCGCCCAGCGGCTGCGGCACGACGTGTTCGCCGGGGAGATGGGCGCCCTCCTGTCCACCCCGGAGCCCGGCCTCGACGTCGACGCTTTCGACGCCTACTGCGACCACCTGCTCGTCCGCGACACCATCACCGGCGAGGTCGTCGGCACCTACCGGCTGCTGCCCCCGGAGCGGGCCGCGGTGGCCGGACGCCTGTACTCGGAGGGCGAGTTCGACCTCAACCCGCTCGACGCGATCCGCCCCGGCCTCGTCGAGGTCGGCCGCTCCTGCGTGCACCCCGACCACCGCGACGGGGCCGTCATCGGCCTCATCTGGGCCGGGATCGCCCGCTACATGGTGGACCGCGGCCACGACTGGCTGGCCGGTTGCTGCTCGATCCCGCTCGCCGACGGCGGCGCGCTCGCGGCCGGCACATGGGACCGGGTGCGCACCAAGTACCTGGCTCCCGAGGAGTTCCGGGTACGGCCCCTGCTGCCCTGGGAACCGGCCGAGGGCACGCCCGCCGCCCACACCGAACTGCCCCCGCTGCTGCGCGGGTACCTGCGCCTGGGCGCCTGGGTGTGCGGCCGGCCCGCCCACGACCCGGAGTTCGGGGTGGCCGACATGTACGTGCTGCTGTCGATGCGCCGGGTCAACGCCCGCTATCTGCGGCACTTCCTCTCGCTCGTCCCGGCCTGATGAGCGTCTGGCTGCCCAGCGCGCCCTGCACCCCCGGGGCGTGCGTGGAGCGGACGGGGTCCGTCACGGCCGTACCCCGTGCCGTGCTGCGGCTCCTCGCGGTCACGACGGTCCTGCTCGCCGGGATCGCGCTGCTGCCGGTCGGCCGGTGGGTGCCGGCCGGCGTGGTCAGGTGGTGGTGCCGGGCGGTGGTGCGGGCTTCGGGGGTTCGGGTCCGCGTGTCCGGCACCACCGTACCCACGGGCGGTGTGCTCCTGGTGGCCAACCACATCTCCTGGCTGGACATCCCGCTGCTGGCCGCCGTACGCCCCGCCCGGATGCTCGCCAAGGCCGAGATCCGCCGGTGGCCCGTGGCGGGGTGGCTGACGGCCCGCAGCGGCGCGCTGTTCATCGAGCGGGACCGGCTGCGTGCCCTCCCGGACACGGTCGCCCGCATCGCCGACGCGCTGCGCGGGGGCGCCGCGGTCGCCGTCTTCCCCGAGGGGAGCACCTGGTGCGGCCGTGCCCAGGGGCACTTCCGCCGCGCCGTGTTCCAGGCGGCCCTGGACGCCGAGGTGCCCGTCCAGCCGGTGAGCCTGCGCTACCGGCTCGTCGACGGCGGGTCCAGCACGGCCCCCGCCTTCATCGGCGACGACTCACTGCTCACCTCGGTCTGGCGGGTCGTGTCGGCTCAGGGGCTGCTGGCCGAGGTGGAGGTCCCGGCCCCGGTCACCCCGGACAGCCACCCCGACCGCCGCTCCCTGGCCCGCGCGGCACAGTTGTGCGCGTGCCATGGGCGGACGGGGGAGCACGCGGCGGGCTGACGCCCGGTCGGCCACGGCACAGAGTTCCGCGCCGCCGACGGAGACCGATCGCCTCTGATCCGCTGAGCGACGGCACCGCGCGCCGAGGCGCCGGGCTTTGTAGCGCCGGGGGCCGGGGACAGGCGTCCGCGCCAGGCGCCGTGCAGCACTGTCCTCGGACTCGGCCGCGTCATCCCGGAGTCCTGTCGCCGGTTCCCGTGCCGGGGGCGAGGTGGCGGCCCCGGTCAGGTGTGCATCCGGCCAGGCAGGGCGGCGTGACGTCGCCGTCTCCCGCTTCGGCCGCGTCTCCCGGCAGTCCGTCGCCGGGCGCTGTGCCGGGGGCGAGGTGGCGGCCCCGCTGCGGTGTGTACCCGGCCATGCAGGGCGGCGTGACGTCGCCGTCTCCCGCTTCGGCCGCGTCTCCCGGCAGTCCGTTCGCCGGGCGCTGTGCCGGCGCTCGCGGAGTAACGTGTCCGCGGCGCGCCGCTGTCTTCCGTCCCAGCTCCGAGTCGCGCCGCAACCCTGTATCGCAGGATCACCGTCGGGACGACGGAGTCACGTGTCCGTGCTCAGTGCCCGTGCCAGATAGGGCGCCGTAGCGCTACCCGCCACCGCGGCCACCTCGCCCGGGACTCCCGCCGCCATGATGCGGCCGCCCGCGTCCCCGCCGCCGGGGCCCAGGTCGATCACCCAGTCCGCGGCCGCCACGACCGACATGTCGTGCTCGACGACGATCACCGTGTGTCCGGCGTCCACGAGGCCGTGCAGCTGGCGCATGAGGACCTCGACGTCGGCCGGGTGGAGACCGGTGGTGGGTTCGTCGAGGAGGTACAGGGTGTGGCCGCGGCGGATGCGCTGGAGTTCGTTCGCGAGCTTGATGCGCTGGGCCTCGCCGCCGGAGAGTTCGGTGGCGGGCTGGCCGAGGCGGAGGTAGCCGAGGCCGACGTCGAGGAGGGTGGCGAGACTGCGGGCCACGAGCGGGGTGTCCGCGAAGAAGTCCGCCGCCGACTCCACCGTCAGGTCGAGCACTTCGGCGATGTTCCGTCCCCGGTACGTCACTTCGAGCGTCGCGGGGTTGTAGCGGGCCCCGGCGCAGTCCGGGCAGGGCGCGTACGTGCTGGGCAGGAAGAGCAGCTCCACGCTCACGAACCCCTCGCCCTGGCAGGTCTCGCAGCGCCCTCCCGCCACGTTGAAGGAGAACCGGCCCACGCCGTAGCCGCGTTCACGCGCCGCGTCGGTGGCGGCGAAGACCTTGCGCACGACGTCGAACAGACCGGTGTAGGTCGCCAGGTTGGAGCGCGGGGTCCGGCCGATCGGTTTCTGGTCGACCGAGACCAGACGGCCCACCCCCTCCGACTCCTCCGTGATCTGACCGACCAGCGTGGACTTGCCCGAGCCCGACACCCCGGTCACCGCGGTGAACACACCTAGCGGGAACTCGGCCGTCACCCCGCGCAGGTTGTGCCGGTTGACCGGACCCACCTCCAACCGGCCGCGAGGCGACCGCACTTCGCGCTGCGAGGCGGGGGAGCGGTCGAACAGGTACCGGGCCGTGGCGGACTCCTCGACCGTCGTCAGCCCGGCCACCGGGCCGCTGTACAGCACCCGCCCGCCGTGCTCACCCGCCGCCGGCCCGACGTCCACCAGCCAGTCCGCGCCCCGCATGACGTCCACGTGGTGCTCCACCACGAACACCGAGTTGCCTGCCGCTTTCAACCGCGCCAGCACGGTGAGCAGCGCCTCGGTGTCCGCCGGGTGCAGTCCGGCGGAGGGTTCGTCGAGGACGTACACGACTCCGAACAGCCCGGATCTCAACTGGGTCGCGAGACGCAGCCGTTGGAGCTCGCCTGCGGACAGGGTGGGGGTCGCGCGGTCCAGGCTCAGATAGCCGAGGCCGAGCTCGACGATGGGGGCGATACGGGACTTGAGGTCGTCGGTGAGGAACCGCGCGGTCTCACCATGGGCGACCAGTGAGGCGGCCAGCTCGGTCAGCGGCAGGGCCGCGAGGTCGGCGATGGTGCGGCCCGCGAAGGTGACCGCCATCGCTTCCGGACGCAGCCTGCTGCCGCCGCAGACCGGGCACGGGGCGGAGACCAGGAACCGTTCCGCCTTCGTCCTGAGCGTCTGGCTCTTGGAGTCCGCGAACGTCTTGAGGACATAGCGGCGGGCGCTCATGTACGTGCCCTGGTAAGGGCGTTGGATACGGTCCGCGTCCCGCACCGGGTGCACGGTGACCACCGGCTGCTCGTCGGTGAACAGGATCCACTCCCGCTGATCGGCGGGCAGTTCACGCCACGGCCGGTCCACGTCGTAGCCGAGCGCGTCGAGGATGTCCCGCAGGTTCTTGCCCTGCCAGGCGCCGGGCCACGCGGCGATGGCGCCCTCCCGGATCGACAGCGACGGATCGGGCACCAGCGACTGCTCGGTCGTACGGTGGACGCGGCCCAGGCCATGACACTCCGGGCAGGCGCCGACCGCCGTGTTGGGAGAGAACGAGTCGGAGTCGAGCCGTTCGGCGCCCGGCGGATAGTCGCCGGCCCGGGAGAACAGCATGCGCAGCGAGTTCGAGAGATTCGTGACCGTGCCCACGGACGAGCGGGACGTCGGCGCCGAACGCCGCTGCTCCAGCGAGACCGCGGGCGGCAGGCCGGTGATCTCCCCGACCTTCGGTGCCCCCACCTGGTGGATCAGCCGGCGCGCGTACGGGGCCACCGACTCGAAGTACCGCCGCTGGGCCTCCGCGTAGATCGTCCCGAACGCCAGCGACGACTTCCCCGACCCGGACACCCCCGTGAACACGGCCAGCACATCCCGTGGGACATCGACATCCACACCCTTGAGATTGTGCTCACGGGCACCGCGGACACGGACGTACGGGTCGTGGGAGCCGTTCGGGTCGTGCATGAGAACGACTCTAGCCGGAGGTGATCGTCGCCAGCCGCCGGTAGGACTCCAGCAGGGCCTCGCGGTCGTACGTGCTGGTCGTGACCAGGACCTCCTGCGCTCCCGTCTCCTTCAGGACCGTCTCCAGCTCGTGGGCGACCTGCTCCTCGGTGCCCGCGATGTGGCCGGCGAGCCCGGACTCGTAGAAGCCCCGTTCCTTGGCCGTCATCGCCAGCGCCTCGACCCGCTCGGCGGGCGGCAGGGGCGGGAAGGTGCCGTGGGTCCGGGAGTACGCCATCGACCAGGCCTCGGGGACGAGGAGGCGCCGCGCCTCCTCGGGCGTGGTGGCGACCGCGATCGTGCCCGAGATGACGACGTACGGCTCGGACGCCCAGGACGAGGGGCGGAAATGCGCAAGATAGTGGTCGATGCCCCGCTGCATCTTCTCGCGGTTCCTGAGGTCGCCGATGACCACCGGCAGGCCCGCGCGGGCCGCGATCGTGGCGCCCTCGCCCATGGCCAGGACGAACGGCGGCACGGTCAGGCCCTCGGCCGGGCGGGCGTGCACGCCCGTCGGAGAGGTGCCGCGGAACCAGCCCAGCAGCTCCTCCAGCTGTACGGCGAAGTCGTCGGCGTCGTCCTTGCCGCGGCCCAGCGCCCGGCGCACGCCGTCGGTGAAACCGACCGAGCGCCCCAGGCCCATGTCGATCCGGCCGGGGAAGAGGGACTCCAGCACCCCGAACTGCTCGGCGACGACCAGGGGTTGGTGGTTCGGCAGCATCACGCCACCGGTGCCGACCCGGATCGTGTCCGTGGCGGAGGCGACGGCGGCCGCCAGCACCGTCGGCGCGGAGCCCGCGACTCCCGGCACGCCGTGGTGCTCCGAGACCCAGAAGCGGTGGTAGCCGAGCCCTTCCAGCTCGCGCGCCAGCCGGACGGTGTCCTGGAGCGCCTGCGCGTTCGTACCGCCCTCGCGGGTGCGGGAGCGGTCGAGGACGGAGAAGCGGGTGGCGGCGGTCAGGGAACTCACACCGGGTTCAACGCCTGAGCGGAGGCGGTATTCCCACCGGAAAACCGGATGACCGCGATCACCGCAGGTCAGCACAATGGACCGGTGACCGTCCAGAACATCCTGCTCTCCGGCATCGTCGGCTCGACCGCGTACGGACTGGCCCGTGAGGGCTCCGACGTGGACCGGCTCGGCATGTTCGCCGCGCCCACCGAGACCCTCCTCGGCCTGCACACGCCGAAGGAGTCCCACGTCACCACGACGCCGGACCGCACCCTGCACGAGGCGGCGAAGTGGTGCCGACTCGCCCTCGGCGGCAATCCGACCGTCATGGAGCTGGTGTGGCTGCCGGACGAGCTGTACGAGGTGCGCACCCCGCTGGGCGACGAACTCATCGGCATCCGCGGTTCGTTCCTGAGCGCCCAGCGGGTCCGGGACGCCTATCTCGGGTACGCCACCCAGCAGTTCAGGAAACTGGAGAGCCGCGACGGCGACCACCGCACCGCCAAGCACGCCCGGCACCTGAAGCGGCTCTGCCACCAGGGTCTGGAGCTGTACACCACGGGAAAGCTGGCGGTGCGGGTCGAGGACCCCGAGGAGTATCACCGCTTCGGGGACGCCGTCGCCGCGGACCCGGCCTCGGCCCGGTCGCTGCTCGCCCACTACGAGGCCGCGTTCGCCGAGACCCGCAGCGTGCTGCCGGACCGGCCCGACGAGGCGCCGGCCGAGGCGTGGCTGCGCCGCGTCCGCGCGGAGTTCTACGACACGGCCGCGTGAGCGTGAGCTTCAGTGGTCCTCAGTCCCGTGACGCGCACCAGCCGGGTGATCAACGGCGCCTGCGAGACCGCACCCTCGCCTCCCTCGGCGGCTCGATGAACTGCAGCTCCAGCGTCAGCGGCGGCTCGGCGACGCCCGGGCCGCCCGCCGCCGCCCACCGCACGACCTCCTCGGTGCCCTCGTCGTCCATGACGAAGCCGATCCACGCGGCCTTGCCTCCCGCCCGGCGCCCGGCCGCCGAAGGGCGTACGACGATGACGTTGGCCTGGTCGCAGGGGCCCAGACAGTCGGTCGTACGGACCTGGAAACCGTGCTCCGCCGCTCCGGCCCGCAGCAGCTCCAACTGCCAGGCGTGGTCGGTGCCGGGGTGTTTGCGGGCGTCGCCGCAGCAGCAGCCCCGGCACACGACGAGGGTGCAGGAGGCGGAGCCGGTGAGGAACGTGCGGGGCGTCGGAGACATGGGAGAAGCATGCGGCCTGCACTGATCGCGGAGTGCGGGCGGGGTACCCCTGGGGGCTAGAAGCGTGCTCCGACGGCCGTACCGTTGCGCGGCACCAGGAAGGAAGGAGCCGACGGCAGCGAACCGTCGGCCGCGCGCCCCCCGGTGACTGTCGCCGGGTCCGTACTCAGTACCGACGACGCGTTCCAAGTGCCGCCCAGATCCCAGGAGTTACCGCTGGAGACGGTCGCCGAGCCCAGGGCGGACGCCTTGGTGTCGGCGACGGACAGGTTCGCGGTCAGCTTGGCCGTGCCGCCGGAGACGTCCGCGTCGAAGCCGGTGCCGCCGTTGGCCCACGTCGTGTTGCGGGTCAGGGTGAGGGCGCCGGTGTTGCCGTTGTCCGTGACGCCGTGCGCCGCGTTCTTGAAGGCGATCGAGTTGCGCAGGGTGTGCGCCACCGCCGGTGCCGGGCTGCCGCCGCCGAGCTTGAAGCCGTTCCCGTCGCCCGCGAAGTCGGGAAAGTTCCAGCGGTTGAAGCCGTTGCCGTACGCGATCGTGTTCTCGATCAGGACCGGCGAGGTGAACTTCCAGTCGTCGAAGCCGTCGTCGACGTTGTTCCACAGCCTGGCGCCCCGCACGACGTTGCCGGTGCCCGAACCCTCCTTGATGGCGAGGCCGTCCGCGCTCTCACCGTTCTTGCGCGGGTCGCGGTTGGCGTAACTGTCCAGGTTCAGGATCTGGTTGTCGCTGGAGGCGCCCTGGAGCTGGAAACCCGACTCGTAGTTGTCGTGGGTCCTCAGGCGGGAGAAGACATTGCCCGTGCAGCCGTCGCAGTAGACCCCGTACGGCCCGTTGACGATCTCCAGATCGGATATCCGCCAGTAGGAGGCCTCCTGGTGGATCGCCCCGCGCTCGGCCCGTGGGATGCTGCCGCCGACCGGGGTGTGGCTCGCGGCCAGCTGCTCGCCGTCGATCACGACCCGCTCGCTCTGGTAGGCGCCCAGGGTGATGGGCTGGGACGCGGTGCCCGAGGTGGCGATGGTGATGTTGTCGGTGAGCGCGTACGTCCCCGCGCGCACCGCGATGGTGTCGCCGGGCTTCGCCAGGTCCACGGCCCGTTGGACCGTGCGCAGCGGGCGGTCGAGGGTGCCCGGGGCGGTGTCGTTCCCGTTCGTCGCCACGATCAGGGTGGCCGGCGCCGCGGATGCCTCGGTCGCCGGTAACGCCGTCATCAGGACCGCGCTCACCGCTGCCGCCGTCCAGATGGTCTTGTTCACGCGCATGGGGTCTCCCGCCTCGGCCCGACTGCTCTGTCGCCAGGCAGTGGTCACCCGGGGCGGGAAGGTTGCCGGGTCTAGGGTGGGTGAGGTGACCGACAGCGACAAGCGCCCGCTCGCCGTGTTCGACCTGGACAACACCCTGGCCGACACGGCCCACCGCCAGCGGTTCCTGGAGCGCAGGCCGCGCGACTGGGACGGTTTCTTCGCGGCCGCGCCCGACGATCCGCCCATCCCGGAAGGCGTCGCGCTGGTGCTGGAGAGCGCCGAGGACTGCGAGATCGTCTACCTCACCGGACGCCCTGAGCGCTGCCGACGGGACACGCTGGCGTGGCTCACCGCGCAGGGGCTGCCGGAGGGGCGCGTGCACATGCGGCGCAACGACGACCGGCGGCCCGCCCGGCGCACCAAACTGGAGATCCTGAAGCGGCTCGCCCGCACCCGGGAGATCCGCGTCCTGGTGGACGACGACGAGTTGGTCTGCGAGGACGCCCGACAGGCCGGGTTCACCGTCGTACGGGCGCACTGGACCGCCCCTTCCGCCGAGCTCGAGGTGGCGCAGGAGCGGGAGGGGCGGACCTGAGATCCGTTGGTGAGGCCTGACGGCCGTCAGTCGGACTCGTCGAGGCGGAAGCCGACCTTCAGCCCCACCTGCCAGTGCTCGATCTGCCCGTCCTCGATCTGACCGCGTACCTGGGTCACCTCGAACCAGTCGAGATTGCGGAGGGTCTGCGAGGCGCGGGAGATGCCGTTGCGGATCGCCTGGTCTACGCCGTCCGGCGAGGTGCCGACGATCTCGGTCACCCGGTAGGTGTGGTTCGTCATGGTTCCACGGTGCCTCAGGCGGCGGCGGAGCGCGAGCCGTCCGACCCTATCGTTGGCCCATGGACGGTATGCCCAATCCCCTGCGCCGGCTCACCCTGGAGCAGCTCCGGCGTCGTACGAGCATGAAATGGCGGACGTACCCGGAGGACGTGCTGCCGCTGTGGGTCGCCGAGATGGACGTCCCCCTGGCCGAACCGGTCGCGCGGGCCGTCCGGGAGGCGGTGGCGCTCGGGGACACCGGGTATCCGGCCGGGACGGCGTACGCCGAGGCGCTGGCCGGGTTCGCGAGGGAGCGCTGGAACTGGGACGGGCTCGCCGTGGAGCGTACGGCGATCGTCCCGGACGTGATGCTGGGCATCGTCGAGATGCTCAAGCTGGTCTCCGGACCGGGCGATCCGGTCGTCGTCAACTCGCCCGTGTACCCGCCCTTCTACCAGTTCGTCGGGAACATGGACCGCGAGGTCGTCGAGGCCCCGCTCGGTGCGGACGGCCGGATCGACTTCGAGGTCCTGGAGGACGTTTTCGCGCGAGTCCGCAAGGGCCCGGCCCGGCCCGCGTATCTGCTGTGCAGCCCGCACAACCCGACCGGCGCCGTGCACAGCGCCGAGGAGCTGGCGGACGTGGCGGCGCTGGCGCGGACGTACGGGGTGCGGGTCGTGGCCGACGAGATCCACGCCCCGGTCGTCGCGTCGGGTGCCACGTTCGTCCCCTACCTGAGCGTTCCCGGCGGGGGGAACGGGCTGTCGCTGATGTCGGCCTCCAAGGCGTGGAACCTGGCCGGGATCAAGGCCGCCGTGGCCGTCGCCGGGCCCGACGCGGCCGACGACCTCGCACGCCTTCCCGAAGAGGTCGGCCACGGCCCCAGCCATGTCGGCGTCATCGCCCACACCGCCGCGCTGCGGGACGGCGGCGCCTGGCTCGACGCCCTGCTCACCGGCCTCGACGACAACCGCCGGCTGCTTTCCGGACTGCTCGCCGAGTCGCTGCCCGCCGTGCGCTACGAACCGGCGGAGGCCACCTTTCTGGCCTGGCTGGACTGCCGCGCGCTGGAGCTGGGCGACGATCCCGCGGCCGTCTTCCTGGAGCGCGGCCGGGTCGCCCTGAACTCCGGCTTGCCGTTCGGCACCGGGGGCGCCGGCTTCGTCCGGCTGAACCTCGCGACATCGCCCGAGCTGATCACCGAGGCGGTACGGCGGATGGCCGGGGCCCTGGACCTACACTGACGGACCGATGCTGACGGACCGACACTGAAGGGGGCCGGGACGAACCGGCCCCCTTCTTGGTCACCCCGCTACTTCACGACACTCAGCGACAGCGCGAACCGGCCCTCGCTGTCCGTCCACCAGTGCTCCAACTCCAGCCCGGCGGCGGACAGTTCGTCGCGGACGCCTTCCTTGCGGAACTTCGCCGAGATCTCGGTGTACAACTCCTCGTCCGCCGCGAAGTCGACGGCCAGGTCCAGCGCCGGGACCTTCACGGTCTGCTCCGTACGGGAACGCAGGCGCATCTCGATCCATTCGTTCTCGGCGTCCCACAGGGCCACGTGGTCGAAGGCGCCGGGATCGAAGTCCGCACCGAGCTCGCGGTTGACGACGGTCAGGACGTTCTTGTTGAACGCGGCCGTCACCCCGGCCGCGTCGTCGTACGCCCTGACCAGCACGTTCTCGTCCTTGACCAGGTCCGTGCCGAGGAGCAGCGCGTCACCGGGGGAGAGCAGGGAGCGGACCGAGGAGAGGAACGCGGCGCGCTCGACGGGCAGCAGGTTGCCGATCGTGCCGCCGAGGAAGGCCACCAGGCGCGGGCCCGGCGTCCCCGGCAGGGTCAGACCGCCCGTGAAGTCGGCGATCAGCGCGTGCACGCTCAGTTCCGGCCGCTGGGCGATGAGCGCGTGCCCGGCCTGGGTGAGGGCGCTCTCGCTGACGTCGACCGGCACGTACGTGTGCAGCCCGGTCAGCGCGTCGAGAAGGTACCGGGTCTTCTCAGAGGAGCCGGAGCCCAGCTCGACCAGGGTGCGGGCGCCGGTCGCCGCGGCGATCTCGCCGGAGCGCGCGACCAGGATCTCCCGTTCGGCGCGGGTCGGGTAGTACTCGGGCAACTCGGTGATCTGCTCGAAGAGTTCGCTGCCGTGGGCGTCGTAGAACCACTTCGGCGGCAGTGTCTTGGGTGTGTGATGCAGGCCCTTGAGGACGTCGGCGCGCAGGGCGGCCTCGGTGGCGTCCTCGGGCAGGGTGCGGGTCAGCAGGAACGGACTCACGTGTGGGGCTCCTCGAGTGGTTCCACGGACGGTTCCTTGAGCGGCGTGAGCAGGACGTCGGTGCGGCTCGCCGCGAGCAGTGTGCGGTCGGGGACCTCCCGCCAGTGCGGGTCGTCGTCGTACGGCTCGGAGGCCACGACCGTGCCGGTGCCGGGGCGCTGGAGGTACCAGAGGGTGTCGCCCCAGGCGGTCGCGGCGATGGACTCCCCGTCGGTCAGCAGGAGGTTGAGCCGGGAGCCGGGGGCCGCCTCGGCGACCTCCAGCACCGTGTCGGCCAGTGCCTGGCCCGGCTCGTCGCCGCCGCGCAGCCGGTTCAGGACCAGGGCCCACACGAACGCCGAGTCGTTGCGGGCCTCCATCGACAGCAGCTCCGCCGGGGGCAGAGTGGTGGTCAGGGGGGCCAGGGAGCGCGGCCAGCCCTTCACCGCGCCGTTGTGGCTGAACAGCCAGGGCCCCGAGGCGTAGGGTGCCGCGGCCGCCTCGGCGTCGGCTCCCGCAAGGGTCGCGTCCCGTACCGCGGCCAGGACCGCCGAGCTCTTCACGACCCGTGCCAGGTCCGCGAAGGACAGGTCCGCCCAGATGGGTCCGGCCCGCCGGTACCGCGCCGGGGACGGGTCGCCCTCGGCGTACCAACCGACCCCGAAACCATCGGCGTTGACGGTGCCGTGCTGCTGCCGCCTGGGCGCCCAGGACTGGTGGTACAGGCTGTGCGGGGGCTCCACGAGGAGCCGGCCGAGCGGCTCCTCGGGCCCCAGGTAGGCCAGGTGACGGCACATCAGACGGCTCCCGCGGAACGGGCCGTGCGGAAGCCGGAGAAGATCTGCCGCCGGATCGGGTAGTCCCAGTTGCGGAACGTGCCCCGGCAGGCCACCGCGTCCACGGCGAACGAACCGCCGCGCAGCACCTTGTGGTCGGGGCCGAAGAACACCTCCGAGTACTCCTTGTACGGGAACGCCTGGAACCCCGGGTAGGGCTCGAAGTCGCTCGCCGTCCACTCCCACACGTCACCGATCAACTGGCGGACACCGAGCGGTGACTCGCCCTCGGGGTAGCTTCCGGCGGGGGCGGGACGGAGGTGCCGCTGACCCAGGTTCGCGTGCTCCGGCGCCGGGTCGGCGTCGCCCCACGGGTAGCGCATCGAGCGGTCACCCGCCGGATCGTGACGGGCCGCCTTCTCCCACTCCGCCTCGGTGGGCAGCCGCCGGCCGGCCCAGCGGGCGTAGGCGTCGGCCTCGTACCAGCACACGTGGACCACCGGCTCGTCGGGCGGCACGACCTCGGTGACGCCGAAGCGGCGCCTCAGCCACTGCTTGCCGTCACGGCTCCAGAACAGCGGTGCGTGGATGGAGTGCCCGCGGATGTGCGCCCACCCGGCCGGGGCCCACCAGCGCTCGTTCTCGTACCCGCCGTCCTCGATGAAGGCCTGGTACTCGGCGTTCGTCACCGGAGTCGTGTCGATGTAGAACGGGTCCACCTCGCGCCGGTGCGCGGGACGTTCGTTGTCCAGTGCCCACGGCTCGTCGGAGGTGCCCATGGTGAACGGGCCGCCGGGGACGAGGACTTCGGCCGGGCCGGTGAACAGCGGGGCCGGTTCCGGGTCCGGGGCGGTCAGGGCCTGGGGGCCCTTGCGGAGCTGATGGGTGATCAGCATCGTCTCGTCGTGCTGCTGTTCGTGCTGCGCGATCATCCCGAAGGCGAACCCGGCCTCGGTGAGCCGGGTTCCGTGGAGCGCGGAGCCCTCCAGGATGTCCAGCACCCGCCCGCGCACCTCGGCCGCGTAGCGCCGGGACTCGGCGGGCGAGAGCAGGGGCAGCGTGGGGCGCTCGGAGCGCGGGTGCTCGAAGGCGTCGTAGATGCCATCTATCTCGGGCCGTATCGCCTCGTGCCCACCGACGGTCCGCAGCAGCCACTGCTCCTCCTGGTTGCCGATGTGGGCGAGGTCCCACACGAGCGGCGACATCAGCGGAGAGTGCTGGGCGGTCAGGTCGGGGTCCTCGACGCAGCTGGTGAGGAGCGTCGTACGGTCCCGGGCGGTGACCAGGGTGGTCACGGCTCGCTCGCGGAAGGCCTCGGGATCGTCGGAAGGGTCGGCCGAAGGGGTGACGGAGGGAGCGGCGGACGGGTTGGTCATGTGCGGATTTCCTTCCCGAGTGAACCGTGCGTCCGGTCCAGCAGATCGTCGGCGGGGCAGCGGCCCCGGATCACATAGCGGTGCAGATACGTTTCGACGGCGTCCGTGACCTCGGGCGTGGCCCCCAGCCGCGGCAGCGCCTCCAGGGCCGCCCCGAAGCACGCGATCGCCGCCTCGTGCAGCTCGGCGTCGGCGAGCCCGTGGCGGGCCGCGTCGATCCACAGCGGATTGTGGGGGGCGGCCATGGACAGGGTGCGCTCCGCCAGCGGCTTCACCACCCGGTAGGCGGTCTCGGCGGTCTCCGGGTCGTCGAAGAGGGCCGTCGTCACGGCGAGCGGGACGATCCAGCCGTCCTCGCCGGGCTGGGCGTCGATCATGCGCAGTTCGAGATGCCCGCGCGGCCGGACCGGCGGGAACAGGGTCGAGACGTGATAGTCGAGATCCTCCCGCGTCGGCTGCCGGGGCACCCCCGACCTGGCCCACTCCCGGAAGGTGAGGCCCTCAGGGACGTCCCAGGGGCCGCTGTCCCGCCGTATGCACATCACGGGCGCGTCCAGGACGTGCCGGGCCCACGCGCTCCGGGGGTCGGCGTCCAGGTCGGGGCCGCCCGCCCGGCCCTTGCCGATCTCCGTCCACAGCAGCTGGCGAGTGGAGAGCCAGCCGGTGGGTTCGGACCCGGCGAGGGGGGAGTTGGCGAAGGCGGCCACCAGGACCGGCCCCAGCTGGTGCGCCAGCCACCAGCGGCGTCCTAGCCCCAGGGGGCCGGGCTCCTCGTGGCCGGCGTCCAGGCACACCTGCACGGACGCCGAGGTGCACATCATGGCGCGCCCTGCCGGGCCGGTGCGGTCGAGGCAGGCCTCCATGGCGTCGTAGCGCGGTTCCCGCAGGTATCTGCGGGGCGGGTGCCAGGGGTCGTGGCCGAGGCCGACGAGGCCGAGTCCGTGCTCGGCGAGAGCCGCCCGGACGGCGGCGAGGTCGGCGGAGACGGTACCGATGCACTCCATCAGGGAGTCGGCGGGCTGCGAGCTCAGCTCCAGCTGACCGCCGGGTTCGACGGTGAGTGCCGACTTCAGGGGCACGGTCCGCAGTGCGGCGTAGGCCGCCGCGAGTCGTTCGGGTGTGACGGGGAGCCGCGGGCTGCGCAGCTCGTGGACGAGCCATTCCACTTCCACCCCGATGCGGCGGGGCGGGCCGGTCTTGAAGCAGATGCCTCGGACCAGGGCCTCGAGCTCTGCTTCCGGGAGCGACGTACGAGGCTTCGTACAGTCGCCTGGTGAGTCGGACATGTCGGGATCCTCCTGAGATTCCACCATGCCACCGGTCCGGGGATCAGGTGGGTCGGACCGGCAACGCTCGTCCCACCCAAGACCCTCATCTCGTTCCGCACAAGGGGGCACATCCGCGCATCAGGGGTCGTGGATCTCCGTTTCCCCGGGGTTTCCGAGGCGTTCTCCGGCTGTGCCGGGCGCCGAAAAAAACTCTGTTGCGCCCCATGATGCGCATCGCCCACGATTCCTGCATGGGCACGACGGGGGAGACCGCGCGGCGTGCGGTCATGGCGCTCACGGGGGTGGCGCCATGAGCGCGCGTCTGCGCGGGATCGCGCAGGAGACGGAACAGATCGTCGCGGCGGGGCACTATCGCGCGCCGGACGGGCGTGAGGTCTCCGTGGCCGCCGAGATCAAGGCGGCGCGGGCGGGGACACGGATGTACGGACCCGAACCCGTGGCGGTGCCTGCCTTCGCCGCCGTGGACACGTTCTTCGAGGTCACGGGGGAGAGCAGCCTGGAAGCGGCCCGTCGGCTCGGCGGCCGGCCCGCCGTGCTGAACTTCGCCTCGGCGCGCAATCCGGGCGGCGGCTATCTGAACGGCGCGCAGGCCCAGGAAGAGGCCCTGTGCCGCGCTTCCGCGCTGTACACCTGCCAGCTGGAGGCCCGCGAGTTCTACGACCACCACCGGACCCACCGCGACCCGTTCTACACGGACCGGGTCATCCACTCCCCGGCCGTGCCGGTGTTCCGGGACGATCGCGGCCGTCTGCTGGAGTCGGTCCACCTCGTGGGTTTCCTGACGGCGGCCGCCCCGAATGCCGGGGTGGTGCGGCGCACGGCGCCCCAGCGGGCCGCCGAGCTCCCGAGCGCCCTCGCGGCGCGTGCCGAGCAGGTCCTGTCGGTGGCCGTGGCGCAGGGCTACCGGCACCTGGTACTGGGCGCCTGGGGCTGCGGGGTCTTCCAGAACGACCCCGCGCAGGTGGCGGGGGCGTTCCGGGCGCTGCTGGAGCCTGGCGGACGGTTCGCCGGGGCGTTCGAGCACGTGGTGTTCGGGGTGCTGGACCGGACGCCGGGCGCGGCGGTCCGGGAGGCGTTCGTACGGGCGTTTCCGGAGCGACTGCTCCAGACGGGTTAGCTGTCAGGTCCAGCCGCGTCAGGTCCAGCCGCGTCAGGTCCAGCCGTACCGCTCGTGCAGCCGCTGCCTGACCAGGTTGAAGCGCCCCCGGTCCAGCGCGCACGCCTCCCGGCGCATGCCCTCCTCGTGGAGGCGCAGGACACGGTCGACGTCCACCCAGGAGTCCCGGCCGGTGCGGTCCCAGGGGCCGCCGCCGATCGGTACCCACTCCCGGTCCCCGTCGTGCCGCTTGCTCGACAGCTGCACGGCGAGGAAGGTGCCGGCCGCCTCCCGGGCGACCACGAGCACGGGACGGTCCTTGCCGCGTCCGTCGTTCTCCTCGAAGGGCACCCAGGTCCACACGATCTCACCGGGGTCCGGGTCACCGTCGTGCGCGGGGGAGTACTCGGTGCGCACCCGGCCGACCTCGCGGGGGTCGGCCTCGGTGGTGGCGGCGGCGCCGAAGCGGCCGGGGACGTTCTCATCGGTAAACGCAGTCACGTGGGGAACCTTAAGGCGTCCGCCGAACCGGGGGAGTAGCGGTCGGTCGGACGGGCGAGGCACCGGCTCGGGTCATTGTGTGGACCGTGGCGCTGACGGTGCTTGGGTGTCACGTTGCTCGCGCGGTGAACGGGGGCGGTCCGGGACCCTTTTCTCCAAAGGTCCCGGACCGCCTGTCCTTTACTCCTGGACCCTTCTACTCCTGGACCGGCACCTTCTGCACGGGCGGCGGTGCGGCGACCCCGTTGAGCGAAGTCCCGTTCGTCGGCTGCCCGTTCTGGTTCATCGACGCCAGCAGCTGACGGGCCAGGCCCAGCCCGGTGCCGCCCATGGTGAGTGCCTTGGCGAGCATGTCCGCCATGCCGTCGGCGCCGTTGAGCACCACCATGTTGTCGACGTTGCCGAACGCGGACGCGCCGGCCTTGACGATCTCCGGCCAGTTCTCGGCGAGTTGCTGGGCGACGACCGCCTCCTGGTTCTCGGCGAGGGCGGCGGCACGCGCCTTGATGGCCTCCGCCTCCGCGAGACCCTTCGCCTTCGCCGCCTCGGCCTCCGCGAGACCCCTGGCCTGAGCCGACGCGGCCTCCGCCTCACCGGTGGCCCGGGTCGACGCCGCCATGGCCGTACCGCGGGCCTTGGTCGCCTCGGCCTCGGCCATCGCTGCCGTCTTGACCCGGGTGGCCTCGGCCGCCGCGGCGAGCTCGGTCTCCTTCGCCTTGGCCTCGGCCCCGGAGATCCGCGCGTCTCGCTCGGCCTCGGCGAGCGTGCGCTTCTCGTAGGCCTTGGCGTCCGCCGGCTTGCGGACGTCGGCCTGGAGCTGCTGTTCGCGCCGGTGCGCCTCGAGTTCGGCGACCCTGGTCTCCTGGACCACGACCTCCTGCCGGGCCGCGGCGTCGGCGAGCGGACCGGCCTGGCGGGCCTTGGCACCCGCCTTGTCCCGCTCCGCCTGGTAGCCGGCCTGGAGGATCTCGCTGTCCCGGGTGGCCTGCGCCATCCGCGCGAACGACTGCTGCTCGGCCTCGGTGGCGAGCCGGTTCGCCTCGGCCTGCGCGATGCGCGCGTCCCGCTGGACGGCCGCCGCGTGCGGCATCGCCAGGTTCTGGATGTACCCGGTCGGGTCCTCGATCTCATGGATCTGCAGGGAGTCCACGATGAGCCCCAGCTTCTCCATCTCCGTGCCGCAGGCGGCCCGGGTCTGCCCGGTGAGCTTCTCCCGGTCCCGGATCATGTCCTCGACGGTCAACCCGCCGACGATGGACCGGAGATGACCGGCGAACACGTTGTGCACCCGCTCCGACATCAGCTTCTGCTGGTCGAGGAAGCGACGCCCCGCGTTGGCGATCGACACGAAGTCGTCGCCGACCTTGAAGATGACCACGCCCCGCACCTTGAGCGGAATGCCCTGGTGGGTCACGCAGTCCACATGCAGTTCCGTCTCGTTCAGGTCGAGCGAGAGCTTGCGCACCGCCTGCACACCGGGCAGCACCAGCGTGCCCCGCCCGGTGACGATGCGGAATCCCATGCCCGCTTCGAGCCCCTCGGTCTTGTGGTTGGAGCCCGAGATGATCAGTGCCTCGTTGGGTTCCGCGACACGCCACATCAGTTTGAACAGACCGATCAGAACGGCGATGGCAGCTACGGCCACCCCCGCAACGACGCCGACGATCATCGGCATACGCCCCCTTTGGATGGTGCCCTTTCGGCACCGAACGAAGGGAGTGTGCGCCTGTTCGAGGCCCCGGTGAAGACGTCGGCGAATCCTTGTCGAAACCTTGATACACGCCTCTCACCTGCGCGTGAGCGGGCTCAACTGTCGTACGCCGCCTGCACGTAGACCGTCCTCGGCGGCAGGTACTCCACCACCATCACCACCGTGCCCCGCTCGATCCGGTCCGTGCCGGTGGCGGGGTAGGCGAGGAAGTGCTCGGCGCCGCCGCGCACCCGGACGATCACCTCACCGACGAGCCCCGGCCCGATCGTCCCCGTGACCCGCCCCATGAGCCCGACCATCGACGCATCGTCCATGGTCACAGGGTACGGCCGGGGTACTCACGCGGCCGGTGAATCCACGCTGAGGTGAGGCTTCGGCCAGACCTCGTGCCAGCGCAGCTCCGCCTCCAACTGCGCGGCCAGCGACAGGAGAAGCGGTTCACTGTTCGCGGGTCCGAGCAGCTGCGCCCCGACGGGCAGCCCTTTGCCGACGAACCCGGCGGGCACATTGACCCCGGGCCAGCCCAGTACGTTCCACGGCCAGGCGTAGGGACAGGCCGCGATCATCGCGCGGTCGGTCGCCGGCCCGCTCAGCTCCAGCATCGCCCCGATGCGCGGCGGGGGAGCGGCCGTGGTCGGGGCGAGGACGACGTCGTACGACGTGAAGAACCCGCCGATACGGCGGTGCAGGACCGCCTCCGCGCGCCGCGCCACCCGCAGCGGGACCCCGCCGAGCAGTCCGCCGAGCCGGGCCGCGCCCCGGGTGCGGCGGTCCAGGAGCGCGGGGAAGGGCGCCTCGCGGACCCGTTCGGCGATACCGGCCGTGGCGCGCGGGACGAAGGTGAGCCCGATCTGCCCGTACGGCGGATCCGCCTCCTCGACCGTGTGCCCCAAGTCGCTGAGTTTCTCGGCGAGTTCGACGACCCGCGCCCGTACCTCCGGCTGGAGCCGGGCGGGCAGCGCGGTGAACGGCGGTTTCAGGGCGAGCGCGATGCGCAGCCGACCCGGGTCGCGGCCGACCGCCGCCAAGGCGTCGACAGCGGGCGGCCGGTGCGGATCCAGGACGTGGTTGCCGCTCGCCGCGTCGAGGAGCAGGGCCGCGTCGGCGACCGTACGGGCCAGGGTGCCGTTGACCGTGATGCCCTGGAAGGACTCGCCGCGCGGCCAGGTGGAGATGCGGCCGCGCTGCGGCTTGATGCCGACGAGGTGGGTCCAGGACGCGGGGATCCGTACCGAACCGGCCCCGTCCGAGCCGAGCGCGGTGGGCACGAGACCGGCGGCGACGGCCGCGGCGGACCCGCCGGACGAGCCGCCCGGCGTGTGCTCCGGGCTCCAGGGATTGCGGGTCGCCCCGAAGGCGGGCCCCTCGGTGAACGGCCACTGCCCGAACTCGCAGGTGTTCGTCTTGCCGACGAGCACGGCCCCTGCCGCGCGCAGCCGCCGTACCGCCTCCCCGTCCCGGGCGACCGCCGGGAACTCCCCCTGGCAGCCGAACGCGGTGGGTTCACCGGCCACGTCCATGTCGTCCTTGACGGCGACGGGCACCCCGAGCAGCGGTTTGCGTACTCCGGCGGCCAGTTGGACGTCCGCGGCCTCCGCCTCGGCGAGGGCGGCCTGCGAACGTACGATCCGGAAGGCGTTGAGGGTGTCCTGGGAGGCCTCGATCCGCGCCAGGGTCCGTTCGACGAGGGCCAGAGAGGTGGTCTCGCCGTCGGCCAGTGCTCGGGCGGTCTCCACCAGCCCAGCGGAACGGTCGTACGTCATACGGGGCACCTCCGTGCTGCGGACCGACGCCTTCTACCGAACGGTAACGTCGGAAAGCGCTTCGAGGGAACGCGGGTTGCGCCCGGAGGGGAGCGGGTTGCACGCGAGGGATTGACGTGTTCCGGTCACCACCCTACCGTCTGATCGACTTTCCGAACCTTGTTCGGTATGTCGGACATCAGAGCCGCGTCCTTGTCCGAGGGAGAGCCGCCCGTGACCAATCGTCCCCCCACGCCGTCCCGCCGCACCCTGCTCCGCGCGATGGCCGCGTTGCCGGCCTCGGCTGTCCTGATCGGTGAGCTGCCGGGCACGGCCCTGGCCGCCGCCCCGCCCAGCGGCTCGGCCACCCGCTACACGATCGTGCCGTTCCTCAACAGCAACGACGGCACCGTGAACGTCTACCAGTCCGACGACGCCACGGACTTCCGGCTGCTCAAGTCCTCCGCCTACACGCCGCCCAGCAACAGAATCCGCGACGCGAGCGTCTTCAAGCACACCGACGGCTACTACTACCTCACGTACACGACCCACACCTGGCAGGACGTCAGCCCCACCATCGGCTTCGCGCGGAGCTCCGACCGCGCCAACTGGACGTTCCTGTACGACTACACGGTCCCGATCACCAACCTGTCCCGCGCGTGGGCGCCGGAGTGGTTCGTCGACAGCGACGGCAGCGTGAACGTCATCGTGTCCTGCTCGGTCACCAGCGACGAGTGGATCTTCACTCCGTACCGGCTGAAGGCCACGAACTCCGCGCTGACGGCCTGGAGTTCACCGGTGGCCCTGGCCGGGATCGGCCCCAACCACATCGACACGTACATCGTGAAGATCGGCTCGACCTACCACGCCTTCACGAAGAACGAGACGACGAAGTACATCGAGTACGCGACGGCGTCGTCCCTGACGGGCCCCTACACGATCTCCAGGACCGGCGACTGGGCGGGCTGGGGCAGCTACCGCGAGGGCCCGTCCGTGATCCAGCTCGACAACGGCGGCCGGCGGATCTTCTTCGACGGCTACGGTGACGGGACCTACTACTACAGCGACAGCTACGACACCTTCGCCACCTGGTCGGCCCCGACCGCGCTGCCGGTGGTCTCCGGCACCGCCCGCCACTTCACGGTCATCAAGGAGACGGTGTCCGGCGGGCCTTCGCTCGCGAAGAACGTCACGCGTTCCTTCCAGTCGTCCAACTTCTCGACGCGGTACTGGCAGACGCAGTCCTCCCTGCTCAACCTCCCGGTGGTGACCGGCTCCAGCACGGCTGCCGAGAAGTCCGCGTCCACGTTCACGGTCGTCGCGGGCCTCGCCGACTCGAACGGCTACTCCTTCCGCGACTCCTCCGGCAACTACCTGCGCCACTGGGACTTCCGCGGCCGCTTCGACGCCGACGACGGCACGTCGACCTTCGCCAAGGACGCGACGTTCATCGCCCGCACGGGTTCGTCCTCGGGCGCGATCCGCTGGGAGTCGTACAACTACCCCGGGTACTACCTGCGCCACTACAACTACCAGCTCCGGCTGGACCGGACGGCGGGGACGGATCTGTTCCGCCAGGACAGTTCCTTCGTGCCGGTGACTGCCTGGGGCTGACCTGCACACCCTCGGTGTTCCATGGGAGGCCAGGAGTTGCGGAGAGCCCGGGAGTTCGGCTGCTGCGCCGCCCGGGAACAGGAGACCGCAACTCATGGAGGGCTCCCGGCCCGTGCCCGGGAGCCCTCTGAGGTAGGGGTGCGGAGCAGGTCTCCTCTAGTTGAGGAGGGTCCAGATCTGGTTCTGCTTGGTGGTGAGGGCGCTCGCGGGGTCGCAGGTCCACTGGTGGATCTGGGCGCGTGCTGTGGATACGTCGATGCACTTGCCGCTGTGGACGGCGACCAGCTGGTAGTCATGGCTGCCGGTGGCGACGGGGCTGAGGGTGAACTCCTGGTTGGTGCCGCCGGTGCAGGTCCACTGCTGGACGGCGGCGCCGTCGGCGGTGGAGACGGCGGATACGTCGAGGCACTTGCCGCTGAGCTCGTTGACGACCGTGTAGGTGTTCGTCAGGCCGGCGACCGGCTTGACGTCGAACATCTGCTGGTAGCCGCCCTCGCAGTAGTACTGCTGGTACTGCGTGCCGTTGGCCGTGGACAGGTTGGTGCCGTCAAGGCACTGGCGGCTGTTCGGGCTGATGGCGATCGTGGAGATGGTGGTGTGGGACGGGGGAAGCAGGGTGACGGCGAAATAGGTCGCACCCGGCGGTCAGGCGTGGGACAGGGCGAAGGAGACCAGGAAGCCGCTCACCGTGATCAGTCCGATGGCCAGGTGGGCGTCCTCGAACGCCTCGGGGATCATCGTGTCGGCGATCATGGCGAGGATCGCGCCGGCCGCCACGGCGGTCACCACGGCGATCAGGGCGGGGGAGAAGGAGCCGACCACGGTGTAGCCCAGGACGGCCGACACGGTGCTCGCGGCGGCGATCGCGGCCCAGACGCCGAAGACGTACCCCTTGGTGCGGCCGGCCTTCTTCATCCCCGCCGAACTGGACAGCCCCTCGGGCACGTTGCTGATGAACACCGCTGCCACGGTCACCAGGCTGACCGCACCGCCGTCGAGCAGGCTGACGCCGATCACCGCGGACTCCGGCACCCCGTCGAGCAGTGCGCCGAGCGCCAGCGCCATCCCGGAACCGCCCTGCTGGGCCTCCGAGGGCTGCACCGCGGACTCCTGGTGACCGGAGCGCTTGCGGTGCCGGGCGCCACGGCGGGCCAGCCACACGTTGCCCGCGGTGTAGGCCACGGCACCGATGAGGGTGCCGATGACCGCGGGCGTGAGCCCTGCCTGGTCGTACGCCTCCCCGACCAGCTCGAAGGAGACCGCTGACAACAGCACCCCGGCGCCGAAGGCCATCTCGGTCGCGATCATCTTCTGCGGGACCCGTACGCCGTACCCCAGCGCGGCGCCGAGCAGCAGCGCCGCGCCCGCCACCAGCCCCCACAGTCCAGCCTGTACCCATTCAGCCATGCCGAGGCGTGTACCCGGTATGGATGTGGATCAACAGGTGCCGCCGCCCTTGGGGGACTTGAGCGATGGGCCGGCCTCTGAACAGGCAACATGGCCGTGTGAGGTGAGCGTGCGGAGATGCGGGGAAGAAGTTGCGGCAGCCGATGGGAGGTTGCTGTGGAGGGTGGAGATCTGGAACTGGGCGAGCTGCTGGCCGCTGCGGAAGCGGCCCCGCCCAGTGAGTCCGTCGACGTGGTGGCACGCGACCTGCAGAAACGGCTCGGTGCGGAGCAGGTGTCGTTCCTCTTCGTCGACCTCATCGGTCAGCGGCTGGTACGCCTCGCCGCGGTCGGCGCCGACATCGCGGACGACCGGGAGCCGGTCGACCTGCAGGGCAGTGTCTACGACAGCGTGCTGCGCAGCCAGCGCCAGCATGTGGAACCGGACGGCCAGGGCGGTCTGCGCGTCATCACGCCGGTCAGCAACCGCGGCGACTGCATCGGCGTTCTGGAGGTGAGCCTGCAGTCCGCCGACGACACCGTGCTGCAGCAGGTCCACGACGCGTCACACGCGCTGGCCTACATCATCGTCACGGACGGCCGCTTCACCGACCTGTACCACCTGGGCCGGCGCACCACCGAGACCAGCCTGGCCGCGGAGATCCAGCACCAGCTGCTGCCCTCGGCTCCCTGCTGCGAGGCGGCCCAGTTCACCCTCGCAGCCGGCCTGGTGCCGGCTGACGACATCGGCGGCGACACCTACGACTACACCCTCGACCGCGACACCCTGCACCTGTCCATCACCGATGCGATGGGGCACGACACGAACTCCGCTCTGCTGGCCACCCTGCTGGTCGGCGCGCTGCGTCGGGCGCGCCGCAGCGGCTGTGACGCCCTCAAGCAGGCCGACCACGCCCACCAGGCCCTGCTGAACCACAGCCGCGGGCTGGCCACCGGGCAGTTGCTGTGCGTCGACCTGGAATCGGGTCTGTGCGAGCTGGTCAACGCCGGCCATCCCTGGCCGCTGCGGCTGCGTGACGGCGTCGTCGAGGAGGTCAGGCTCGCCGTCAATCTGCCGTTCGGTGTGGCGGCCCCCGCCTCCTACCAGCTCCAGCAACTGCAACTGAGACCCGGAGACCGCCTCATCCTCTTGACCGACGGCATGCTGGAACGCGGTGCCGCGGCCGCCGACCTGGCCTCGGTCATCCACGACACCGGCGACCTGCACCCGCGAGAGGCCGTCCGGGCCTTGACCGCCGCGGTGCTCGACGCCTGCCACGGCAGCCTCAGGGACGACGCCACCGTCGTGATCCTGGACTGGTACGGCGATCGCAACCCCCCGGTCGCAACGGGACCGGAACCGCAGCGCTGATCGGCGGCGGTCCGGTCATCGATCATCGAGCCGGCCACCGCAGAGGACCCAGGTGAAAACCGATCGGTTTTCTTTTCGTTCGAATCGGGTTAACCTCGTGGTATGACCATCGAGGTGAAGGCGAGTCCCCGGGAGCGGCTGCTGGAGGCGACGGCTTCGCTCACCTACCGTGGCGGCGCCCATATCGGCGTCGAGGCACTGTGCAAAGCGGCGGGGGTGTCGAAGAAGTCCATGTACCAGCTGTTCGACAGCAAGGACGAACTGCTGGCGGCGAGCCTGGAGCGGAGCTCTTCCGCCTACGTGGCGGCACTCCTGCCCGCGGCGGATGACGGACGCCCGCCTCGGGAGCGGATTCTGCACGCCTTCGAGCAGGTGGAGGTGCAGGCGGGTGCGGCCGAGTTCCACGGCTGCCAGTACCTCGCCGTACAGATCGAGCTCAAGGACCGGAGCCATCCAGGGAGCCGGGTGGCCCATCGGGTCAAGGAGGATCTGACCGCCTTCTTCCGCGCCGAGGCCGCCAAGGGCGGCGCGGGCGATCCCGACCTGCTGGCCCGGCAGCTGAGCCTCGTCTTCGACGGGGCCAACGCCCGCGCGGGAATCCGGGCCGACAACCTCGCAGGGCTCGTCTGTCCCACGGTGGCCACCTTGCTCGATACAGCGGGCTTGCGCTGACGATCGCCTTATCTGCCGGCGGCCGCGTCGGCTGCCACCCCCGACGCCTGAACTGTCGAGTCGGTCGTGGACGCCGTCGCAGGTCGGTCGGGGCGAGTGTGAACAGCGAGATGAGGGCGACTCGGCTCAGGAGAGGTTGGGCATACAGCCTCTCGGTGGTTCTTCGCCGGCCACGGCCGGCGAAGAACCTTCGCGCCCGTAGGCAGATCAGGGCCGCAGGGCCTGCTCCAGCGTGGGATGGCAGGCGATGACGGCGTCCAGGCCGACGAGTTGGACGACCCGTAGCACCGGCTCGCGGGCGGCGGCCAGGCGGAACCAGCCCCGGGCCGCGCTGACCCGGTGGTGGACGTGGACGAAGACGTTGATGCCGGTGGAGTCCAGGAAGGTCACGCCGCTGAGGTCCGCCACGACACGAGGTGCCTGACCGTCCTCGGCGCCCTCCTCGGGCAGCAGTGCTCCGGCCAGCGCCTCCTTGACGTCGTGGTCGATGTCTCCGCGCAGGGTCACCACGCGGATGCCGTCGACCACGGAGTGCGCGATGTACAGCCGCTCTGGTCGGCCTGTTGGCGATATGTCGGTCACCGTTCCTCACCTCAGACCAGGCTGCCCGGGGCAGCGTCCGGGGACGATTGTGCCGCACCACCCCGGCCGGTGGCACCGGCCGGCCACGTCGGCCGCTGACACCGGGCCGGCCATGCCGGACATCGCGCCCGGCGTGCATGCCGAGGCGACCGGGTGGGCACTCGCGCGGAGAACGGGAGGAAACGGGTGACGCTGGTGAGTTCGCAATCCGAGGACGGGGACTGCACCGAGCGCGGTGCCCACCCGACGCACGTCGACTTCGCTCTGGCCGGAGACGACGGATGCATTGCCCAGGCCCGGGACCAGGCCACCGGCTTCCTCACCCGGCTCCGCGACAAGCACGGCCTGGACGTCTCCCCGTACACCGTGGGAATGACCCAGCTCATCGTCAGCGAGCTGGTCACCAACGCCCTCAAGTACGCCCCCGGACCTGTCCTCATGGAGCTGCGCGTCACCGGCCCCAGGGTGGAGATCGTCGTCCGGGACAGCAACCCCATCATGCCGTCGGCGCACCCCACCGACCCGGACCGAGTCGGTCGGCACGGCCTGGAGATCGTCAGGGCCGTGGCCCAGGACCTCGACATCCAGCGGCAGCCGGTCGGCAAGCGCGTCACCGCCCGCATCGCCCTGTCCGGCGTCCCCGCAGCCGGCACCGCCGATCGCGATGCGCGGTAGCACCGCGCCCCGCACCGGAGGTCCCTCGCCTCTCCCGGTGTACCTGACCTCGGCCGTCCTCGCCCGGACCGCCGACGAGGGGGCCCGCGTCGCACTCGTCATGCTGGCCACCCAGCGGGCCGACAGCCCGACGCTGGGCGGTGCCCTGGTGGCCGCGCTGATGATCCCCCATGTGGCGGCCGCACCGGTGGCCGGTTTTCTGGCCGACTCCGTGCGGCGACGCCGTCTCTTCCACGGCAGCGCCGTGGCGCTCTACGGTGCCGCGCTCGTCGCCCTGGCCTTTCTGGTGGGTACTGCCGACGACGTCGTGGCGCTGACTCTGGCCGCCGCCGCCGGTTGTGCCGCCCCCTTGCTGACCGGGGGCCTCACCGGTCTCCTGCCGGAACTGCTCAGCAAGGAGCGGCTGACCAGGGCTTTCAGTGCGGATGCGGTGTCGTACAACCTGGCGGGCATCTGCGGGCCCGCCGTCGCGGCGGCCCTGGGCACGCTGGTGGGCGCGGGGGCCGCCCTCTCGGTTCTGGGGGCCGGAGCGATGACGGGCGGGCTTCTGCTGTTCTCGCTGCCCCTGCGTCCACGGGCCCGACGGCCCACCGGAGCGGGGCGGCCACGGCCTGCCGACCTCATGCGGGGAGTGGTCGAACTGGTCCGCAACCCCCCGCTGCGGTCGGTCACCTGGGGGAGCAGCGTGGGCCAGATGGGGGTCGGGGCGCTGCCGGTGGTGAGCGTACTGCTGGCCGCCGAGTACCACGCCTCATGGGCGACGGGCGGGCTGATGACCGCGTTCGCCGCCGGTGCCCTGGCGGGCTCCCTGAGTTACGCCTACCGCCCCGTCGGCCGGCACCGCCCGGAACTCGTGGTGCTCTGGGGTCTGCCGGCCACCGGGGTGCCGCTGGCGGTGGTGCCCTGGGCCGGTCATGCCGTCGCGGCGGCCGCGCTGTTCGCCGTGGCCGGCTTCTGCACCGGACCGTTGTTCAGCGCGCTGCTGGCCGGCCGGGAGCGGTACGCCCCAGCGGCCGTCCGCACGCAGATCTTCACCCTCGGTGCCGGGCTCAAGAGCACCTTCGCCGCCGCCGGGGCGGGCGCGGCGGGTGCCCTCAGCGGGCTGGGAGCCGTATCCCTGATGCTGGGGGTCGCCGCTTGCCAGGTGATCGCGGGCGCTCTGGCCGTCGTCCTGCTGACGGGCCGCCGCGCCGGGTCCAACGGCTCCGGGGCAGGGCCGCCAGGCTCCAGGGCAGGTCGGGCCGACTCCCGAACAGGTCCGACCGAGTCCCGAACAGGTCCGGCCGAGAGCTCCCCCCACCCTTCGCCTTGAGTGCGGGACACACCGTCACGCGCGCCTTGGCGTTGACGACGAACGCGGTCAGGGCGTGTCGCCGCGGCAGGGCCGCACATCACCCGACCGGTCTGATGCGCAGGACGGCGGCCGCATCGACGACGTCGACGACCTCCAGGCTCATGGCGTTGTTGATGGTCGCGGCGGGTCCCTCTGAGCAGCTGAACCCGACGCCGCCACCGCCCTCCGAGGACACGCCGCCGCCACCGGAACAGCCCGACACGCTGTAGCCCGACCCGGTCAGCCGGGCGACCATGTCGACCTTGTCACCCGCGATCGCCGTCACCTTGATCGGCCCGAGGCCGTACGCTTCCGGCACGCTCACGGTGTCCCCCACGGCGACCTTGATCTCGCACGTCCCGTCGGCACACGGCCCGGTCGGCGCAGGCGACGGCGTGGACGTCGGTGTGGGTGTCCCCGCGGGGTCGGACGCCGGGCTGGAGCCGGACCCGCTCGGCCGGCCCTTGCCCTCGGCGGGGGATCCTTCCGAATCGCCGGAGGAACACGCCGTGAGAACGGCGAACGCGCAAGCGACGACAGCGGTGACCACGGCGGTGGACGACGTCCTTCTACGCATCATGAGGGCCATTGAACCCACACCACGCGCCTCGTCGGCAGGGTTTCGGCCGGGGCCCTCCTCACGGGCCGGGGTGAGGACGGAACCGCGCCCCCACGCGCGTCCGGGCCGCCCCGGCAGGGGAGAATGAGGCCCGTACCCAACGGTCGACCCTTGCGGAGGAGCGGGAAATGCAGAACGCGCGAGCGGGGCAGGTCGCCGGGCCCGATGACCTGATCGATGTGGCCCGTCTGGTCACGGCGTACTACACGCTCCACCCCGACCCGGCAGAACCGGGACAGCGGGTGGCCTTCGGCACCTCGGGGCACCGCGGTTCGTCCCTCGCGGCGGCCTTCAACGAGGACCACATCGCCGCCACCAGCCAGGCCATCTGCGAGTACCGGGCCGCCCAGGGCACCGACGGCCCCCTCTTCCTCGGCGCCGACACCCACGCCCTGTCCGAGCCCGCGCGGATCACGGCCCTGGAGGTCTTCGCGGCCAACGACGTGACCGTCCTCATCGACCAGGCCGACGGCTACACACCCACCCCCGCCGTCTCGCACGCCATCCTCACCCACAACCGGCACCGGACCTCGGCGCTCGCCGACGGAGTCGTCGTCACCCCCTCGCACAACCCGCCCGCCGACGGCGGCTTCAAGTACAACCCGCCGAACGGCGGCCCCGCCGGTTCCGAGGCGACCTCCTGGATCCAGGACCGCGCCAACGAGATCATCACCGGCGGCCTGAAGGACGTACGGCGCATCCCCTACGCCCGCGCTCTCGCCGCCCCCGGCACCGGCCGCCACGACTTCCTCGGCGCCTATGTGGCGGACCTGCCGAACGTGCTGGACCTGGAGGCGATCCGGTCCGCCGGCGTGCGCATCGGCGCCGACCCGCTCGGCGGGGCCTCGGTCGCCTACTGGGGCCGTATCGCCGAACAGCACCGGCTCGACCTGACGGTGGTCAATCCGCTCACCGATCCCACCTGGCGTTTCATGACGCTGGACTGGGACGGCAAGATCCGCATGGACTGCTCGTCGCCGTACGCCATGGCCTCGCTCATCGAGCAGCGCGACCGGTTCGACATCGCCACCGGCAACGACGCCGACTCCGACCGGCACGGCATCGTCACGCCGGACGCGGGCCTGATGAACCCCAACCACTACCTGGCCGTGGCCATCTCCTACCTGTTCTCGCACCGGGAGCAGTGGCCCGCGGGGGCCGGGATCGGCAAGACCCTGGTGTCGTCGAGCATGATCGACCGGGTCGCGGCGGACCTCGGCCGGACGCTGGTCGAGGTCCCCGTCGGCTTCAAGTGGTTCGTGGACGGTCTGTCCGACGGCACGATCGGCTTCGGCGGCGAGGAGTCGGCCGGCGCGTCCTTCCTGCGCCGCGACGGCTCGGTGTGGACCACCGACAAGGACGGCATCATCCTGGCCCTGCTCGCCTCCGAGATCACGGCGGTCACCGGCAAGAGCCCCTCGCAGCACTACGCGGCGCTCACCGACCGCTTCGGCGCCCCCGCCTACGCGCGCGTCGACGCCCCGGCCTCCCGCGAGGAGAAGGCCCTGCTCGCCAAGCTGTCCCCGCGCCAGGTCACCGCCGACACCCTCGCCGGCGAGCCGGTCACCACGGTCCTCACCGAGGCACCCGGCAACGGCGCCGCCCTCGGCGGCATCAAGGTGGCCACCGCCAACGCCTGGTTCGCGGCCCGCCCCTCGGGCACCGAGGACGTCTACAAGATCTACGGGGAGTCGTTCCTCGGCCCGGACCATCTGAGCCGGGTCCAGGAGGAGGCCAGGTCCGTGGTGCTGGCGGCGCTGGGCGCCTGACCTGAGGACCGCTCCCCGGCCCGCGGTCGTGAACCGTCACGACCGCGGGCCGATGCGTTGAGGGGCCGATCCTGCGAAAGGCTTTCGGACATGCGCAGGCGGCCGCGCCGCACAGCCTCCCCTGTGACGGATCCCTCACCGCACGCCTCCGCGGAAATGGTCGCCGTACCCCTCACCACGGACGATCGTGGGCGGCATGAACGATCGCGACGAGGCGACGAACGACGAGGCCGGTGAAATCCGCCGTTTCTGGGGCCGACTGGGTCTGCCGGGCCTGATCGACGTCCACACCCACTTCATGCCCGAGCGGGTCCTGCACAAGGTCTGGGAGTACTTCGACACCAACGGGCCGCTGATCGGCGAGCTGGGCTGGCCGATCACGTACCGGAAGGCGGAGGCGGAGAGAACGGCCCTGCTGCGGGGGTTCGGGGTCAGGGCCTTCACCGCGATGCTCTACCCCCACAAGCCCGGCATGGCCAGGTGGCTGAACGAATGGGCGGCCGACTTCGCGGGCCGCACCCCCGACTGTCTGCACACCGCCACCCTCTACCCCGAGCCGGACGTCGAGACATACGTCCGCGAGGCCGTCGAAGCGGGGGCGCGGGTGTTCAAGGCGCACGTCCAGGTGGGCGGCTACGACCCGGCCGACGACCTCCTCCAGCGGACCTGGGGGCTGCTGGCCGAGGCGGGCGTCCCCGTGGTGATCCACTGCGGCTCCGGACCCGCGCCCGGCAAGCACACCGGCCCCGAGCCCATCGCGCGGGTACTGGCCCGGCACCCGAGACTGCGGCTGATCGTCGCGCACATGGGCATGCCCGAGTACGAGGAGTTCCTCGGCCTCGCCGAGCAATACGACCAGGTGCGGCTCGACACGACCATGGCGTTCACCGACTTCACCGAGGGCTTCATGCCGTTCCCGCGACGGGCCCTTCCCCGGCTCGCCGCACTCGGCGACCGTGTCCTGCTCGGCTCCGACTTCCCCAGCATCCCCTACCCCTACCTGCACCAGCTCCAGGCCCTGGAACGCCTGGACCTCGGGCCGGAGTGGCTGCGGGCCGTGTGCCACGACAACGCGAGAGCCTTGTTCGGCGTATGACCGTCACGCCACACCGAGGAGACGCAGCATGACGATCCGCCGGATGGACAACGTCCTCATCGTCGTCGACGACCTCGACGCCGTCGTCGCGTTCTTCGTCGAACTCGGCATGGAGCTGGAGGGCCGGTCACCCATCGAGGGACGGTGGGTGGAACGGATCATCGCGCTCGACGACGTCCGGCAGGACGTCGCCATGCTGCGCGTCCCGGACGGCCACGGCCGCATCGAGCTGGCGAAGTTCCATACGCCGAAGGCGATCAGTGGGACACCGCGGGACGCGCCGGCCAACACGCTGGGCATCCGGCGCATCATGTTCGCCGTGGACGACATCGACGACGTCGTCACCCGCCTGCGCGCGCACGGCGCCGAACTCGTCGGCGAGATCGTGCGGTACGAGGACGTCTACCGGCTCGGCTACGTCCGCGGCCCCGAGGGCATCATCGTCGGGCTGGCCGAGGAGCTGGGCTGACCTTCCGACCTGCCACGGGGCGTGGAGTTGGGGGAAGGGCCGCCTCGACCTCCCCAGGTGCGACGGCCCTTCCCCCGGGTAAGCAACGACCCTGCTACCCCGAAGATCCGGACTCATGCCCGGCCTGCCACACCTCGTCTCGGGCGACCGCGTGAAGATGCTGCCGCGAGGGGTTGACGGGCACGCTTGGGCCGGTCACCTTGAGACAGCGCCAGGGGTGTGGGAGCGCTCCCGTGCCGTGCGGGCCGTGTGGGCCGTACTGGGCATTGCGGGGCAGGGCACCGCACCCCGCCCGTCTGTCTCCCACCACCCGAGGATGGCCAGATGCAGCCCTCTTTGCCCCGTGGCTTATCCCGCAGAACCCTGGTGACCGCGACCGCCGCCGGCCTGGTCGCCGCCGTCGGCGCCCCCTCGCGGGCGGCCGGCGCCGCCTCGACCCGGTTCCACACGGTGGGCCGGGTCAAGGCGGCCCCCGACGGGTTCGTGCGGTACAGCTGGCCCGGCATCTACTTCGAGGCCCGGTTCCGCGGCACCGGCGTCGGCATCGTCCTCGACGACTCCGTCAACGACTACGACGTCCAGGTGGACGGCAGAACCGCGACCACCCTGGTGACCCCGGGCCGGACCACCGTCTGGGTCGACGGCCTCTCCGACTCCGAGCACCGCGTGCGGCTCGTCAAGCGCACGGAAAGCCCTTGGAGCGAGGGCCGGTTCGGCGGGTTCGTCGCCGCTGCGGGCGGTGCGATCCTCGCCAGGCCCGCGGCCCGGCGCAGGCAGATCGAGTTCATCGGAGACTCCTACACCGCGGGCTACGGCAACCTCTCCGGCACTCGTGACTGTTCGAGCAACGGGGGCGTCGACCGGAACACCGACTCCGACCTCTCCTTCGGCGCCCTCACCGCCCGACACCTCGGCGCCGACTACCAGATCAACGCCATCTCCGGCCGTGGCATGGTCCGCAACTACAACGGCAGCAGCCCGGGCACCGACTTCCGCACCTACTACGACCGCGCCCTGCTGAGCGTCGAAGGCGACGTCTGGCAGCGGCCGGCCGGCTGGCGGCCGCAGGCCGCCGTCATCGGGCTGGGTCTCAACGACTTCTCGACACCCCTGAACCCCGGGGAGCGTTGGGGTACACAGGCCGAACTGGTCGCCGCCTACGAGTCCGCCTACCACGGCTTCCTCGACACATTGCGCGCCCGCTACGGCCCCAGGACGTTCCTCGTCGTCAGCGCCACCAGCCTGGGCTCCAGTCCCTTCGCCGAGACCGTCGAGCGCATCGCCCGGACCCGCAACGCGCGGGGCGACGAGCGGGTCGCCTACTGGTACTACGACGACCCCGCCCTGGACCACCTCGGCTGCGACTGGCACCCGTCGGCACCGGACCACCGGATCATCTCCGGCCTTCTCGACGACTACCTGGCCACGCTCCCGCTGTGCTGGTAGCGCACCGGGCAGCGAAGTTCAGTTGATGCAGAGCAGGTTGAGCACGCACAGCCCCGACGGGTCGCTCGCGGAGGACGACGTGGTCGTCTGCGAGGACTGCGAGTTGTTGGTGCTCGTGCTCGTGCTCGTGCCCGTGCTTGTCGTGCTGTCCGTGGCCGTGGTCGAGGAAGGGTTCTGCTGCGTCGTCGTGCCGGTCGTGCCCGATGTTGTGGTGGTCGTGGCGCTCGTACCGCCGGTGCCGGTGTCGGCGCCGGCCGCGACCGACGTCGAGAGCGTCCCCTGGGACTGCGACCGCGAGGCGGTCGTCGCCGTGGGCGCGGGGGAGCCGGCGGAGTCCGTGTGGCCCGACGACCGGGACGTGGTGGACGCCGAGTCGACGGTCCGCCGGTGCGCGCCGGCCTTCGTGGAGGGCGTGGTCGTGGACGCCTGCTGCGCCTTGGCAGGCGTCGACCCAGGCAGGTCGTCGTCCGAGGTGGGCAGCTCCGCCACGCCCATGGCCCGGTTGTCCGGCGAGGTGGCCGCCTGGGCCCGGGTGTTGGACTGCTGGCTCATCGCGGTGACGGTCAGGCCGCCGCCGACCAGGGCGACAGCGGTCGCGACCACGGCCTTGCGCTGGTTCTTCTTCCAGCGGACCCGCTGGCGCCGCCGTGCCGCCCGGCCCTCCGCCACCACCGGAGCGTCCGCCACATCCTCGGAGGGGACGCCGGGGTCGGTCCCGGTCGCCGGCTCCTCGGGGAGGCCCGCGTCGTGCCACTTGGGTGCTTCGTCCCATGCCGCTGCCGCCGTGCCCGTCGTCGCGTAGACGTGGGCGGGGGGAGCGATGTCCGGGGCGTAGGCGCCGCATCCGGGACACGCCAGGGCGCCGTTGAGATGCCGACGGCACGAGGAGCAGTAGTCCATCTGGTCTTCCTGAGTCGACTGCACCATCGGCCCGATGGCCGTGGCCGGTCTCGTTCGCACGGAGGATCGAGCCGAGGCAAAAGTAGCGAGGCTTTCGAAAGGCGGTGTGCAGCCTGTGTGATGCTCCTGCGCAGATGTCCGAGGGGTGCGGTGGGCGCGAGGGGCGTACGTCGTATTCACGCCACTTGTCCGGATCGATGTGCCCGGTGACGACCGGGACGGACAGACTCAGCCGGGTGACGAGCACCGCGTGGACGCCCCGCGTCTCGGCGCGCGGGCCGCCAGCGCCTCCAGCAGGAGGTCGACCGCCTCCTCGAACGAGCCGTCCGCCAACCCCGGCAGCTCGCGGCGTACGGTCGTCAACGCCGGGTACGCCACCGGGTCCAGGTCCTGGTAGACCTCCCGCCACGCCCGCTGGTCGGCCTCGCGCTGCTGCCGGGGGAGGGCCAGGAATGCCGCGTCCGTGGCGGCGTGGCTGAGCACGGTGTCGATGAACGCCAGGTACAGGCGTGCCGCGGCGGCCGGCTCGAAGCCCGCGGACAGCAGCAGGCCGATCCCGGTGTCCACCGCCTGGATCTCGCTCCCGCGCCGGGTCACCCGGTGCGCGGCGAGGGCGGCCGCCCGTGGATGGGCGAGGTATCCGGCACGCACCCGCAGGGCCATCTCGCGCAGCGAGGCCACCCAGTCGTCCCCGGGGACGAACCCCGCCATCGCGTCACCGATGATCCGGTCCGCGACGGCGAGCACCAGGTCGTCGGTGTCGTGGAAGTAGCGGTAGAGCGCGGTCGGGTCGCAGCCCAGTGCCGCGCCCAGCCGGCGCACGCTCAGCGCCTCGGAACCGTGCTCGCCGATCAACCGCAGGGCGGTCGCGACGATCAGGTCCTCGGACAGCAGGACTCCGGAGCGGGTGGGCCGCCGGCGTCGGCGTTCCTCGGGGACGCGGCTGGACATGACCGGGTTCCTCTCGCAGGGAGCCCGCCGGCGACAGGCGGCTCTCGGGCCCCCAGTGAACGACCCCGGCCGTGTTACGTCAACAGGGTTGACCCAATGTGGCCCCCGGCTGTTCCATCACCTCACCGCGCGGCTCTTCCCCGTCTCCCTCCCCGAGGAGCCCTCCATGTCGTCCGCACCGCCCCTCTCCTCCGCACCGAGCCCGGATCTGCGCCGTTCCCTCGGCGTCGTCGACGGCGTGGCCATCGCCGCGTCCAGCACCGCGGCCACCACCAGCATCGCCATCGGCATGGGCACGATCGCGACCATCGTGGGCCTCCAGGCCCCGGCGCTGCTGCTCCTGGCCTTCCTGCCGGTCCTCGGCATCGCCACCGCCTACGCCCGCCTGAACCGCTCCGAGCCCAACTGCGGCAACGGCTACGTCTGGGTCGGCAAGTCCCTCGGCCCCTGGCCCGGCTTCCTGACCGGCTGGGTCACCCTGGTCGGCTCGGTCATCTTCTGCGCCTACACCAGCGCGATCATGGGCTCGGTCGTCCTGGCCTTCGCGAACAAGGCCGGTCTGCACAGCGTCGCCGGCATCGCCCTCGATCCGACGTCCACCGGCGTCACCACGGCGGTCGGACTGGTGATCCTCCTCGCCCTCACCGCGCTGGCCGTCACCGGGGTGCGCTCCGCCACCCGCTTCCAGTTCGCTCTCCTGGTCTTCGAGTACACCGTCCTGCTGGCCTTCTGCGGCTGGGCCGTGGTCACCGGTGACCACGCCCTCTCGCTGTCCTGGTTCAACCCCTTCGAGATCTCCAGCGGCACCGCCTTCGCCCAGGGCATGGTCCTCGCGGTCTTCTTCTTCTGGGGCTGGGACGCGGCGTTCAGCGTCAACGAGGAGACGAAGAGCCCCGGCGACGCGGCCCGCGGCGGCCTCATCGCCCTCTTCGCGATGCTCGGTCTGTTCCTCTTCGCCTCGGTCGCCTTCCAGCGGGAGATGAGCCTGGCCGAACTCGTCAGAAACGGCCCCCAGGCCCTTCCCTACCTCGGCGAGAAACTGGCCGCCGAACCCTGGGCCACCCTCCCCCTGGTCGCGCTGATGTTCTCCGCGGTCGCCTCCGTGCAGGCCACCCTCATCCCCACGGCACGCGGCCTGTTCGCCATGAGCCGCGACCGCACGACGGGACCGGTGTGGACCCGCGTCCACCCGCGCTACGGCACCCCCGCCGCCGGCACGGCCGTCGTGATGGCCATCGCCGGCGTGATCGCCGTACTCGCCGTCGCGATCCCCAAGCTGAGCGACATGCTGCTGGCCGCCGTCAACGCCATCGGCCTGATCGTCGCCCTCTACTACGGCCTCACCGCGCTCGCCTGCGCTGTGCGCTTCCGCTCCGCGCGGCGCGAAGGCGCCCGGGAAGCGCTGCTCGCCATCGGCGTGCCCGCCGTGTCCGGCCTGATCCTGCTCGGCCTCGGCGGCTACCTCGGATACTCGTACCTGACCATGAGCGACCACTTCGAACTCAGCCCGGACAACGGCTGGTTCATGTTCTCGCTGCCCGCCGCGATCGTCCTCTCCGGCCTCGGCATGGCCGCCGTCGCCAAGTACGGGAGGCACTCGCCGTACTTCACCACGGGGCGCGGCACCGACGCCGAGTCCCTGACCCTGCCGATGGACCGCACGGCAGTCTGACCCTTCTCTGGAGCTCACCCACATGTCACACACCGCGGACCTCGTCCTCACCGGCGGTCCCGTGCACACCGTCGATCCCGCCCGCAGCCGCGTCACCGCCGTGGCCGTGCGCGACGGGCGGATCGCCGCCGTCGGCCACGACGAGGTGCGCGAGCTGATCGGCCCGCGCACCGAAGTCGTCGACCTGGCCGGGAAGTTGCTGCTCCCCGGCTTCCAGGACGCCCACGTCCACCCGCAGGGCGCGGGCCTCGAACTCGGCCTGTGCCACCTAGCCGACACCGTCGACCCGGCCGAGTACCTGCGCAGGATCAGGGCGTACGCCGACCAGCACCCGGACGTCGAGTGGATCACCGGCGGCGGCTGGTCCCTGGAGGCGTTCCCCGGCGGCGCCCCCACGGCCGCCGCCCTCGACGCGGTCGTCCCGGACCGCCCCGTCTTCCTGCCCAACCGCGACCACCACGGTGCCTGGGTGAACAGCCGCGCCCTGGAACGCGCGGGCATCGACGCCCGTACGCCCGACCCCGCCGACGGCCGCATCGAACGCGACGCCGACGGCAACCCCACCGGCATGCTCCAGGAGGGCGCCGTCCACCTCGTGGGCAGGCTGGTTCCGGACCCCACGCCCGAAGAACAACTCACGGCCCTGCTCCGGGCGCAGGCCGTGCTGCACTCCCACGGCGTCACCGCCTGGCAGGACGCCATCGTCGGCGCGTACGCCAACATGACCGACCCGGCACCCTCCTACCTCGCGGCCCTGGACCGGGACCTGCTCACCGCCCGGGTCGTCGGTGCCCTGTGGTGGGACCGCGAGCGGGGCGCTGAACAGATCCCCGAACTCATCGCCCGCCGTGAGGAGCTGAACCGGGGCCGGTTCCGCGCGACCACGGTGAAGGTCATGCAGGACGGGATCGCGGAGAACCACACCGCCGCGATGCTCGACCCCTATCTGACCGGCTGCGGCTGCTCCTCGGACAACAGCGGCATCAGCTTCGTCGAGCCCGGTGACCTGAAGAAGTACGTCACCGAGCTGGACGCGTCCGGCTTCCAGGTCCACTTCCACGCGCTCGGCGACCGCGCGGTGCGGGAGGCCCTCGACGCCGTGGAGTCCGCCCGCACGGCCAACGGATGGCGCGACACACGGCACCACCTGGCGCACCTCCAGGTCGTGCACCCGCACGACGTCCCCCGGTTCCGCGCCCTGGGCGCGAGCGCCAATCTCCAGATGCTGTGGGCCGCCCACGAGCCCCAGATGGACGAACTGACCCTGCCCTTCCTCGGCGCGGAACGCGGCACCCGGCAGTACCCCTTCGCGGATCTGCTGCGCGCGGGCGCGACCCTGGCCGCCGGCAGCGACTGGCCGGTCAGCACCCCCGACCCCTTCCAGGCCATCCATGTCGCCGTCAACCGGATCGCCCCCGCCGCCCCCGAGGGCACCCCGGAGTTCCTCCCCAAGCAGCGACTCGACCTCGGCACCGCCATCGCCGCGTACACGGCGGGCAGCGCCTACGTGAACCATCTCGACGACATCACCGGCAGCATCGCCGTGGGCAAGTCGGCCGACCTCGTCGTCCTCGACCGCGATCCGTTCGCGGGTCCGCCCGAGGGAATCAGCGCCACGCGCGTCCTGCAGACCTTCGTCGAGGGGCGGCGGGTGCACGCGGCGCCGGACGCCTGAGCGGGTGGACTCCCGGTCCCCGGAGCCGGTGATTCCGATGTTCGGGGACGGGGCAGTAGGGATGCTGACGGGACGGCCGCTCACGCCGTAACCGTCCCCGCTGCCCGTCGACCCGAGGAACGCCATGGCAACACCCAGCTCCGACCGTGTCCGAGGATCCGCCCTCCTCGCCGACCCCCTGCTCAACAAGGGAACCGCCTTCAGCCCGGGGGAGCGCGCCGAACTCGGCCTGGACGGGCTGTTGCCACCGGCGACGGAGACGCTGCAGGAGCAGGCGGACCGGGCGTACGAGGCGTTCCTCGGCTACGACAAGACGCTCAACCGGCACATCTACCTGCGCCAGCTCCAGGAAACCAACGAGGTGCTCTTCTACGCCCTGCTCACCCGGCACCTGGAGGAGATGCTGCCGGTCGTCTACACGCCGACGGTCGGCGAGGCCTGCCGCCGCTTCAGCGAGATCTACCGCAGGCCGCGCGGTCTGTTCCTGACGTACGAGGACCGGCACCGCTTCCGGGAGATCCTGCGCAACCGGCCGGGCGGTGACGTCGACGTCATCGTCGTCACCGACGGCCAGCGCATCCTGGGCCTCGGCGACCAGGGCGTCGGCGGCATGGGCATCCCGATCGGCAAGCTCAGCCTCTACACCGCGATCGGCGGCATCCACCCCGCGCGCACCCTCCCGATCCTCCTCGACGTCGGCACCGACAACGAGCAGCTGCTCGCGGGCGAGCACTACCTCGGCCGCAGGCAGCACCGTGTCACCGGAGACGCCTACGACGAGATGATCGAGGCCTTCGTCTCCGCCGTGGAGGCCGAACTCCCCGGCACCCTGCTCCAGTGGGAGGACTTCGCGACCGCCCACGCCCGCCCGATCCTCAGCCGCTACCAGGACCGGCTGCTGACCTTCAACGACGACATCCAGGGCACGGCGGCCGTGGCGCTGGGCGCGCTGACCACCGCGACGAAGGTTGCCGGAGCGTCCCTGACGGACCATCGGATCGTGGTCCTGGGCGCGGGTTCGGCGGCGGTCGGGGTCGCCGACATGATCCGTACCGCACTCGTGGAGGAGGGCCTGTCCGAGGAGGAGGCGGCCGCCCGGTTCTGGTTCGTCGACATCGACGGCCTGCTCGTGGAGTCCCGTACCGACCTCACACCCGAGCAGCGTCTCTACGCGCGCGCCGACGCGGAGGTACGGCAGTGGGGCGGGGACGCGGCCGACCTCGCCCGGGTCGTCGGCGAGGTGAAGCCCACCGTGCTGATCGGCCTGTCCACGGCGCACGGGGCGTTCACCGAGGAGATCGTGCGGACGATGGCGGACTCCTGCGACCGGCCGGTGATCCTGCCCCTGTCCAACCCGACCTCGAACGCCGAGGCCGACCCCGCCGACCTCGCCCGCTGGACCGACGGCAGGGCCCTGATCGCCGCCGGATCGCCCTTCCCGCCGCTGAAGGTCGACGGCCGCGAGGTGCCGGTCGCGCAGGCCAACAACGTGTACGTCTTCCCCGCCGTCGGCCTGGCGGTCACCGCCTGCCGGGCCACCCGGGTCACCGACCGCATGATGGTGGCGGCGGCCCGGGCCGTGGGGGACTGCGCGGTCCAGGCGGGCACCGACGGCGCCACCCCGCTGCTGCCCCCGCTGGCGAGCATGCGGGACGCGGCCCGCGAGATCGCTCTCGCGGTGGCGCAGGCCGCCGTCGAGGACGGCGTCGCCCCCGAGGCCACGGAGGCCGAGCTGCGCGAGGCGATCACGAAGGCCCAGTGGACACCGCAGTACACGTCCTGAAGACCCGGCCCGGCGACCGCGGGTCCGTCAGGGCGCCTGTTCGGCGGACCCCGCCGCCCGTGCGGCGGCGGTACCTGTCCTGAAGACCCGGCCCGGCGGCCGCGGGTCCGTCAGGGCGCCTGTTCGGCGGACCCCGCCGCCCGTGCGCTGATCAGGAGCCGCGGCGCGGCCGGTGCGGCTCCCGGGCCTCCTCGTCCGTGCCGGCGACGGAGCCTGGCGAGTGCGCCCCCGACGTGGCGGTCGAGCTCGTCGCCCCGGACGACCTGGCCGCGGTCGGCCGGGTCGCGTCCGGCGCCTGTGGCAGGATCGGCGGTGGGCGTGAGCCCGCCTGCTGGGGTCGAGGGCAGAGGACGAGTGACATGGACCGGCCGCCGGGCATGATGGACGTGGCCCGGGAGGCCGGCGTCTCGCACATCACCGTCTCCCGTGTCATCAACGGCCATCCGTCGGTCCGGCCGGAGACCCGTACCCGGGTGGAGGCGGCCATCCAGAAGCTGGGATACCGCCGCAACAGCGTCGCCAGGGCGCTCAAGAGCCGTCGCTCCTCGACGATCGGCGTGGTGATCGTCGGCTCGGAACTGTTCGAGCTGCCGCGCATCCTCCTCGGTGTGGAGACGGCCGCCAAGCAGGCCGGTTACTGGGTGAGCCTGGCCAGCCGGCAGGGCGAGAGCACCACCGGCGACCTCCTGGAGACGGTGCAGCGGCTCACCGACCAGTCGGTGGAGGCGATCGCGGTCGTCGCCGACCGGCCCGGCACGGTGGAGGCGCTGTCCGGCCTCGCCCTCGGGGTGCCGGTGGCGGTGGTGATGTCCGGCAACCTGCCCCACCCCGAGCTGAGCTTCGTCGAGGTCGACCAGGAACTCGGCGCCCGGCTCGCGGTCCGGCACCTCCTCGACCTCGGACACCGGGACATCGCCCACCTGACGGGGGCGCTGCGCACCTTCGACGCGCGGGCCCGCCTCGACGGCTGGCAGGCCGAACTCACCGCCGCGGCAGCCGAAGGAGCCCTGCGGGAAGGCGACTTCAGCGCGGAGAGCGGGTTCCGCCTGGCGCACGAACTCTGCGACGCCGGCAGCGGCCTGCCCACCGCGGTCTTCGCGGGGAACGACCAGATGGCCATGGGCGTCCTGGCGGCCTTCGCCGAGCGGGGCGTGAAGGTACCGCACGACGTGTCGGTCGTCGGCTTCGACGACATGAAGGGCGCCGGATACCTGGTGCCCGCCCTCACCACGGTCCGCCAGGACTTCGCCCACCTCGGCAGGAGCGCCATCGAGTTGCTGGTGCGCAGGGTGGGCGGGGAACCTGCGCAGGGGCAGAAGATCGCGCCGCGACTGGTCGTACGGCACAGCACCGCCGTGCCCCGCGCGGATTCCTGACGCGCGCCTCCGCCCGAAGTTCCACCGCCCAGCACACCGGGCCTCATTCAGGGAGTAGGAACAGCACATGCGTTATCGCGAACTCGGCAACACCGGACTGACCGTGTCGGAGATCGGCTACGGCGCCTGGGGACTGGGCCAGGGCGCCTGGGTCGGCGCGGACGACGACTCCGGCGTCCGCGCCCTGCACCGCGCCCTCGACCTGGGCGTCACCTTCGTCGACACCGCCCGGGCCTACGACCGCAGCGAGCGCATCGTCGGCCGTGCCCTCAGGGAGCTGCCGGGCGGCGGCGACGGGGTGCACGTGGCGACGAAGGTCGGGCCCAAGGTGCCGGTCTCCCTGGCGCCCAGCGGGCTGGACCCGATGGAGGTGTTCCCGGGCTCGCATCTGCGCGAGAGCCTGGAGACCAGTCTGCGTGAACTCGGCCGCGACCACGTCGACCTCCTCCAGCTGCACACCTGGGAGGACGAGTGGACCGGCCGGGGTGACCTGCTGGAGACGGTGGACGCCCTCAAGCGCGAGGGCAAGATCAGGTTCTTCGGGATCTCCGTCAAGGACCACCAGCCCGACAACGTCCTCACCGTGCTGCGCACCGGCGTCCTGGACACGGTCCAGGTCATCTACAACGTCTTCGAACAGGCCCCGTCCGACGCCCTGTTGCCGGCCTGCGAGGAGCACGGCGCCGGTGTGATCGTCCGTGTCGCCCTCGACGAGGGCGCCCTCACCGGCTCGATCCGCAAGGGTGTCACCTTCCCCGAAGGCGACTGGCGCAACTGGTACTTCAGGGAGGACCGGCCCGCCCAGGTCGAGCAGCGCGTCGACGCGATCCTGGCCGACCTGGGCATCGACGCCGACGAACTCCCGTCCGCGGCCCTGCGGTTCGCTCTCGCGGGACAGGCGGTCTCCACGGTCATCGTGGGCATGAGGTCCCTGACGAACGTCGACCGCAACGCGGCGATCGCGGACGCTCCGCCGCTCACCCCGCGGGAGCTGTCCGTCTTGGCCGGGCACCGCTGGGCGAAGAACTTCTACAGCTGATCCTGCGCAGCCGTTTTGTCGCCGCCCACCGCGAAGGCACCGCGGGGTGGGCGGCGAGATGGGTCCCGGTGGAGGTCTTGACAGCTTGTTAACGTTAACATCACCGTGGTTCTCGGACACCGACCCCAGTCCCTGATCCTCACCGGAAAGCGACCCGCATGCCGACAGCCCAGCCCCTGTCCTTCCCCGCCCCCTTCCTCCTCGGCTCCGCGACCGCCGCCTACCAGATCGAGGGCGCCGCCGACGAGGACGGGCGCGGTCCCTCCATCTGGGACACCTACTCCCACACGCCGGGCAAGACGTGGAACGGCGACACCGGTGACGTGGCCGCCGACCACTACCACCGCCTCGACGAGGACCTCGACCTCATGGCCTCCCTGGGCCTGAAGGCCTACCGGTTCTCCATAGCCTGGCCGCGCATCCAGCCCACCGGCCGGGGCGCGGTCAACCCCAAGGGACTGGACTTCTACAGCCGGCTGGTCGACGGCCTGCTCCAGAGGGACATCGCCCCCGTCGCCACCCTGTACCACTGGGACCTGCCGCAGGCCCTCGAGGACGAGGGCGGCTGGACGAACCGCGACACCGCGTACGCCTTCGCCGACTACGCCCGCATCGTCGGCGAAGCCCTCGGCGACCGTGTGGCGATCTGGACCACGCTGAACGAGCCGTGGTGCTCCGCCTACCTCGGTTACGGCGCCGGAGCCCACGCCCCCGGCCGCAGCGACGGCGCCGCGGCGCTCACCGCGGTCCACCACCTCAACCTCGCCCACGGTCTCGCGGTCCAGCAGCTCAGGCAGGTCACCACCAACGACCCGCAGTACTCCATCACCCTCAACTTCCATGTCCTGCACGGTGAGGGGGACGGCGCCGACGAGGCCGTACGCCGCATCGACGCGCTGGCCAACCGCGCCTTCACCGAACCGCTGCTGCGCGGTCACTACCCGCAGGACCTCCTGGAGGACACCGCGGCCGTCACGGACTGGTCGTTCGTCCAGGACGGTGACCTCGCCCTGATCCACCAGCCCCTGGACCTGCTCGGCGTGAACTACTACGCCACCACCAGGGTTCGCCTGTGGGACGGTGTGACGGCACGTCAGAACAACGACGGCCACAAGGACATGGGCGGCTCGGCCTGGCCCGGCTCGCCGCAGGTCGAGTTCGTCGCCCAGGAGGGCCCGCACACCGCCATGGGCTGGAACATCGACCCCGACGGCCTCGAAGAGCTCCTCCTTGACCTGCACACCCGGTTCCCGGACCAGCCGCTGGTCGTCACCGAGAACGGAGCGGCATTCGAGGACCACGTCACCACCCGCCCCGACGGCAGCCACGCCGTCCACGACCCGGAGCGCGTCGACTACCTCTACCGGCACATCGCCGCCGCGCACCGGGCGCTCGCCGCCGGAGTCGATCTGCGCGGGTACTTCGTGTGGTCGCTGATGGACAACTTCGAGTGGGGTTACGGCTATTCGAAGCGCTTCGGCATCGTCCACGTCGACTACGACACGCAGCGCCGCACACTGAAGGACAGTGCCCTGTGGTACCGGGAACTGGCGACGACCGGCACCATCCCGGCCCCGGGGACGAAGGAGTAGCCCGACAGGGCAACCGTCAAACGGGTTGCCCGGCGGCGGGGGGCAGAGATGCAATGTCCGGGCATGATCACCCGGATGCGCCCGCCCCAGCCGGTCCGGATCGGCGCTCTCGTCCCGCTGACCCGGCCCGGCTGGGTCGAGGCGGGCCGGCATCTGCTCGCCGGACTCGAGCTGGCCGTGGGTGAGGTCAACGACGCCGGGGGGATCGGCGGACGGCCTCTCGAGCTGGTGGTCCGGGACACCGCGGCTGATCCCCGGCGGGCCGTGGCGGCCGTAGCGGAACTGGCTCAGCTGGGCGTGGCCGCCGTGGCGGGGGAGTACCACAGCGTCGTCGCCCGCGCGGCTGCCGCCAGGGCCGACGCCCTCGGCCTGCCGTTCCTGTGCTCGTCAGCGGTTCTCGACGCGCTGACCGAGCAGCCGACGGAATGGGTCGCACGGCTCCCGCCACCGCAGTCCCACGGCTGGCGGGTCTACGCGGACTTCCTCCTCGGGGCGGGGCACAGCCGTGTCGCCGTGGTGGCCGAACCGAGCGTCTACTGGGCGTCGGGGGTGGGCATTCTGCGGGACCACCTCGCTCCGCGCGGCGGCACGGTCATCGAACTCGACGCACGGGCGTTCTCCCCCACGGCCCTGTGCGAGGAACTCGTCGAGTGTCGTGCGACGGCCCTCCTGCTGCTGGTCGGCTTCCCCGAGCCGGCCGTGTCGATCGTCAGGGCTGTCCGCCGCGACCATCGGCTCGCGGAGATCATGATCGGCGCTCCGGCCGGGCAGCCCGAGTTCGCCGCATGGGCGACGTCGCTCGGTGACGACGGTGCCGGGATCCCGTTCCTGCGCTATCTGCCCGAGCGCCTCGGCCCACTCGGTGCACGGGTCGAGGCGGCCCTTGGTGAGCGGCTGGCCGCGGCGCCCTCCTTCGTGGCCTTCGAGGGCTACGACACGATCGCCGTCCTCGCCGAGGTGCTGCGTTCTCACGGCACGGACCGGGCACGCGTCGCCGCGGCCTGGCCGCGCGTGGCAGTCGACGGCACCCGCGGGCGGATCCGGTTCTCCCGCGCGCACGGCACCAGCGTCTGGCAGTGGGCCGGCACGCCGGTCCAGGTCGTCGACCGGGATCCGGCGGAGCCCGGTCGCTTCCGGATCCGGCACACCGGTTGAGGATCAGGGCTTCGGCCGGTCAGGCGGGCTGCCACAGCTCGATGCGATGGCCCTCGGGATCGGTCACCCAGCCGAATCGGCCGACGCCCTCCATGTCCTGTGTCTCCTCGGCCACGTCCGCTCCGCAGGCGCGCAGCTGCGCGAGCATCGCGTCCAGGTCGCGGACCCGGAAGTTGAGCATGGTCTGCTGGGTGGGGGACCCGAAGTAGTCGGTGCCGGCCGCGAAGGTCGCGAAGACCGTGGGCCCGTCCTCCTGACGCCACAAGCCGTTCTCGTCGGCGTCCAGGCCCAGGCAGTCGCGATACCAGGCGGCCAGCGCCGCAGGGGCGGCGGCTCTGAGGAAGTATCCGCCGATTCCAAGCACACGTTCCATGCCGGCCATCCTGCCAGGCGGGCGGCCTGACACGGCGGCACGTCACCGATGCGCGCACCGGTGACGTGCCGCCGTGCCGGACCTCAGGCCGTCATCGCGTCGCGTACGAGGGCGGTGTCGACGAACTGCTCGAAACGCACGATCAGCCCGCCCCGTACGACGAAGTGGTGGGCGACGCGGACATCGATCCGCTTGCCGGTGGCCTTGTTGGCCGCGGTGTAGCGGGCGAGGACGACGACGTTCTCACCGTCCACGACATAGGTGTCGTCGTGGGCGGTCCAGCCGTCCCAGTCCTTGCCCAGCCGCTCCATCACGTTCGAGGTGACGCCGTCGGGGGTGCGGTAGGTGCCGGCCAGGGGGAAGCCGGCCATCTCGGTCCACTCCACGTCGGGTGCGAGGGTGGCGCGCAGGGCTTCCAGGTCTCCGGCGGCGGAGGCCAGGTACTGACGTCGTACGACGTCGGCGGGTGCGGTGGAGGTGGCGAACCCGGTGGACTCGGTCATGGTCAGCCCCACTTCATCTCGCCCTTGGCGACCTTCGCGCCGATCTGGGCGGCGATCAGCATGCCGTTGTCGGGGTAGCGCTTGATGAGTGCCTCGGTGAGCGCGGCGCCGTCGGCGGCCTTGGCGAGCTCCTCTTCGAAGGCAAGAAGGTAGTCGCGGGTGGCGGTGATGGCGGTGGCGTCGGCCGGTGTGCCGGGCAGGCGGTGGCCGGGGACGACGAGCTGCGGGTCGAGGGCGGCCATCTCGTCGAGCAGGGCGATCCAGGCGGCGCGGTCGGTGGGGGTGGGGGTGTCGGCGACCCAGACGTGCTCCTGCTGGAAGAGCAGGACGCCGCCGAGCAGGGCGCGGTGCTCGGCCTGCCACAGGTAGTGGCGGTCGGGAAGGCCGGCCGGGCCGCCCTTGAGCTCGAAGCGGTGGCCCTCCAGGGTGAGGTCGCCGGTGAGCGGGGTGAGGTCGACCAGGCGGGTGGGCAGGTTGGCGCCCAGCGCGGCCCATGCCTTGAGCTTGCCCTCGTAGGAGTGCTGGATGTGCTCGATGACGAGCGGGGTGGCGACGAAGACCGCGTCGGGGAAGGCGTCGGCGATCACTTCGGCGCCGAAGTAGAAGTCGGGGTCGGCGTGGGAGACGAAGACGGTGGTGAGGGTCTTGCCGGAGTCGAGGATCTCGGCGGCCAGGCGGTGGCCGTCGGCGCGGGTGAACGCGGCGTCCACCAGCAGCGCCTCCTGCTCGCCGCTGACGAGGGTGGCGGTCTTGTTCTTGGATCCGGCCGGGAAGTCCAGGTCGAAGATCTTGAAGTCGAGGGCACTCATGAAGGGGCTCCTAGCTCTCGGAGAGGGTGGGACGGGGTCAGGAGAGGCTCGCGAGACGCCGGTCGATCTCGTCGACGGTGGCGCGGCCGCGGGCCAGCGGGACGACACGCTCACCGTCGACGGCGAGCAGGGTGGGGAAGCCGGTGACACCGAGGTCGGCGGCGCGGCGGAAGTCCGCCTCGGCCTGCGTCCGCGCCTCGGAAGACTCGAAGGCGGCGACCACGGTCTCGGCGTCCAGCCCGGCGGCCGCGGCGATCTTCCGGTAGGTCGCCGGGTCGGACAGGCTCAGGCCGTCGACGTAGAAGGCCGTCTGGAGGTCGATGGCCAGTTCCATCGCACGCTCGGGAGCGGACCCGCGCAATGCGGCCACACCGCGGGCGGCGGCCTCGGAGTCCATGATGAACGAGCCGTCGGCGATCAGCCGCTCGTAGCCCTCACCGAACTCGGCGCCGGTCAGCTCCGCGATCTGGGCGTTGGCCCCCTGGACGTAGCCGAACTCCCGGATCGGGACCCGGCGGCCGCTGGTGAACAGTCCGCCGGAGACGACCTCGACCGGCAGTCCGGGGTGCCGGGAGACGACCTCGCGCAGGGTGGCCGAGAAACCGTGCGACCAACCGCAGTAGGCATCGAACACATAGACGAGCTTCATTGCGGACCTCGAGGACGTGGTGCCCGCCTGGTGCGGACGCTCACCCCTGAGAATATTATCTGACGCGTCAGATATTTCAACGCGGAGAGGCCCGGTCGAGTGATGCACGTCACCCTATGCCGGTCAGGGCAGCAGCGGCAGAGAGTCCCGGGCCGCGTGGCTGAGAATGCGCAGGTCCTCCGCGAAGCGTTCCCGGTGGGCGGCGGGCAGGGGCTCCAGGAAGTATCGCCTGATGTTCTCCACGTGCAGCCGGGAAGCGCGTACGGCGGTCTCCTCGCCCAGGGGTGTCAGGGTCACCAGGCGTCCGCGCCGGTCGTCCGGGTCCGTGACGCGCCGCACCAGCCCCGCGGCCTCCATCCGGTCCACCAGCCGCGTCGCCCCGCCCGTGCTGAGCACCTGCTCCTGCCCGATCGCCCGCATCGACAGCCCCGGCTCGCCCGCGCGGCCCAGGATCAGCAGCACCTCGAACATCAGGTGGCTGATCCCGCACTCCTCCTCGATCCGCCGGCCCAGGATGTACTCCAGCCGGCCCGCGGCGCCCTGCAGCCGCCCGAACGCCAGGACCAGCGCGTCGTCGGCCGCCTCCTTGGCGGTCGTGATCTCCCTCTGTGCGTCCAGCTCGCCCACGGCACCTCCGTATGTTCCTAGAGGCGGAACCTATCGCGCCTGATCGTGTCGGGGCGGGTCCGTGTGTCCTTGCCCCGCGCGCGGGCCAGGTAGGCACCGAGCGGGGCGGCCACGGTCCTCGCTGTGCGTGCGGGCCGTCCTCATCCGTTCGTCCCCAGGTCCAGGTCGTCCAGGACGGCGACCAGTTCGCGCCGGGCTGCGGCGGGCAGGCCCTGGAGGGGCAGCGGCAGGTTCGGCTCGGTGGCGAGGCCCAGGTGTGCGGCGGCCGCCGACGTCACACGTAGACCGCCGTACTCGCGGAAGAACCTCCACAGGGGTTCCAGTCGCGCGGACCGGGCCGTGGCCTCCTCGGCGTCCCCGTGCCGGGCCGCCCGGGTGAGGGCGAGAGCGGTGCGGGGAAAGAGACCTCCGATCACCGAATACCACGTGTCGCAACCGGCGTTCAGGCCCTCGGCCGCTGCCCAGTCCCCGCTCACGCCGACAGTCACGGTCCCGGGGATCAGGGCCCGCAACGACTCGACACGTCGCTTCGCGGCGGCCGGACCGTCGGGAACCGGAGGGATCTTGATCGCGGCGACGTGCGGCAACTCGGCGATACGGGCGTGGAGTTCGTCGGTGAAGTGGACATGGGTGGTGCGGGGGTTGTCGTACACGCACAGAGGAACCGAGAGTTCACGGGTGACCTGCTCGTACAGGCCGAACACCTCGTCATCGGTGAGGGCCTGGTAGGTCATCGGGGCGAGCAGGACCCCGGACGCGCCCGCCTGTTGGGCGTCCTCGGCCAGCGCCAGCACGTCGGACGTGCGCAGCGCGCCGATTCCCACGATGACCGGCACCCCGTCGGCGGACCCGACGGCGATCCGCGCTGCTGCGGCACGCTGTTCGCGGGACAGGTAGGCGTAGTTGCCGGTCGAGCCGAGCGCACCGATCGAGTCGACCCCCGCCTCGGCCAGGCGCGAGACGAGCCGGGCGTAGGCCTTCTCGTCGACGCCCGACTCGTCGGCAGGAGTCAGGGGAAAGGCGCTGAGGCCGGTGAACATCGCGGGAAGTCCCTTCCGTAGGGAGCAGTTGTCCGGTCAGGCGCTGTGCGACATCCTGCGTGAAAGAGAGGTCGGCGGTCTACTCGGTGCCGAGCCACAGGTCGGGGCCGAAGACCTCGTAGTGGACGGCGTGCGCGGGCAGGCCGAGGCCGAGCAGGTCGCCGCGTACCGCGCGCATGAAGGGGAGTGGGCCGCACAGGTACGCGGTCACGCCGTCGGGCAGGCCGAGCGCGGTGACGTCGGCGCGGCCGGCGGACGCCTCCCGAGTACTCTCCCCCAGCTCCTCGTACCAAAGGTGCAGCCGGGCGTTCGGGAGCGTCTCCACGAGTCGGCGCTGCTCGTCGTGGTGGGCGTGGTCGGCCGGGGTGCGGTCGGCGTGCAGCACGATCACCGGGCGGGTCGGGTCGGTGGCGGCCAGGTGGTGGAGCATGGACAGCATCGGGGTGACGCCGATCCCGGCGGACGCCAGGAGCAGCGGTCCCTCCGCCTCGGGCAGCACGAGGTCGCCGTACGGCGCGGAGACGCTGAGGGTGTCGCCGGGACGGGCGTGCTCGTGCAGCCAGGAGGACACCTCGCCCGCCGGGTCCACGTCGGCCCGGACGCGCTTGACGGTGATGCGCCAGTGCGGATCCCCCGGTGCGCCGCTGAGGCTGTACTGGCGTATCTGGCGGGCGCCGTCGGGGAGTTCGACCTGGATGCTGACGTATTGACCCGGCCGAAATGCCCCTGTGGGGGTGCCGTCGGTGCGGCGCAGGAGGAAGGAGACGGTGTCCGGGGTCTCCTCGTGCCGCCCGACGATCTCCATCGGCCGCCAGGTCCCGCCCTCCGCGGTGCCGGATTCCTGGTAGAGGCGGGCCTCCAGGGCGATCAGGGCATTGGCCATCAGCCAGTACACCTCGTCCCAGGCGGCGGCCACCTCGGGGGTGACGGCGTCGCCGAGTACGTCGACGATCGCGGCGAAGAGGTGCTGGTGGACGAGCTTGTACTGGTCCGAGCTGATGCCGAGCGAGGCGTGCTTGTGGGCGATCCGGGAGAGCATCGCGTCCGGCCGGGACTCGGGGTGCTCCACCAGCAGGGTCGCGAAGGCGGCGATAGAGCCCGCCAGCGCCTTCTGCTGGTCGCCGTTGGCCTGGTTCCCGCGGTTGAACAGATCGCGCAGCAGCTCGGGGCGGTCGTCGAACAGCCGGGTGTAGAACACCGCGGTGATCTCGCCGATGGCCGCGCCGACGACGGGCAGGGTGGCGCGGACGACGGGGAGGGATCGCTCGGACAGCACAGTGGCTCCTTTAATTGGTAAATGATCTTCGTATTAAAGCGGGTGATGACAGGGCATCGACCGGGTGCTCCGGCTCACCCGGGGCGGCGGACGCCCAGTCCGACGAGGAGGGGTCCGGTGGGGGACTGCACGAGATCGGTCACCGTCAACGGGTCGAGCGTGGCGTAGAAGGCTTCCTGTGCGTCGCGCAGCGCCCGGCGGAGTCGGCATGCCGCACGCAGCGGGCAGGGTGGATCGCCCTCACAGGCGACGACCTCCTCCTCGCCCTCCAGCTCGCGCACCAGCCAGCCGACCGAGGCATGCTGGCCGAGCTCGGTCAGTCCCAGTCCGCCGCCGCGGCCCCGGCGGGTCTCCAGGACGCCGAGATGCTGCAAGCGGCTGATCGCCTTCGCCATGTGGGCGGTCGGCACGTCCATCGCCTCGGCCACCTCTCGGGTGGTCAGGGGCGCGTCCTGTCGCGAGACCGCCAGACGCATCACGGCGCGGAGCGCCAGGTCGGTGAACTTGGTCAACCTCACGCCAGGACACTAACAAATGCGCATGCGAGATATGGATTTAATGGTCCGGCGCGGGTGCGTATTACGTCACAGGCGCCCGCTCGTCCAGGAGCCCTCCACCCCGCAGGTCGTCCCAGAGCTGTACCGGGATCTCCGCGCCGAACGCCGCCATGTTGCCGCGTACCTCCTCCGCCGTACGCATCCCGACGACGATGCCCGCGACGGCCGGGTGCCGGAGCGGGAACGCCATCGCCAGCTGCGGGAGGGTCACGCCGTGGGCCTCGCAGACGTCGGCGATGCGGTGCGCGCGTCGCACCAACCGCGGTGCGGCGGGGGCGTAGTCGAAGGTGCTGTCCTCGGCGGGGCGGGCCGTGGCGAGCAGACCGGAGTTGAAGACCGACGCCGCGAGGACCGAGACCCCGCGGTCCGTGCAGGCGGGCAGGAGTTCGTCCAGGGCGCTGTGGTCCAGGAGCGTGTAGCGGCCGGACAGCATCACGACGTCCACGTCCGACTCCCTGACCAGCCGGGTCAGTTTGCCGGGGTGGTACATCCCCGCGCCGATCGCCCCCACCACGCCCTGCGCACGGAGTTCGGCGAGGGCCGGGTACCCGTCGCGCAACGCGTCCTCGAAGCGCTCCTCCGCGTCGTGCAGGAACAGCACGTCGACACGGTCCACGCCCATCCGCTCCAGCGAGTCCTCCACACTGCGCAGCACACCGTCGCGCGTGAAGTCCCACACCCTGCGGTGGGTGGCGGGCACCGCGAAGCTCTCGTCCATACGGCCCGCCGGGTCCTGCGGGACCAGCAGCCGGCCGACCTTCGTCGACAGGGTGAACTCCTCGCGCGGCCTGCCCCTCAGCAAAGCGCCGGTGCGGCGCTCGGAGTGGCCGATGCCGTAGTGCGGGGAGGTGTCGAAGTAGCGGATCCCGCTGTCCCAGGCCGCCTCCAGGGCGCCCGCGGCCGTCTCGTCGTCCAGCGGGGCGAAGAGGCCCCCGAGCGGACCGCCACCGAAGCCGAGCTCCGTGACGTGCACATCGGTTGTCCCGAGCCGGTTCCGCCTCATCCACCGTTCCCCTTCGTGCTGCTGCCGTCGCTCGATCATCCTGTCTTGGCGAGCACTCGACGGCCAAGGCGTTTTACCCGCGCGAAGCCCCCTCGGGCCACAACACCCTTACGGGTACGTCGACTTGGTGCGCGTAGTCGACGGCGTCCGCCGTGCCGCCGTAGCCCCGTGCGGGCAGCCCGTCCCACACGGCGATCAGCAGGTCCGAGACCCGCACGAGGAGTTCGCTGCCGGCCTGGAACGCCTCGGGCGCCGGCTCGCTGAGCCCGGTGTGCCGGACGACGTCGGCCCGTTCGACGAGGGAGTCGTAGGCCGGGTGATGCCAGTCGGGCAGGGCGGAGCGGTACCCGGCCGCCGGGACGACGACTTCCAGGCGGCCGCCGGCCTCGAGCACCGCCTGTGCCCACCAGGTGTCGGGGCCGTCGGCGAGGCAGCTGACACCCACCAGGTCGTCGTACGAGCCCGCCTCCTTGAGGAGCAGCTCGCGGACCTTTGCCGCGACGTCCTCCGGCAGGCCGCGATGGCCCGTGATCCCCACCCGCATCGCGGTCCTCCCTCCGACGTGTCCGTCGCAACCCGCCCGGTCGCCTATCTGTCGTTCCACGCCTCGTAACCGCGGGCGGTGGCCTGGGGGAAGCCCGGGTCCGCGAAGGTCGCCAGGGCCATGGTGTCGATGTCGGACTCCGCTGCCGTCCCCCGATAGGTGATCGTGTCCGGGAGCATCGCCAGTGCCGTGGTGCCCTGTCCCTCCTCGGACGGGCGCAGCTGGACCCGGATGCCGTGCCGGTCCGCGAGCCGGCCGACCACGTACAGGCCCATGCGCTGGGAGATCGCCACGTCCACGGTGGGCGGGTCGGCCAGGTGGTGGTTGATGTCGGCCAGTTCCTCGGGGGGCAGCCCGATGCCCCGGTCGTGGATCTCGACCATGATCCGGCCGTCGGGCAGCCGCGCCGCGGTGACCCCGACCCGGGACCGCGGTGGCGAGAACGTCGTCGCGTTCTCCAGGAGTTCGGCCAGCAGGTGCACCAGGTCGGTCACCGCGCGGCCGTGGATCTCGGCCTCCGGGACCCCCGCCAGCTCGACCCGCTCGTACTGCTCGACCTCCGAGGCCGCGGCGCGGATCACGTCGACCAGGGGAAGCGGCTGGTCCCACTGCTGGGCGGGGGTCTCGCCGCCGAGCACGAGGAGGTTCTCGCCGTTGCGGCGCACCCGGGTGGCGAGGTGGTCCAGCCTGAAGAGGTTCTCCAGCTGGTCGGGGTCCGCCTCCTTGCCCTCGAGATCGGTGATCAGGGCGAGTTGACGCTCGATCAGCGACTGGTTGCGACGCGCCAGGTTGCCGAAGATCGTGTTGATGTTGGCGCGCAGCAGGGCCTGTTCGGCGGCGAGCCGGACGGCCTCGCGGTGCACGTGGTCGAAGGCGCGGGCGACCTCGCCGATCTCGTCCGTGGTGGTGATGGGGATCGGTGTGACCTGGGCGTCGACCCGGCCCGGGATGGCCCGGGTCAGCTGGGTGAGCAGGGCGGGCAGCCGCTGCCCGGCGATCTCGTGGGCCGAGGCGCTCAGCCGGCGCATGCTGGTGCTCATCGTCCGGGCCACCCAGGCGGCGAGCAGGAAGGCGACGAGGACCGCGGTGAGCACCAGCGCGGCGTTGATGACGGCGTCGTCGCGGGCTTCGTCGGCGATGCTGTGGGCGTCCGCCAGGGCGCTGTCGGTGAGGTACACCTCGACACCGCGGTACGCGTCGAAGCTGAGGGTGGAGGCGGCGAAGAACGTCTCGGGGGTGATGCCCTGCGCGGCGAGCTGCGCCGCCGACTTGCCCGAGGCGATCTCGGCGGCCATCTTCTCCAGGCTCGGCGGGGCCACGAAGGTCTTCCCCGCCGCCTCGGCCTGGGTCCGGGCCTCGGCGGCCTGCTCCTCGCCCTGCTTCTGCGCGTCGGACAGCGCCTTGCGCAGCCGGGTCATGTCCCCGGCGGTGCCGGCGCCGGCGTACTCCTGGAGCGCGACCTGTTCGAGATAGACGTAGGAACTGAACGAGCCGAGCTGCGTCTGGAGTTCGCCCGGGGCGAGCTTGCCGCGGTCCTCGACCAGGAGGTGCGTGCCGATCGCCCGGATCAGGGACTCGGCGGCCTGGGTGAGGGAGGCGGCGTAGAGGGTGCGGCCGAAGCTCGCCTGGTTGCTGCTGCCGAAGCCGAGCTCGTTGGAGATCTCCATCAGCGGGTGCTGGACGGCGTGGTAGCTCTCCTCGGTCTGCACGCCGGTCAACCGGGAGGTGAACGCGTTCGCGCGCACGGACGCCAGCTGCTTCTCGCCGGTGCGGACGAGCTCGACGCGGCGGAGCAGCCCGGCGGTCTGCGGCATCCGCTCCACCGCCTCGTTGAACTTCTGCGCGTCCGCGTCGGTGACAGCGCGGGCCTTGGTGACCACGCTCGACGTGCGGTCGCCCTTGACCAGGGGGATGACCGACACATCGCGCTCGTCGATGGCGTCGCTGGCGTACTTGTTCGCCGCCTGGACCAGTTCCGCCACGCGGACCGCGTCGTCGGCGTCCTGCCAGGTGTCGACGGAGCGTTTGACGCGTATGCCGCCGAGGACGAGGGCCACGACCACCGGGATGAGGAGGATGGCCTGGAGTTTTCTCGCCACGCGCCAGTTGCGGGTTCCCCATCCCCGGCGGGGGGCGGTCGGTGTGTTCGACAAGATGGCCTCACGGTTCTGGTTCGCCTCGCGTCCTGCACTCCTAACAACGCGGCGCACAGGGGTGGTTGTTCAGATCGGCCCACCGGACGATTCGGGGGGAGGTGCGCAAGGCGAACGGATCTGGCCAATTCCTAGCACCGCGTCTTCACTTTTGACCGGGCTTTCGTGGAAGTGGGTGTCGCCCGGGCGTCACAGATCGCGTTGCTGTCCGCTCCAGCGACTCGCCGCGCTCCGCGCCGACCTGCGGATCCACACTGGTGTTCACGGGCTCCGGCAGCCACGGCCCGATGTACGCCTCCCTGCGCACCCGCGCCGACCGGGCCACGTCGATCGCCGGCCGTGTGGTGATCTTCGCCGGGAACGCCCGCGCGTTGAGCACGGTGCTCCGGTCGGTGCTCTGCCACCGCAGCCAGGCGTCCTGCACCACGTCCTCGGCCACCCTGCCCAGGATCCGGTAGGCGATCCCGAACAGCCGTGGACGCGGTCGCTGGAACGCGTCCGCCTCCTCGTCGAGAGAACCGTCGGCCCGCGGCGGAAGCCTGTCCATGCGAGCCGACGCTACGGCGGTCCGGGGCGCCTGCCCGTCACAGCGCGCCGTCAGGGACGCACAGGGCGGCGGACCGTCAGGACGGCCACGTCGTCGTGGGGGCCGTCGTGGCCGGCGAACGCGCGGGCGTCGTCGTGCAGGGCCTGCGGCAGCTCGGTGGGGGAGAGGTCGACGTACTCCGTCAGGCGCTCGTCGACCGGGTAGAACGTGCCGTCCGCGGAGCGGGTCTCCGTCAGGCCGTCGGTGCTCAGCAGCAGCGTCGCGCCCTCGGGGAAGTCGAACCAGCCCACGGTTGTGGGCTCGTGGGCGAGCTCGGCCAGCCCCAGCGGGACGCCGGGGTCGAGTTCGAGCGTGCTGACCGTCCCGTCGTGCAGCACATGCGGCAGGACGTGGCCGCAGTTGACGGCCTGCACCTCGGTGTCCGCGTCGACGCAGACGATCAGCGCGGTCACGAAGCGTTCGTCGTCGCCGGTGTGCGTGGCGTACGAGTTGTGCCGTACGACGGCGGCGTCCAGGGTGTCCACGAGCGCGGTGAGGGTGGGCTCGCGGTGGGCCGCCTCGCGGAAGGCGCCGATGACGGCGAACGCGGAGCCCACGGCGGCCAGGCCCTTGCCCTGCACGTCCCCGATCAGCACCCGGGTCCCGAAGGGCGAGTCGACGACGTCGTAGATGTCCCCGCCGACGAGCCGTTCCTCCTGGAGCGGCTCGTACACGCCGTTGACCAGGACGTCGTCGGTCAGCAGGGGGAGCGGATGCAGGATGTGCCGCTGCATGGCCGCGGCGGTGGAGCGCAGCCGCAGCATCGCGTCCTCGCGTCTGATCCGCCGGTGGCAGCCGTAGACGGAGGTCGCCGCCAGGACCAGCGTGAACAGGATCAGCAGGAGCCGGTCGAACCAGTGCCCCGAGTCGCGGTCCCGCAGCAGCACGCTCGCGGTCACGACGAGCGTGGTCCACACCGCGACGAACGCCGTTTGCCGGACCGTGCCCAGCGCCGAGGCGGCGCCCGGCAGGAACACCAGGAGCCCGAGAAGCCACACCTCGGACCCGGACAGCGCGCCGAGGAACTCGACCAGGCCCGTCACGGTCACCACCGCGGCGACCAGCTCGGTGTCGCCCGGAGGCTCGATGGCGTCGAAGGTGTCGCCGGGTCTCTTGCGGCGGCTACCGGTCATGCGTGCTCCCGGGCAGGTGGTGATCTGCCTCTACGGTATGCAGGTCCACGCCGGCCGGGCGCGGCGCCCCGCCGAACGGGGCCCGCCGCTCCGATCCCGTCAGAAGCCGTGGAGTGGATGAGCCTGCCGACGGGACCACCGCCGAGTTCCCTGCTGCGCCGAGGCCGGCGTTCTGAGCCGGCTCCTCAGCCCTCGTACTCCCGCAGTTTGCGATACAGGGTCGCCCGCCCGATGCCGAGTGCCGCCGCCGCGCGGGACTTGTTGCCGCCGTGGCGGTGCAGGGTCTCCAGGATCGTGGCCCGTTCGGCGTGTTCCATCGGGCTGAGCGGACGGACCGCGGGGCCCTCCCGCACGGTGTCGGGCAGTTCGGCCCGGCGGACCGGTCCCGAGACCCGTCGGTGCTCCGCCAAAGCCTGGACGACATGGGCGAGTTCGGTGACGTTCCCGGGCCACGGGTGCTGTTCGAGGGCACGCAGGGCGTCCAGGGTCCAGGTCAGCGGGGGACTTCCGGGCGCGGGGCGCGGCGCGAGGGCCGACAGCAACTCCCGGATGTCCTCGGTGCGTTCCCGCAGCGGCGGGAGGACGACCGCGCGGGCGGCCAGCTTGTCGAGGAGGCGCTGTAGGCAGGGGCCGGGCGGAGTTCCCGGGGTGTGGGTGAGCAGCAGCCGGGTGTCCGGGTGGGCGTCGAGCAGGGAGTTGAGCGTGGCCACCGCGGGCTGCGTCAGCCGCTCGGCGTGCCGGAGGAGGAGGGGGCCCCTCGCGGCGCGTTCCGCCAGGTCCCCTTCGAGTGCGCCGTCCTCGGCCGCGTCGACCGTCTCGATGTCGGCCGCGCCCAGCAGCTCCCGCGCCAGCGCGGTCTTCCCCGTCCCCCGTTCACCGGTCAGCAGCACGGGTTCGGGGGAGCGGACCAGCTCGGCGGCGCGCTCCACGGCGTACCGCCACGGAAGGGAAGAGCCGGCCAGACGGGGCAGCGGGCGGAGGGGGGGCCTCGGTGTGCCCTCGACCCGCGGCTCCAGAAGGGCCACGATCCCCACGACCGCGCCCTCCTGCCGCACCAGGTCGATCCGGGCGTCGCACCCCGCTCCCGCGGGCAGCTCGGCGGCCGCCGGCGCGCCCGTGTGCCGTGCCGCCACCGCCGTACGCTCAAGAGCCCGAAGGACCTCCGGAGTCGCCAGCCGCTCCGCGGCCGCGCTGAGGAGACGGTTGCGGCCGTCCAGCGCGGCCACCGCGCGGTCCTCGCCTCGCGCGGCTCGCAGGTAGGCGTCCAGGAGGACCTGTTCGGGGCGTCCCGCCCGGGCCAGCAGTTCGGCCTCGACCGCGGCGGCGGCGGCCTCGGCGAGGGCCGCCTGGGGGTGCGGCGGGCGTCCGCCGCACAGGTGGGAGGCGACGGTGAGCGTGCCGAGGGCCTGTCCGCTCTTCGGCGCGAGGACCGGGACGCTGACGGCCGACACGTCCTGCCACACGTCGAGGAAGTGCTCGGGCCCGTGCACCTCGGCACGGCGCCGACCGCGCAGGGCGAGGGCCGCGCTGTTGTGACCGACCTCCTGCTCCGACAGCCCCGGGCAGCGGGCGAGCCCGGGCGCGGTCCCGGACGTCCACAGCACGCGCAGCCGCGCGTCGGTGAGGATCAGGACCGAGCGGGCGGCGTCCAGAGCGGGGGCGATCCGTTCGAGCACCGGACGGGCGGCACCGAGCAGGGGCGACCCGACCGGCCGGGGCGGATCGACGGCGGACGCCGTCAAGTCGTGCGGGACGCCGAAGAACCGGGCCCGTCGCCACGCGGCGAGGACCTCCTCCGGCACACCGTCCGGCAGCGGGCGCCCGGACAGGAAGCGCTCACGCGCCACTCGCAGCGGTGGGAGCGCGTGGACTGCGGGGGAGGGCTCGGTGGTGGTCACGACGTACCCACCGTAGCGGGCTCGGTTGAACAGTCAACGACTGCGGGGTGTCTCGTAATGAGACACCCGCGCCGGGGCGAACGGCACCATGATCACTACTGTCCGCCGTCCCTGTCCCGTCCCCGCCAGGAGCGCCCCCGTGCCCACCGTCGTCGAGACCGACGTCCTGATCGTAGGCAGCGGCCCGGCCGGAGCCTCGGCCGCGCTCGCCCTGAGCACCTACGGCGTGCCCAACATCGTCGTCACCCGCTACGCGAGTCTCGCCGACACCCCCCGCGCGCACATCACCAACCAGCGGACCATGGAGGTGCTGCGCGACCTCGGCGTCGAGCAGGACGTCATCGCGCAGGCGACCCCGCAGCACCTGATGGGCAACACCACCTTCTGCACCAGCCTGGCCGGCGAGGAGCTGGGCCGGGTGCGCTCGTGGGGCAACGACCCGCTCGTCCAGGCCGCCCACGAACTCGCCAGCCCCACCCGCATGTGCGACATGCCGCAGCACCTCATGGAGCCGGTCCTCGTCGACGCGGCCGTCGCCCGCGGCACCAGCCTGCGCTTCCAGACCGAGTACGTCTCCCACACCCAGGACGCCGACGGCGTGACGGCGACCGTCCGGGACCGGCTGCGCGGGGACACGTACGAGATCCGCGCGAAGTACCTGATCGGCGCGGACGGCGGCCGCTCCAAGGTCGCCGAGGACGCCGGGCTCCCGATGGGCGGTCAGATGGGCGTGGCCGGCAGCATCAACATCGTGTTCGAGGCGGACCTGAGCAAGTACACCGCCCACCGACCCTCCACCCTCTACTGGGTCCTCGCCCCGGGCGCCACCGTCGGCGGGATCGGCGCGGGCCTGGTGCGCTGTGTGCGGCCGTGGAACGAGTGGCTGATCGTGTGGGGGTACGACGTCACGGCGGGCGCCCCCGACCTGACCACCGAGTACGCCGAATCGGTCGTGCGGCAGCTGGTCGGCGACGACGACATCCCCGTGACGATCAAGTCGTCCTCGGCCTGGACCGTCAACGAGATGTACGCCGAGACCTACTCCCTCGGGCGGGTCTTCTGCGCCGGAGACGCCACCCACCGTCACCCGCCGTCCAACGGCCTGGGCTCGAACACCTCCATCCAGGACTCCTACAACCTCGCCTGGAAGCTGAAGCTCGTCCTCGACGGCACGGCCGACCCGAAGCTCCTCGACACCTACACCGCCGAACGCGCCCCCATCGGCAAGCAGGTCGTCACCCGGGCCAACCAGTCCATCGGCGAGACCGCCCCGATCTTCGAGGCCCTCGACGGACTCTCCCCGCAGACCCCCGAGCGGCTGTGGGCCAACATCGCCGCCCGCAAGGACGCCACCGAGGCCGCCGAGAAGCAGCGGGCCAGGCTGCGCGAGGCCATCGCCTTCAAGGTGTACGAGTTCAACGCACACGGCGTCGACCTCAACCAGCGCTACGCCTCGGACGCCGTAGTGCCCGACGGCACCGGCGAGGAGGTCTTCACCCGCGACCCCGAACTGCACCACCAGCCCACCTCCCGCCCCGGCGCCCGCGTCCCGCACGCCTGGATCACCGCCGGCACCCGCACCCTCTCCACCCTCGACACCGTCGGAAAGGGCCGCTTCACCCTGCTGACCGGCATCGGCGGCGAGGACTGGATCCGGGCCGCCGAGGCGCAGGACGTCGACATCGCCACCGTGGTCGTCGGTCCCGGACAGCAGTACGAGGATCCGTACGGCGACTGGGCGCGCCTGAGCGAGATCTCCGACGCCGGCGCCCTGCTCGTACGGCCCGACGGCTTCGTCGCCTTCCGGCACGCGACCGCGGCCCCGGACGCCGAGGCGCTGCTCTCGGACGCGCTGCGGCGGATCCTCGGTCACGCCTGAGAACGCGCGACCATGGCAGAAGCGGAACGCCGTCGAGAACGAGGAGCAGGGATGACCACCGACGCGACCGGAGCCGGCGTCACCGAGGAGGCCCTCGCCAGTCTCCACGCGACCGCCGATCCACGCCTGCGCGAGGTGCTCGCCGGTCTGATCGGTCATCTGCACGACTTCGTGCGCGAGACCCGGCTCACGCAGGAGGAGTGGGAGAAGGCGATCGCCTTTCTGACGGCGACCGGTCAGACGTGCACGGACACCCGCCAGGAGTTCATCCTCCTCTCGGACGTCCTCGGCCTCTCCATGCTCGTCGAGACCATCAACGGCGACCGCGTACCGGGCGCCACGGAGTCGACCGTGCTCGGCCCCTTCCACATGACCGAGTCGCCCGTCCGGGAACTCGGTGACGACATCGACCTGGTGGGCTCCGCCGAGCCCTGCGTCGTCAGCGGCCGGGTGCTCTCCGCGGACGGCACCCCGCTGCCCGGTGCCGTCCTCGACGTCTGGCAGGCCGACGACCAGGGTTTCTACGACGTCCAGCAGCCCGACGCCCAGCCCGCGGGCAACGGACGCGGACTGTTCACCGCCGACGCCGAGGGCCGCTTCTGGTTCCGCACCTGCGTCCCGGCGCCGTACCCGATCCCCACCGACGGCCCCGTCGGCGACCTGCTCCGCGCGACCGGCCGGCACCCGTACCGGCCCGCGCACATCCACTTCATCGCCGGTGCCGAGGGCCACACCCCCGTCACCACCCACATCTTCGTCGCGGGCAGCGACTACCTCGACTCCGACGCCGTCTTCGCCGTGAAACACAGTCTGGTGCAGGACTTCGCGAGGACCGACGACCCGCCCCTGGCCGCGGAGTTCGGCATCCTGAACCCCTTCCGGCACGCCCGCTTCGATCTCGTACTGGAGCCGAACGCATGACGTTCTCCGGCGACTTCACCTACGAGAGCCGTCCCGTGCGGGTCGTGTTCCGGCCCGGCGCCGCCGTGTCCGCGACGCCCGGAGAGGCCGAACACCTGGGCCTGCGGCGCCTGTTGGTGGTGTGCGGCAGCCGGGGCGAGGCCGTCGCGCGGGCGGTGGCGGAGGCGCTCGGCGACTCCTGCGCCGGGCTGCACGCCGAGGCCCGTATGCACGTACCCGTCGAGGACGCCGACCGGGCCGTGGCGGTGGCACGCGAGGCCGGGGCCGACGGTGTCGTCGCGGTCGGCGGCGGCTCCTCCATCGGTCTCGGCAAGGCGATCGCCCTGCGCACCGGACTGCCGTTGATCGCCGTGCCGTCGACCTACTCTGGCTCCGAGATGACCCCGGTCTGGGGCCTGACCGAGGGCGGGTCCAAACGCACCGGCCGCGACCCGAAGGTCCAGCCCCGCAGTGTCGTCTACGACCCCGAGCTGACCCTCTCCCTGCCGGTTCCCCTCACCGTGACCAGCGGCGTCAACGCCCTCGCGCACGCGGTCGAGGCGCTGTACGCCCCGGACACCTCGCCGCTGATCGCGCTGATGGCGGAGGAAGGCGTGCGGGCGATGACCGAGGCGCTGCCCCGACTGGCCGGCGACCCGGCGGACGTGGAAGCACGCGGACAGGCGCTCTACGCGGCATGGCTGTGCGGGTCCTGCCTCGGGTCCACCACCATGGGCCTGCACCACAAGCTGTGCCACGCGCTCGGCGGCACCTACGGTCTCCCGCACGCCGAGACCCACACCGTCGTCCTGCCGTACGCCCTCGCCTACAACGCTCCCGAGATCCCGGGGGCGTTGACCGTGCTGAAAAGGGCACTTGGCACCGACGACCCGCCACACGCCCTGTGGGAACTGGCCGGGCGCCTCGGCGCACCGCGTTCCCTGGCCGCACTCGGGCTCCAGGAGACCGACCTGGCCGAGGCGGCCGTACAGGTGGCGGGACAGCCGTACGCCAACCCGCGTCCCGTGACCGTGGACGGCGTGCGGGCGGTACTCGAGGCGGCCTTCCAGGGCCGTCGGCCATGAGTGCCGCAGCACCACAGCAAGTCCCCTAAGAAAGGTGAACATCATGGCCCTCGCACTCCTCAGGCGCCGGCGGTCCAAGGCTGCCCTTGCCGAGGCGGCGGGCCTCTCCGTCCCCCTCCCCGAAGGCGCCGGCGCCGTGGCCCGTGAGATCGTCGACCCGATGGGCTCGCCCATGGCGGGCGCGGACGTCACCGTCACCGCCCTGGACACGCACCGGGTCGCGGCACGCGGCACGACCGACCCCTACGGCTACTTCGTGGCCGTGCTGCCGCCCGGCCGCTACAGCCTGATGGCCTCGGCCGAGGGGCTCCAGCCGCACCGCGAGACGGTCGACGTGGATCCGTACGGGGTGACGCCCGCCGAGCGGGTCTGGCTCCAGCCGGCCCAGGCGCTGCAACTGCCCACGCCCGGCGTCTGGTTGTTCGATCCGCCGCACACCGCGATCCGCTTCATCGCCAAGCACGTCGGCATGGCGCACGTCCACGGCCGCTTCGAGCGTTTCGAGGGCGGCATCCAGATCGCACCGGACATGTCCCAGTCCCGCGTCCAGGTCCGCATCGACGCCTCCAGCATCACCACGGGCAACACCACCCGCGACAACCACCTGCGCTCCGGCGACTTCCTCGACGTCAAACGCTTCCCCCACATCGACTTCGTCAGCACCCGCTTCGCCTACCGCGGCGGCAGCAAGTGGACCCTCCAGGGCAGCCTCACCATGCACGGCGTGAGCCGCTCGGTCGCCCTCGACACGACCTACCTGGGCACCGTCAACGGCGGCTACGGCGAGGAACTGCGCTGCGCGGCCCTCGCGACGGCGGAGCTCCACCGCGAGGACTACACCCTCAACTGGCGGTCGATGCTGGCCCGGGGCATCGCGGTCGTCGGCCCGACCGTCCAGCTGGAGCTGGACGTCCAGGCGATGTACCGCACCCACGACACGCCGACCCCGCCGGAGTAGGCGGGCACGGACGGCAGGCCATTGTCAGACCCGGTCGGTACCGTCGGCGCATGAGAGCCGACGGAACATTCAGCGTGAAGGCGTTCGTCCCGACCGAGCTGACGCCCGAGCCCGCCGTGGCCACCGGGCTCCCGGTCGGGGTCGCGACGATCGAGAAGCACTTCGAGGGCGAGGTCGCCGGCCGTTCGGCGACCCTGTTCACCGCCGCGTACGACCAGGAGTCCGGCGTCGGCACCTATGTCGCCATGGAGTCCTTCGAGGGCTCGGTGCACGACCGGTCCGGCGCCTTCAACTTCGCGCACTCGGCGACGACCTCCGGCAGCGACCGCACCGCGGAGTTCTTCACCATCGTCCCCTCCAGCGGCACCGGGGACCTGGCGGGCATCTCCGGCACCGGGGGTCTCACGGTCGACGCCGACGGCACCCACCGGATCTGGCTCGACTACGAGCTCGGCTGACCCGGGGGCCGGTCCAACTCACCGTCGTCGGCGGGCACATCGCGCCCCGCGGCGCCTCACAGCTTCACGGAAAACTCACACGACCCCATCGTAACTTTAGGTTTCAAGCGTTACGCTCGCCGTCATCCGAGTGCTCGGGGGAGCGGCTCGTCCGCCATGGCACTTCCTCCCCCCACGGTTCAGGAGACTCGGCGTGAGTGACGGCGACGTAGTGGTGATCGGCGGCGGCTATGCGGGCGTCCGGCTGGCGAAACGGCTGGACACGACAGCCCGGGTCACGCTGGTGGACCGCAAGGAAGTCTTCTTCCACCGCATCTCCTCCCTGCGGGCGGGAGTCCGCAAGGAGTGGAGCGCGATCCCCTTCATCCCGTACGACCGGCTGCTGCGCCACGGACAGCTCGTCGTGGGCAAGGTGGTCCGCATCGACACCACCGAGCGACGCGTGGTGCTCGCCAACGGCACGCGGCTGCCCTACGACGTGGTGGTGATCGCGACCGGCGCCGACTACCCGGAACCGGCCCGCTTCGCCGGGACCACCACCGAGGAGGCGATGAAGTCCTTCGCCGAGCACCAGCAGAAGATCGCCTTCGCCGAACACGTCCTCGTCGTCGGCGGCGGGCCCTCCGGCGTGGAACTCAGCGCCGAGATCCGGCTGGCCCGGCCGGACGCCCGCGTCACGCTCGCGCACTCCGGCCCCGCGCTGCTCGGCAACACGGGCAGCGAACGGGCCGGCCGCAAGGCGCGCGCCTGGCTGGAGGCCCACGACGTGGAGGTCCGGCTCGACTCCTTCATGTCGCAGGGCAGCGACTTCGGCACCTACCGCGACGCCCGCGGCGGCATCATCACCGCGGACCTCTCGTTCTGGGCCACCGGCACCACTCCCAATACGCTCTGGCTGCGCCTGGGCGGACACGGCGACTGGCTGACCCCCTCCGGGCACGTCAAGGTCGACCGCTCGCTGCGCGCCGAGGGACAGCTGGACGTCTTCGCGGTCGGCGACGTCAACGACGCCACCGAGCTCAAGATCACCCCGGCAGCGCTCGCCCAGGCCGACCTCGCCGCCTGGAACATCCGCGCCCACCTGAACAGTGCGGGCCGGCACCGCAAGGAACCCCGCTTCTACCGGCCCATCCACCGCACCCCGCTGATCGTGCCCTTCGGCCCCGCCGACGGGGTGACCATGCTGCCCGTGCCGGGCGGCGAGACGGCGGTGCTCGGCGGCCGCACCAGCACCCTGGCCAAGGCGAAGACCCTCATGACGCCCTACATGCGGCGCCAACTCGGTTACACGGCCGCGTAGGCAGTGAGGGCGCGGCGAGGAGGCGCGGGTCGCCCCACGCCGGCCGGTGCAGCCGGTATGCCGGTCACTCACCGTCCGGCCGGGGTGGTTGTGGCAAGCCGGCTCCAGCATGGCCCCGGCCGGCGCCGGGCCGTGCACGAACTCCCGGCCGACGAGACACTCCGGTCGTCGAGCGTGGCCGGGCGGCGGCTCCCGGTGGTGTAGCCGGTCCGGTGGGGGATGCCGTGTCCCTCGATCAGGCTCATGCGTGCGCGCGGGCGCAACTCCCGGTGCTCGGCGACGCAGGGCGGTCCGCCCGTGCGGCCCCGGTCGGGGGAGGCGGCGGGGAGGCTGCTGACGCGTGCGGCGCGGTCTCTCCGACGTGTGGCGGTCGTCGGCGGACGTGCGCTGCTGGGCCGGGACCGGAGGCAGGAAGCGGATGTCGAGGGCGCGCCCGTCGGGGCCGAGTCGTGCCGGTCGGGCCGGCGCGTCAGCGGGAACCGCTGCCGGAGTCGGCGGTGCGTCCTGAAGGCCTGGCACCTCCGCTGCGTCAGGCGGGGCCCTTCACGCGTGCAGAACGTGCTGTGCGGGTCGGACCAGTCCCGACTCGTAGGCGAAGACCACCGCCTGGACCCGGCCGCGGGCGCCGATCTTGGTGAGGATGTTGCTGACGTGGGACTTCACGGTGGTCGGTGCGATGCAGAGCCGGTCGGCGATCTCGGCGTTGGAGTCTCCCGAGGCGACCGCGGTGAGCACGTCGCGCTCGCGTCCGGTGAGGGTGCCCAGCCGGTTGCCGGGGACGGAGTTCCCGACGGCGCGAGGGCTGCGGACGGCGTCGATGAGCGCGCGGGTCAGTCCGGGGGAGACGACGACGTCCCCGGCGGCCACGACCCGGACGGCCGCGACCAGTTCGTCGGCGGTGGCACCCTCGGGAAGGTGTCCGGCGGCTCCGGCGCGCAGGGCACCGTAGGGGTGGGTGTCGTCGCCGGAGGTGAGCAGCAGGACGTGCGGGGCGTGCCCGTCCGGCGCGTGGGCGAGGCGGCGGACGGTCTCGAGGGTGTCCGTACCGGTGCTGCGGCCGTCCAGCAGGACGACGTCCGGCCGGAGCAGGGCGCTCAGCCGGACCGCCTCCGGCCCGTGCGCCGCCTCGCCGACGACGGTCAGGTCGGACTGGAACTCAAGGAGCATTCGAAGGCCGACACGCTGAAGTGACTGGCCGGTGGCGATGAGGACGCTGGTCATGGCGTGCGTGCTCCATCCTCGTCCAGCGCACTACATGCTGAACGAAACGGTTTCGTTCTCGTGGGGGCCAGCGTAACTCCAGAACTATCGATACGGGAGCGTATCGATTGTGTGCTGGCTCACAATCCTGTGGCGACTCGGGCCGAACCCGCCCCGCCCCGGCCGCCCCGGTTGGTGTGCCGCAGGCGGCAACCCGGGGCGGAACGGCGGCGACCGCACGGTGAATCCCGTCCCCCACGAAGGGAGTTCACTCCATGCGCACCCGCATCGTGCGTCTCGTCACCGTCCTCGCCGCCCTGCTCGCGGTGTTGGCCACCCCCGCGGTCACAGCGACCCCGGCACAGGCGACGGACAACTGGAACCCGCCGGCCCATCTCGTCCAGCCCCTGGGCGAGGTGTGGAACCACGTCGAGTCGACCTACCCCGACCTCTACGGCTTCCGCAACTACGGCTGGGACCAGATCATGGCCAACAAGGGAAGCGTCAACTACTGCGTCCGCTGGGAGTCCGACGCCCCGGTCAGCGCCGCCCTCCGCGACCAGGTCCACGCCGCGCTGAAGAAGCAGTTCGCCAAGTGGATGGCGGCCATGCTCGACAACGGCACCGGCACCAACGCCTGGCCGTACACCACCGTGCCCGTCAACATCGTCGGCTGGGCGGTCAAGAACCGCTCGACCCTGCAGTGGACCGACAACTCGGTCGACATCTACGCCGGAAACCTGGACGACGGCGGCGCCCCGCAGTGTGCCCCCGACTGCGGCCGCTTCTTCCACCAGGACGGCAACTACTCGAAGTGCCCAGGCGGCGTCGCCCGTCACTACGACCAGTCGCTCTGGCTGACCAAGGGCTTCCAGGGCGGCGCAGGCGGGGACTGGGGCCAGCGCGTCGGCCAGGAGTACTTCACCGGGGCCCTCGCCCAGGAGAACATTCACATCTATCTCCACGAGGTCGGCCACACCTTCGGCCTCGACGACTTCTACGACTGGACCCCCACCGGCCAGTGCTGCTTCCTGATGAACGCGGGCAGCGCGACCCAGATCACCGACTTCGACAAGTGGATGCTGCGCGACTTCTGGCGCCACCTGAAGAACCGGTACGGCTACTGAGACGGCGGGCGGCCGGCTGGTCCGGCCGCCCGTCCAGGAGCCTCACAAGCCCCGCCGGCTTCCCTCGGCCAGGCTCTGCGTGCCCAGCACCGAGATCAGCCGCAGCTTCTCGGCTGCCTCGGTGCCGGGCTCGGCCGAGTACACGAGGATGTGGAGGTCGTTCTCCTCCACCCGGAGCAGGTCGCAGTCGAGCGTGAGCGTGCCGACCTGCGGATGCTCGATCGTCTTGTGCGAGCCGGCGAGACGGCCCACCGCTCCCGCGTCCCACAGTTCGGCGAACCGCTCACTCCTGCTGTGCAACTCGGCCACCAGGAGCGAGAGTTGGCGGTCGGCGGGATAGCGGGCAGCGGTCGCGCGCAGTTCGGCGACCATGCCCGCCTCGAAGTCCCGCCGTTCCTGAGGGGTGTGCCGCACCCGGGTCGGCATGCCCGTGAAGTTGCGCCACACGCCGTTGCGTTCGAAGCCACGCAGGACCGAGGGGTCGCCCATCAGCGCCGCGTACACCGGGTTGGCCAGCAGCAGCGTCATGGCCGCGTCGGAGACCGCGACGGGGGTGTCGACCAGCCGGTCCAGCAGCCGCTGCACACTGGGCGTGATGACCCCCGGCACGACGTCCGGACCAGGCGGCACCAACCCCGCCAGACCGAAGAGGTACGTCCGCTCGTCCCCCGAGAGCCGCAGTGCCCGGGTCAGTGCCTCCACGACCTGAACCGACGGGTTGGCCGCCCGGCCCTGTTCGAGACGCGTGACGTAGTCGACCGAGATGCCGGCCAGCAGGGCCAGTTCCTCGCGCCGCAGCCCGGCCGCGCGCCGATGGCCCCCCGAGGGAAGCCCGGCCGCGTCCGGCGGGACCCGGTCGCGCCAGCGCCGCAGCGTCTGTCCCAGCTCTGTTGCCGCCATGCCGCTCAGTGAACACCGTCGGCCGCGGATGTGCCTGGTACCGCCAGTCCCAGGAAGAAGGGACTCCTAGCTGATCGCGCCGCGGCGCAGCAATCTGGATGGCATGACGACCACACTCATCACCGGAGCGAACAAGGGCCTCGGCTTCGAGACCGCCCGCCAACTCATCGCCGCGGGCCACACCGTCTATGTCGGTGCCCGTGACGCCGAGCGCGGCCGGCGCGCCGCCGACGAGCTCGGCGCGCGGTTCGTGCAGCTCGACGTCACCGACGACGCCTCCGTCGAGGCCGCGGCCAAGACCCTGGAGGCCGCGGGCGGCCTGGACGTCCTGATCAACAACGCGGGCATCGAGACCCGGACCGACGACAACAGCGTGCCGGTCGCGGCCACCGTGACCGCCGACCACATGCGCACCACCTTCGAGACGAACGTCTTCGGTGTCGTCCGCGTCCTGCACGCCTTCCTGCCCCTGCTCCAGCGCTCGGCCGCCCCGGTCGTGGTCAACGTCAGCAGCGGACTGGGCTCCCTGACCCACCTCTCCGACCCGGACCACCCCGCGCACTTCTATCCGGGCATCGCGTACCCGACGTCCAAGACCGCGGTCAACATGCTCACCGTGCAGTACGCGAAGGCGTTCCCGGCCATGCGGATCAACTCCGTGGAGCCCGGTTTCACCAAGACCGACCTGAACGGCAACACGGGCACCCAGACCGTGGCGGAGGGTGCCGAGATCATCGTCCGCATGGCACAGGTCGCCCCGGACGGCCCGACCGGCGGCTACTTCGACGCCAAGGGCCCGCTGCCCTGGTGACTCCCGGGTGAACCGTGCCTCCTCCGGGGCGGAGGCGTGTCTCCTCCAACCCGGAGGCTCAGACGACCGCGTCCGCCCGCAGCGCCGCGATGTCCTCGCCGGTGCGGCCGAGTTCCGTGAGGATCGCCTCGGTGTGCTCGCCCACCCCCGGGACCGGGTCCATGCGGGCGGGCAGTCCCGCCAGGTCGGCCGGGGGCAGCAGCGCCTCCACCGTGGCCCCGCCCGGGACGGCGACCTCGTGCCAGCGGCCGCGGGCGGCCAGGACCGGGTGGTCGAGGAACGCGGCGACGTCATTGACCCCGGCGCAGGCGATGCCGATGCCCTCCAGGTCCTTCAGGACCTCCGCGGCGTCGGAGCGCGCGATCCGCTCGGCGACCACGGCGTTGAGTTCCTCGCGGTGGGCGACCCGGGCCGGGCCGGTGGCGAAGTGCGGATCCTCGGCCAGCTCGGGCTGCCGCAGGAAATCGGCGCACAGGACGATCCACTCGCGTTCGTTCTGGATGGAGAAGAGCACGTCGTGGCCGTCGGCGGCCGTGAAGGCGCCGTAGGGGGCGATGGTGGCGTGCTGGGTGCCCAGACGCGGCGGCTGACTGCCCCCGTAGCGCGTGTAATTGGCCGGTTGGCTCATCCACTCGGCCAGTGCCTCGAACAGGGACACCTCCACCGGGTGGGCCCTGCCGGTGGTGGCGCGGGTGTACAGGGCGGTCAGAATGCCGCTGTAGGCGTACATCCCGGCCGCGATGTCGGCGACGGAGATCCCGACCCGCGCGGTCTCCTCGGCGGTCCCGGTCAGCGACACCAGACCCGTCTGACACTGCACCAGCAGGTCGTACGACTTGCGGTCCGCCCACGGCCCGTCCGTGCCGTACCCCGAGATCGTGCACGGGATCAGCCGCGGCCGGCGCTCGGCGAGGGCGGCCACGCCGAGGCCCAGCCGGTCGGCCGCGCCCGGGGCCAGGTTCTGGACGAACACGTCGGCGCCGTCGAGGAGTTGGTGCAGGATCTCGAGGCCGCGCGGGTCCTTCAGGTCCAGGGTGAGCGACTCCTTGGACCGGTTGAGCCACACGAAGTAGCTGGAGTGGCCGTGCACGGTCGTGTCGTAGCGCCGGGCGAAGTCACCGTCGCCCGGCCGCTCCACCTTGATCACCCGGGCGCCGAGGTCGGCGAGCTGGCGGGTCGCGTAGGGCGCGGCCACGGCCTGCTCCAGGCTGACCACCGTGACCCCGGACAGGGGAAGCTGCGGCAGGCTCATGCCGCCCTTTGTACGGCCCGTCCGAGAGGGTGTCAACGACTGCCCCGGCCCCCTGACCTGTGCCGTTCGCCACCTCGTGGCGGACGGCGAGGCCACCGGGGCCACTTCGCACGGCCCTTCGGTCCGCCGCTCAGTTCTGGCGGCCCGGATGGCACAGCACCATGACCGCGCGGGCGACGAGCTCTCCGGCCCCGCCGAGTTCCTGGCGGTAGCGGCCGGTGACCTCCCGTACGGCCTCCACGAAGCCGGGGTCGACGGCGCGGGCCCGGGCCGGGGCGGGGAGTTCCCGAGCCATCTCGCGGCGGCGCGCCAGCAGCGCGATGATCTCCGCGTCGAGACGCTCTATCCGGGTGAGTGACATGTCGTCCCCCGGGGCGGTGGCCTGGTTCGTCGGCACGCTGGATCTCCGTTCCTCTGCGCGGAATGCGTCGCGTTCCTTCACGGCTGGTCCCTCAACACCTTGCCCATGGCGGTCGGCGGCAATTCCTCCCGGAACTCGGCGCAGTGGTGCGCTCGCAGACGGCGCGATGAAGTCCGGCGCCAGGAAGGGCGGTTGTACGTGCCCTTGGCTGCCCTGGGCGCCCGGCCATCGCCCCGGTCGGCTCAGACCGGCACTCCGAGACCTTCCAATGCCCTGACGAGGGGGGTGAGTTCGGGGTGGGTGGCGGCTTGGTCGAGGGCTTCTCGCAGGGCCTTCTCGTTGGTGGGGCGGGCTTGTTCGAGGAGGGTGCGGCCGGCGTCGGTGACGTCGGTGTAGATGCCGCGGCGGTCGGTGGGGCAGAGGTAGCGGGAGAGCAGGCCGCGGTCCTCGAGGCGGGTGACCAGGCGGGTGGTGGCGCTCTGGCTCAGGACGACGGCGTCGGCGACCTGCTTCATCTGCAGGTGTCCGCCCTCGCCGTCGTGCTGGCGGCCCAGGACGTCGAGCAGGGAGTACTCGCGCACGCTGAGGTCGTGTGCGCTCTGCAGGGCCTTCTCGATGTGCGCCTCGATCCGGCCGTGCAGCAGGGAGAGCGCGCACCAGCCCTGGGCGAGCGCGGTGAGTGCGGGATCTGTGGCGGTCATGGGGCCTGCTTCCTCCGTCCGGATACGGATACGCCCAGGATATTGCATCGCTGAAACTTTCAGCGTCTGCTTCTATAGTGCGCGCGCAACTATCGCGCGGCTGTCCGCACCCGCACCCGCACCCGCAGAGAGTGACGCCGATGACGACCCGGCCCTCCACCACGACCCTCTGGCGCCCGACCGGCCCCGTGGAACTGGACCTGGTCCGCGAGCTCGACTGGCGTGCCTGGCCGCCGAGGCTGCCCGAGCAGCCGATCTTCTACCCGGTCCTCGACGAGGGCTACGCGATCAAGATCGCCAGGGACTGGAACGTCAAGCACGACGGCGCCGGCTTCGTGACCCGCTTCGAGGCCGGGTCGGACTTCCTGGGCCGCTACCCCGTCCAGCAGGCGGGCGGCCGCACGATCCTCGAACTGTGGGTCCCGGCCGAGGAGCTCGACGAGTTCAACGCCCACATCGTCGGCCGGATCGAGGTCGTGCACGAGTTCCGCTGAGCCGCCGAGCTTCCGCTACGGTCGCGCCAAGTGGCGCATCGCCAGGGCCAGTTGCAACCGCAGGCGTCCCTGGGGCGTGCGCAGCGGCCAGCCCAGCAGATGCTCCGCGTGGGACAGCCGGTCCTGGAGCGTGGAGTGGTGGACGCTGATCTCGGCGGCGGCCGCCCGCAGGCTCGCCGTCGAGACCACGGCGTGCAGCGTGGCGAGCAGCCACGGCGTGCTCGCCCCCGCCGACTCCAGCGCCCGGACGTCGGGTGGCGGCTCCGCGCCGGGCGCGACGAGGTCGCCGAGCAGTGCGACGCCGCCCAGTTCGTCGGCGTACACGACCTTCGGCCCAGGGTCCTGAGCCGTGCCCTCCGCGGTGAAGCGCAGCGCGGTGCGGGCGTCCGCCCAGGACCGCGGCAGTTCGAGCACGGGCACGGCGGGGCCCACCCCGACCCGCCCGGCGGGCAGTTCGGCGTCCGCCCGCCCGGCCATGATCCGGGGGCGCCCGTCGAGCGGGGCCAGCGCACGCGCGGACGCGGCGGGATCCAGCCCCAGCCCACGCGCCGCGTGCAGCCGTGCGGCCTCCGGGGCGGTGGCGTCCAGCACGGTCTCGACCAGCGCGGGATCATCGGCGGGCGCGCGTCCCCGGGTACGGTCCAGAACGAGCCGTACGGCCCCGGCGGCGCGCTCCAGAATCACCGCGTCGACCACACTGGGAGCCGCCTCGGCCCGCTCCAGCCAGAGCGCGGCGGCCCCGCCGGGCGTCAGCGCGGCGGACGGCCAGCCGGGTTCCGGCGGCGCCCCGGAGTCCCGGCGCGTCCCGTCGGCCTCGACCCGGACGTGCACCCTCCGTTCGGCGTCGACCAGCCGAGCCGGCACCCCGGCCAGTACGGCGGCCCCACGCACCAGAGCCTCCAGCCCGGCACGGGACTCGGACAGCCGATCGAAGTAGGCGATCACCCGCACCGCGGCTCCGGCGTCCGGATCCAGGGCGGTCAGGCGCCCGGCCAGCTCTTTCATGGGTCAATGGTGCGGCATGGGGCCCGGAAGCACCCCTGTCGGTATGCGGGGCTCCGACATGCGCGGCTCCACCACGTGGGCGCGACCGGCCGCAGCAGTCCCGCGACCGCCCGACACCCCACTTCCCGGTGCGCTTGCCCGCAGCTACCCCTAGGAGCCCAGCAACCTCCGCAGCCACGCCAAGTGAGCCGCACGCGCCGCCTGCGACAACGCGGCCTGCGGAGCGAACCCGTCGAACCCGTGGAAACCCCCGGGCCACACATGCAGCTCCGCCACCCCGCCCGCCTGCCAGATCCGGGACGCGTACGCGACGACCTCGTCCCGGAACGTCTCCGCCGACCCCACGTCGAGGAAGGCGGGCGGCAGCCCCGACAGGTCCTCGGCCCGGGCCGGCGCCGCGTACGCCGGGACGTCGGGGCCACCCCGCAGTTCGCCCAGCAGAGCCGTCCAGCCCGTCTCGTTGGCCGTACGGTCCCAGACGCCCAGGCCCGCCATCTGATGCGTCGACGGGCTGTCGTTGCGGTCGTCCAGCATCGGGCACATCAGCAGCTGCCCCATCGGCCGCGGTCCCTTGCGGTCCCGGGTGAGCAGCGCCAGCGCCGCCGACAGCCCGCCCCCCGCGCTCGCACCGGCGATCACGATCCGCTCGGGGTCGCCGCCGATCTCCTCCGCGTGCTCGGAGGTCCACACGAGCCCGGCGTAGACGTCCTCGACCGGCGCCGGATGCGGATGTTCGGGCGCCAGCCGGTACTCCACCGACACCACCACCGCGTCCAGCTCCTTCGCCCAGGCCAGCGGACCGTCCACTCCGACCCGGTTGTTGCCCAGGACCATGCCGCCGCCGTGGACGTGATAGATCACCGGACGTCCGGTGTCCGCCGGTGCCGGGGCGGCGGGCCGGCAGATCAGCAGCGAGATCTCCGGGGCGCCCTCGGGCCCGGGTACCGACCGGTCCTCCACCTCGAAGAACCCGCCGAGGCTCAGGTCCATGTCGGCCAGCATCTGGATGCCCGGCCCCTGGCGGACGAGCTCGATGTCGTCCAGGGTCATGCCGGGCGAGATCATCTCCTTGATCATGTCCAGGGCGGCGGCGAGTTCGGGATCGAACGGAGGCGGGACGTAGGTCATGGCTTCTCCTCACGCGGGGCGCGGCGGCTCGTGGCGTCATGATCCGGGCAACGACGTCCGTCCGGGGCGCCGCCGTACTGCGGAACCTGCCCGCCGTACGGCGGGTGACGCGAGACGAGATTCCGCCATGTTCCCGTGTGGCCTGCGGTTCCTTGCCATGGCGTGACCTGTTGTTCACCTTGTGCGGGTGGAAGGGGCCCCAGGGGGTGACAACGCTGTCGATGCCCCCCATGCACCAGGAGAACCAGTGAACGTCTCTCTCACCGTCTGGCTGCTGACCGTCGTCGCCCTGTGCGTCCTGGTCGGCGCAGACTTCCTCATCGGCCGCAAGCCCCACGACGTGTCGGTGAAGGAGGCCGGCATCTGGACCGTCGTCTGGGTCGTGCTGGCCTGTCTCTTCGGACTCGGGCTGCTCCTCTTCGCCGGTGGGAAGCCCACGGGCGAGTTCTTCGCCGGATACATCACCGAGAAGTCCCTGAGCGTCGACAACCTCTTCGTGTTCGTCCTGATCATGGGGAAGTTCGCGGTGCCCTCGCAGTACCAGCAGCGGGTGCTGATGGTCGGCGTCGTGATGGCGCTCGTGCTGCGTGCCGGGTTCATCGCGGCCGGAGCCGCGATCATCACCGCGTTCTCCTGGGTGTTCTACCTCTTCGGCGCCTTCCTGATCTGGACCGCCTGGAAGCTTGTCCAGGACGCCCGCAAGGACGGACACGACGAGGAGTACGAGGAGAACAAGCTGCTCAAGATGGTGGAGAAGCGGTTCGGTGTCGCCGACCGCTACCACGGCACCAAGCTGTGGATCGAGCAGAACGGCAAGCGGGTCATGACCCCGATGCTCGTCGTGATGCTCGCGATCGGTTCCACCGACGTGCTGTTCGCCCTGGACTCCATCCCCGCGATCTACGGCCTCACCCAGGACCCGTACATCGTCTTCACCGCCAACGCCTTCGCCCTGATGGGCCTGCGCCAGCTGTACTTCCTCATCGGCGGCCTGCTGAAGAAGCTGGTCCACCTCAGCTACGGCCTCTCGATCATCCTCGGCTTCATCGGCGTCAAACTCGTCCTGCACGCCCTCCACGAGTCCGGCGTCCACGTCCCCGAGATCGGCATCCCCTTCTCCCTCGGCTTCATCGTCCTGGTCCTGACGATCACCACCCTGACGAGCCTGCGCGCCGCGAAGAGGCAGGAGCGGGCGGCGGTGGAACGGGTCGCGTGACGCGATGACGGCTGCCGGGCATCGCCGGGACGGGAAGGTTCCGGCCGGCCCGGGGCTCCGGGACGCGGGGCGGAGAACCGGCGCCGCCGAGACAGGTAAGGACAGGCCTGGTGCGTTGTGCCCGGAGTGGGGTTGCAGCCGCCGCGGTGGGGTGGAGCGCCGGCCCGAGCCTGGCCGGGGCGCGTGTCGGCCCGGGCCACGTGCGCATGGTGTCCCCGTACCCCGCCTGCGGATCGTTTCGCGGGCCGTGCCCTGGCGCGAGGCTGGGGCGAACTCGGCGCGGCTTCGGCGGTGTTCGCCGCGTTCGTCTGCCGTTCGCCGGGGCGGGGTCGCAGGCCGCGGCTTCGGAGCCGCTCTGTCCCACAGGGGGTCGCGGCGCAGAGGCCCGGTACGTCCGCCCTCGTGGCCCCGAGGGCGCCCGAGAGATTTCGCGAGCCAGAGCCACACCAGGCCCCCACGCCTGCCCCATCAACTCCCCTTGACTTCGAGAGCACTCCAGGATCTAGCGTCGGCAAGGTCGGCGAAGGCCCCGTGAACGGAGACGGACATGCGCGTAGGCGTCCACATCAACCGGTTCAACCACCCCTCGGGCGCGCCCGCTCTCGGCGCCGAGCTCGCCGCCGCGGGGGCCGCGGCGGAGGCGGCCGGGGTGAGCTGGCTGTCGGTGATGGACCACTACTTTCAGATGGAGTTCAACGGCGGCGCCGAAGACCCCATGCTGGAGGCCTACTCGACCCTGGCCTTCCTCGCGGCCCACACCGAGACGGTCCAGCTCGGCGCGCTCGTCACCGGAGTGACGTACCGTCACCCCGGCCTGCTCGCCAAGATCGCGACCACGCTCGACGTGCTTTCCGGGGGCCGGGCGGCCCTCGGCATCGGAGCCGCCTGGTACGACCGGGAGCACGAAGGGCTCGGCGTGCCGTTCCCGCCCCTCGCGGAGCGCTTCGAGCGGCTGGAGGAGGCCCTGCGGATCTGTCTGCAGATGTGGGACCCGGCGGCGAACGGCCCCTTCGAGGGCACCCACTACCGGCTCGCCGAGACGCTGTGCGTACCGGCCCCGGTCAGCAGCCCGCACCCCGAGATCATGATCGGCGGCAGCGGCGAGAAGAAGACCCTGCGCCTGGTCGCCCGCTACGGCGACGCCTGCAACCTCTTCGCCACCTCGCCGCAGGAGGTCACGCACAAGCTCGACGTGCTGCGCCGTCACTGCGACACCGAGGGGCGGGACTACGCCGAGATCCGCAAGACCATGACGTACACGGCCGACGCGGCCGACGACAGCGACCTGGACGCCTTCACCCGGGACATCGCCGGCTACACCAAGCTCGGCATCGACACGGTCATCCTCGCCCCGCGCACCGGCGCCCCCGCCGAGTGGATCGAACGCTTCACGGCACCCGCCGTACAGCGGCTCGCGGACCTGGACTAACCCGCCCGCGCGGCGGAGGGCCGACTGCGGGAGACGACGCGGGTCCCGCGGCCGTCGGTCACCCGGACCTGCAACGAGCCGCACGCGCAGCGGGTCCACACCGTCCCGCCCGTCGCCGTGCAGTGCTGGGACACCACCTGGAACGGCTCGGCGTCGTCCGGCCAGGCGCAGTGCGGGCAGACGGCGCGGATCGTGCTGGTCATCGTGACTCCTCGTGCGTAGGGGGACGTGTACTGCCGTCGCGACCAGTCCAGCGTGCAGCGGAGTCTTCGTTCACGTCCAGGTTGACTTCCTGGAGCCGACCTTGAAGCGTGGGCTTCATGATTGACCTGCGCCGGCTCCACGTCCTGAGGGCGGTCGCCCACTACCGCACAGTCACCGCCGCCGCCCGCGCCCTGCACTTCACCCCGTCCGCCGCCTCCCAGCAGATCCGTCAGCTCGCCCGCGACCTGGGCGTCGACCTCCTCGAACCCCAGGGTCGCGGGGTGCGTCTCACGCCGGCCGCCGAGAGCCTGCTCGCGCACGCCGACGCCATCCAGGCCCGCTGGGAACAGGCCGAGCTGGACCTGCGCGCCGACCACACCGAGCCCGCGGGGCCGCTGCGGGTGAGCGGTCTCTCCGTGGCCGTCTCGATGCTGCTCGCCCCGATGGCGGTCCGGCTGCGCGAGCGGCACCGCCGACTGACCGTCAGCATCCAGGAGGCGGGCGTGCCGGAGAGCTTCGACCTGCTCTTCGAGGGGGAGACCGACCTGGCGGTCGTGGAGGCGACCCCGCACAACCCGCCCATGAGCGACCCCCGCTACGACCAACAGCCCCTGCTGGACGACCCGTTCGACCTGGTCGTACCCGCGGATCATCCGCTGGCCGCCCGCGAGCATGCGGATCTCGCGGAAGCGGCCCACGAGGACTGGATCGCCCCCTTCGCCGACAGCCCCTGCCGCACACACGTCATGTCGGCCTGCGGCGCGGCCGGCTTCTCCCCGGGTGTGGTCCACCACGCCCGGGACTGGAACGTCACCGCTCACCTGGTCGCTCACCGCCTGGGCGTGGCCCTGATCCCCCGCCTCGCCCAGCTGACCCCGGACCTGCCGATCGCGAGGGTGCGCTGCGCAGGCGACCCCCACAGGAAGCTGCTGACCTGCACGCGCGCCGGAGCGCACGAACGCCCGGCGATCGCGGCGGCGCTGAGGGAACTGAGGGCTCTGGCAGGGACCGCGGTGGCGTGAAGTGCAGGGGCGCGGGGCTGTGTCGATCTGCGGCTCCGTCGCACGGGCGCGACCAGCCCCCCATTGACGGGCAGGCAGACGAAAGGGGGCCGGAGCGCAAAAGCTCCGACCCCTGTTCAAGGTACCGCGGCTCAGGCCGCGGCGACCTCGCCCGCGTTGCTGTGCAGCTGCGCGACGACCTCGGCCAGCTGCGCGGCGACCTCGGCGTCGTCGGCCGGGTGCGTCTCGGCGAAGCGCACCACCGAACCGGGGATCGACAGCTTGACGTCCTCGAGCACCTTGCCGCCGGCGATGCCCACGGCCTTGCGGGTCTCGTCCTGCGCCCACACGCCGCCGAACTGACCGAACGCGGTACCGACCACGGCGACCGGCTTGCCGCCGAAGGCGCCGGCGCCGTAGGGGCGCGACAGCCAGTCGATGGCGTTCTTCAGCACGGCGGGGATCGTGCCGTTGTACTCGGGGGAGAAGAACAGGAACGCGTCGGAGGCCTGCGCGGCCTCGCGGAGCTTGGCGGCGGCCGCGGGGACGTCGCCCTCCACGTCGATGTCCTCGTTGTAGAAGGGGATCTCGGCCAGGCCCTCGTACAGCACGACCTCCGCGCCCTCGGGGGCGTGCTTGACGGCCGCCTCGGCGAGCTGGCGGTTGTGCGAACCGGCGCGGAGGCTTCCGACGAGCGCGAGAATGCGAACAGACATGCGAATCTCCAAGGGAGGTGAAACATTGCCGTAATGATGCGGACCGGGGTCCGCTTAATGTTGTACCCCCATAACCGGACCTCGGTCCAGTTTTCTTCCCGCTGCTTTACGCTTATTTCATGTCCGCCGTCCTGCCACCCCTGCCGACCCCGCCGGATTCCGACGGGGAGCCCGAACTGCTCCAGCTCGGTGTCCCCGAGGACGAGCCCTGCCTGCGCGCCGACGCCGCGCGCAACCGGGCCCGGCTGCTGGAGGCCGCCGCCCGCCTGGTCGCCGAGCACGGGGCGGCCGGGGTGACGATGGAGGCGGTGGCCGCGGCCGCGTCGGTCGGCAAGGGCACCGTCTTCCGGCGCTTCGGCGACCGCACCGGCCTGCTGACGGCTCTGCTCGACCACTCCGAGCGAAACTTCCAGGCGGCCTTCCTCAGCGGCCCCGCCCCGCTCGGGCCCGGCGCGCCGCCCGTCGAGCGGCTCCGCGCGTTCGGTCGCGCCACCCTGCGCCGGTCCGTCGACGAGATGGACCTGCAGCTGGCGGCCGAGCCCAGCCCGGAGCGCCGGTTCACCCCCGCCCCCCGCCGGGTCCATCACAGCCATGTGGCCCTGCTGCTGCGCCAGGCCCTGCCGGACGCGGACTGCGAACTGCTCGCCCAGGCCCTCATGGGCTACCTCGACCCCGCCACCGTCCATCACCTCACCCGCAGGTGCCACATGCCGCTGGAGCGCCTGGAGAAGGGCTGGGACGACCTCGTCGCCCGGCTCACCTGCACCGATCCGCCACGGTGAGTTCGGGCCGCGCCCCGGTCCGAGACACCTTCACAGCTTCTGCAAAGATGACGACCGTCATGGTGCAGATACCGAAAACGCCCGCGCCCGTTTCCCCCGCGACGCGCCCGGTTCCCACGAGCGCCGACGTGGCCCGCCTGGCCGGCGTCTCACGAGCGACCGTCTCCTACGTCCTCAACAACACCAGCGCCGTCCGGATCAGCGAGCCCACGCGCCGCCGCGTCCACGAGGCCGCCAAGGAACTCGGGTACGTCCCGCACGCGGCCGCCCGCAGTCTGCGCGCCGGCCACAGCCGGATGGTCCTGATGCCCGCCCCGTCCATCCCGGCCGGCCCGCTCTACAGCCAGTTCATCAGCGAACTCCAGTGGGCCCTGGGCCGGTTGGACTACACCGTCGTGCAGTACGGCAGCGTCGGCCTCCAGGGCGACGAGGCCGCCCGCGCCTGGGCCGAGCTGCGCCCGGTCGCCGTCCTGGTGCCCGGCGCGGGACTCGGCGCACAGGGCGTGGCCCTGCTCCGGCGCTCCGGTGCCCGAGCGGTGGTCACCCTGGGACCCGAGGTGGTCGAGGGGGCCCACGCCCTGCTCATGGACCACGCGGGCGTCGGCCACAGCGCCGCCACCCACCTGTACGCCCGCGGCCGGCGCCGCATCGGCGTCGTCGTGCCCGAGGAGCCCGGCCTGGAGGCCTTCTCGCTGCCCCGCCTGGCGGGTGTGCGCAGGGCCCTGCACGGCACCGACGCCACCTTGACCGAGCTGCCCCTCGCCTACGAGGAGCAGGCCGCGGCCAAGCTCGCCGTGCGCTGGCGGGACCTCGGCCTCGACGCCGTCTTCGCGTACAACGACGAGTACGCGATGCTGTTAATGCGCGCCCTCCAGGACGAGGGCATCCGCATCCCGCAGGACACCGCGGTGATCGGCGCCGACGACCTGCTCCTCGGGCGGCTGCTGCGGCCCCGGCTGAGCACGGTCCACCTCGAGCTCCCGTCCGGCCGCGACCTCGCCGAACTGGTCGACCGCGCGGTGCGCGAACCGGGCACCGCGACCGAGACGCACACGGTGCTGGGTGCCACAGTGGTAGAGCGCGACTCCAGCTGACGCAGGGAGGCCTGCCATGCGCACCACGGTCGGGATCATCGGCGGCGGCCCCGCCGGACTGCTCCTCGCCCGCCTGCTGCACCTGGCCGGCATCGACTGTGTCGTCCTGGAGAGCAGGACGCGGGAGTACGTCGAGCACCGCCAGCGCGCGGGCATGCTGGAGCAGGGCACGGTCGACGCCCTGCGCGCGTGCGGCGCCGCCGGGCGTCTGGACGTCGAGGGGCTGGTCCACCAGGGCATCGAGCTGCGGTTCGCGGGGGAGCGGCACCACCTCGACTTCCCCGTCCTCACCGGCGGCCGTACGGTCACCATCTACGCCCAGACCGAGATCGTGAAGGACCTCGTCGCCCTCCAACTGGCCGAGGGGCCACCGCTGTTGTTCGAGGCGGAGGCCCTGGCGGTCGAGAAGCCGGAGAGCGACGCCCCCGTCGTGCGGTTCCGGCACAAGGGCCGCGAACAGACGCTGACCTGTGACTGGATCGCGGGCTGCGACGGCTTCCACGGCATCTCGCGCGGGGCGTTCCCGGCGGCGACGAGCCGGACGTACGAGCACGACCATCCGTACTCCTGGCTCGGGATCCTCGCCGATGTCGCCCCGTCCTGCGAGGAGTTGATCTACGCCCGCGGGGAGCGCGGCTTCGCCCTGCACAGCATGCGCTCACCCGCCGTGTCCCGGCTCTACCTCCAGGTCCCCAACGGCACCGACGCCGACGACTGGTCCGACGAGCGGATCTGGGACGAACTCGCCGAGCGCTTCGCGATCGATGCCGACTGGACCCTCGCGAGGGGTCCGATCACCGCCAAGTCCGTGACGCCCATGCGCAGTCACGTGCACGAACCGATGCGGCACGGCCGCCTCCTGCTCGCCGGCGACGCCGCGCACATCGTGCCGCCGACCGGGGCCAAGGGTCTCAACCTCGCCGTGTCGGACGTGACCGTCCTCGCCCGTGCCCTGACCGATCTGCACCGCACGGGATCGACACAATTGATCGACAGGTATTCGGAGTTGTGTCTTTCTCGTGTGTGGCAGGCCACCCGGTTCTCGTACGACATGACTAGGATGTTGCATGCTCAACCAAATGGGGATGCGTTCGAGAACGGACTGCAGCTCGCACGGCTGCGCCGCATCACCGCATCCCGCCATGCGGCCGCCGAACTGGCCGCGAACTACACGGGACTACCGCTCCCCGTGTGAGTCCCACCGGTGATCGAACGGAGAGCCGCCATGTCGTTGCTCGACCCCAAGAGCTGGCAGTCCCACCCCCTTTCGGGACCTGAGTACGCCGTCACCGAACCCGCCACCGGCGACACGCTCGCCACCGTCACCCTCGCCGGCGGCGAGGACGTGGCACGCTCCGCCGAGGCCGCCCGCGCCGCCCAGGCCGAGTGGGCCCGGCTCCCGCACTTCGTCCGGGCCGCGGTGCTGCGCAAGGCCGGCGACCTGTTCTCCGTGCACGCCGACGAACTGCGCGGATGGCTCGTCCGCGAGTCCGGGTCCATCCCCGGCAAGGCCGACTTCGAACTGCACGTGGCCGCCCAGGAGTGCTACGAGGCCGCCGCCCTCGCCTCCCGCCCAGCGGGCCAGGTCCTGCCCAGCGAGGCGCCCCGCCTGTCCTACACGCGCCGGGTGCCGGTCGGCGTGGTGGGCGTGATCTCCCCCTTCAACGCCCCGCTGATCCTCTCGATCCGCTCCGTCGCCCCGGCCCTCGCCCTCGGCAACGCCGTGATCCTGAAGCCGGACCCGCGCACCGCGGTCTGCGGCGGCCTCTCGCTCGCCGCGGTCTTCGCCGAGGCCGGGCTGCCGGAGGGGCTGTTCCATGTCCTGCCCGGCGGCCCCGACGTCGGCCAGGCCCTGGTCGCCGACCCCCGTATCCCCGTCATCTCCTTCACCGGGTCGACCGCGGCGGGCCGCGCGGTGGGGGAGGCGGCCGGACGCCACCTCAAGCGAGCCCACCTGGAGCTCGGCGGCAACTCCGCGCTGATCGTCCTGGAGGACGCCGACATCGAGGCCGTGATCTCCACGGCGGCCTGGGGGTCCTTCTTCCACCAGGGCCAGATCTGCATGACCACGGGCCGGCACCTCGTCCACGACTCGCTGTACGCGGAGTACGTCGAACGCCTGGCCGCCAAGGCCGATTCGCTCGCCGTCGGCGACCCCCACAAGGAGCAGGTCCACCTCGGCCCGATCATCGACGACAACCAGCTCGCCAAGGTGCACGGCCTGGTCGAGGCCAGCACCGCCCAGGGCGCCAAGCTGGCCGCCGGCGGCACCCACGAGAAGCTCTTCTACCGCCCGACGGTCCTCGCGGGCCTCGACGACAGCACGCCCGCCTACGCGGAGGAGGTGTTCGGCCCCGTCGCGCCCGTACGGTCCTTCAGCACGGTCGACGAGGCCGCCGCGCTGGCGGCCGCGGGGCCGTACGGCCTCTCGCTCGGCATCGTCACCGGGGACGCGGCCCGCGGTCTCGACCTGGCGGAGCGGATTCCGACCGGTATCGTGCACATCAACGACCAGACCGTGAACGACGAGGCGGTCGCGCCCTTCGGCGGTATCGCCGCGTCCGGCACCGGCGCCCGCTTCGGTGGCGAGGCCAACGTGGAGGCCTTCACCGACGTGCGCTGGACGACGGTACGCGCGGACGTGGCGACGTACCCCTTCTGATCAGGGGCGTTACTCGCCGTTCTGCTCGGCCTGGGCCTGCTGCGCGGCCACGGACTTGCGGACCTCGTCCATGTCCAGCTTGCGGGCCTGCCCGATGACGTCCGTCAGGGCGGGCTCGGGCAGCGCCCCGGGCTGGGCGAACACCGCGACCTGGTCGCGGACGATCATCAGCGTGGGGATCGACTGGATACCGAAGGCCGCGGCCAGCTCCGGCTGCGCCTCGGTGTCCACCTTGCCGAACACCAGGTCGGGGTTGTCCTCGGCGGCCTTCTCGTAGACCGGCGCGAACTGGCGGCAAGGACCGCACCAGGACGCCCAGAAATCGATCAGGACGAATTCGTTGTCCGTGACCATCTGGTCGAAGTTCTCCTTGGTGAGCTCCACGGTGCTGCTCATGACGTGATCCCTCTTCCTGGTCTCGGAGCGAAGCCGTCGGCACAACACGGCCGCCCGGCCGGGTATTCCACAGCGGTCACCACTCGGTATCCGGCGCGCGTACCCCTGGTGGCCCGAGCGCACACCACCCACCAGACTGGGCCCATGACGGAAACGGAAAACATCGCGAACAGCACCTACGACGTCGTGGTGCTCGGTGCCGGGCCCGTGGGGGAGAACGTGGCCGACCGCACCCGCGCGGCCGGCCTCTCCACCGCGGTCGTGGAGAGCGAACTGGTCGGCGGGGAGTGCTCCTACTGGGCCTGTATGCCCAGCAAGGCCCTGCTGCGGCCGGTGATCGCCCAGGCGGACGCACGCCGCCTGCCCGGTCTGAGCGCCTCGGTGCAGGGCCCCCTCGACGCGGCCGCGGTCCTCGCACGCCGGGACTGGTTCACCTCGAACTGGAAGGACGACGGCCAGGTCGGCTGGCTGGAGAGCATCGGCGCCGACCTCCACCGCGGCCACGGCCGCCTCAGCGGGGAGCGCACGGTGACGGTCACCGGCCCCGACGGCGTACAGAAGGTGCTGACCGCCCGGCACGCCGTGGCCGTCTGCACCGGCACCCGGGCCGTGCTGCCCGACCTGCCGGGCCTCGACGAGGTCAGGCCCTGGACCAGCCGCGAGGCGACCAGCGCGAAGTCGGCACCCGGACGGCTCGTCGTGGTCGGCGGGGGAGTCGTCGCCACCGAGATGGCCACGGCCTGGCAGGCCCTCGGCTCACAGGTCACGCTCCTCGTGCGCGGCAAGGGCCTGCTCAACCGCATGGAGCCCTTCGCGGGCGAGCTGGTCGCCGAGGCGCTCACCGAGGCGGGCGTCGACGTCCGCACCGGCACCTCGGTCGAGTCGGTCACCCGCGAGAACGGCACGGTCGTGGTCGGCACCGGCACCGGCGACCGCATCGAGGCCGACGAGATCCTCTTCGCCACCGGACGCGCCCCGCACACCGACGACCTCGGCCTCGACACGATCGGCCGTGAGCCCGGCAGCTGGCTGGAGGTCGACGACAGCCTCCGTGTCACCGGCAGCGACTGGCTCTACGCCGTCGGCGACGTCAACCACCGCGCGCTCCTCACCCACCAGGGCAAGTACCAGGCCCGCATCGCGGGCGCCGCCATCGCCGCCCGCGCCTCCGGGGCCCCGGTCCAGGAGGACCCGTGGGGTGCCCACGCCGCGACGGCCGACCACGACGCCGTGCCCCAGGTCGTCTTCACCGACCCGGAGGCCGCCGCCGTCGGCCTCTCCCTCGCGGAGGCCGAACAGGCGGGCCACCGCGTCCGCGCGGTCGACTACGACCTCGCCTCGGTGTCGGGCGCCGGCCTCTACGGCGACGGTTACCGCGGCCGCGCCCGCATGGTCGTCGACCTGGAGCGCGAGATCCTCCTCGGCGTCACCTTCGTCGGCCTCGGCGTCGGCGAACTGATCCACTCCGCCACGATCGCGGTCGCCGGGCAGGTCCCGATCAGCAGGCTGTGGCACGCGGTCCCCGCGTACCCGACGATCAGCGAGGTGTGGCTGCGGCTCCTTGAGGCGTACCGGGACAACTAGGGCAGCTCGAAGCCGAGGGACGCGGCCGCCTGCTCCGGCGTCGGCTGCGTCCAGCGTTCTGCCACCGCCTGGTTGGAGGAGAGCGAGCGCAGCTCGGCGCGGTCGAGGTAGAGCATGCCGTCGAGGTGGTCCGTCTCGTGCTGGACGATCCGCGCGGGCCAGCCGCCGAACACCTCGTCGACCGGGCGCCCGTCCTCGTCCTCACACGTCAGCCGCACCTCGGCGGGCCGTGCCACCACGGCCTGCCACCCCGGCACACTCAGACAGCCCTCGAAGAACGCGACCCGTTCGGTGCCGACCGCGGCGTACGACGGATTGACCAGGACCCGGAACGGCAGCGGCACCCGCCCGCGCGTCAGCCGGATCTCCTCCGGTACGGGCGCCGGGTCCTCGATGACCGCGATCCGCAGCGGCACCCCCACCTGCGGGGCGGCCAGCCCCACGCCGGGCGCCGCGTGCATGGTGACGCGCAGGGCCGCGACGAAACGGGACAGGAGTGCGGGGTCGAGCTGGCCGTCGTAGCGCTCGGTGCCGCGCCTGAGGACCGGTTCGCCTGCCGCCACGATCGGCAGCGGGCCGTCCGTGGCCAGGAGTTCCTCGACCAGCTCGGCAAGGGGCGCGCGGTGACTCGGAGTTGCCATCGCGCCAGGATGTCACGGAGTGCCTTGTGCTGCAGGTCACTTGAAAGCCCGGGAACTCGAGGCCCCCTTCCTCCGACTACTGGACCGCTACCGTCCCCAGCCCTCGGAGAAGCCGCCGATGTCCATCGCCCCCTCGACGACCACGGACGAGGCCCCCGGGCCGGCCGCTCCGGCGCCCGCCCCCAGCAGATGGGCGCCGCTGCGCCCGCTCGTGCTGCGTCTGCACTTCTACGCCGGCGTGTTCGTCGCGCCGTTTCTCCTCATCGCGGCCGTCACCGGTTTCCTGTACGCCGGGGCGTTCCAGGCCGAGAAGATCGTCTACCGGGACGAGATGACCGTCGCCGCCGTCGGGGACAGCAGGTTGCCCCTCTCCGACCAGGTGGACGCCGCCCGCAAGGCGCACCCCGAGGGCACCGTCTCGGCGATACGCCCCTCGCCCGCGGCCGACGCGACGACCAGGGTGCTGCTGTCCGGCGTGAAGGGAGTCGACCCGGACCACACGCTCGCCGTGTTCGTCGACCCGTACACCGGCAAGGTCCGCGGCGCGCTGGAGCAGTACGGCTCGACGGGCGCGCTGCCGCTGCGCACCTGGATCGACGAGTTCCACCGCGACCTCCACCTCGGCGAGAACGGCCGTCTCTACAGCGAGTTCGCCGCGAGCTGGCTGTGGGTGATCGCGGGCGGCGGCATCGTGCTGTGGTTCTCCCGCCGCCGTGCCCTGCGCAAGGTCCGCGGCACCAGCGGACGGCGCCGCACCCTGGGACTGCACGGCAGCGTCGGCGTCTGGGCCGCCGCGGGCTTCTTCTTCCTGTCGGCGACCGGACTGACCTGGTCGACGTACGCAGGCGCCAACATCGACGAACTGCGCACCTCGCTGGGCCAGTCCACGCCCTCGGTCTCCGCGGCCGCGGGCGGCGACCACGCGGGCCACGGTGCGTCCGCCTCGGCCGGGAACGCCGAGCACGGGGTCGGCCTCGACAAGGTGCTGGCCGCCGCCCGTGCCGAAGGACTCGGCGACCCCGTCGAGATCGTGCCGCCCGCCGACGAGTCGTCGGCCTACGTCGTACGGCAGGTGCAGCGCAGCTGGCCCGAGAAGCAGGACTCGGTCGCCGTCGACCCGACCAGCGGCGAGGTCACCGACACGCTGCGCTTCGCGGACTACCCGCTGCTCGCCAAGCTGACCCGCTGGGGCATCGACCTGCACACCGACGTCCTGTTCGGGCTGGTCAACCAGATCGCCCTGATGCTCCTCGCGCTGTCGCTGGTGCTGCTGATCGTGTGGGGCTACCGCATGTGGTGGCAGCGCGGCCGGGGCTCCGCCTTCGGCCGGCCCATTCCGCGCGGCGCCTGGCAGCAGGTGCCGCCGCAGATCCTGGTGCCCAGCGTGGTGGTCGTCGCCGTCCTCGGCTACTTCGTGCCGCTGCTGGGCATACCGCTGGCCGGCTTCATCGTCGCGGACGTGATCCTCGGCGAGATTGCGCACCGGCGGGAGAAGAAGAGCGCGACGGTCTGAGACGCAGGTGGGCCCGGTTCCCTGCGGAACCGGACCCACCTGATGTCGAGAGCTATTCGAAGTCGCCCGACAGCGCCGAGGCGAGGCGCAGGTGCGGCTCGGCCTCGGCGTGCCGCCCCTGTCGCTGGAGGGTGCGGCCGAGCATCAGCCGGGCGTACTGCTCGACCGGATCCCGGTCGACGATCACCCGCAACTCGGTCTCCGCGCGCCGCAGTTGGGCCGAGTGGTAGTAGGCGCGCGCCAGCAGCAGCCGCGGCCCGGTCTGCTCCGGAACCTCCTCGACCAGTCCGTCCAGGACCCGCGCCGCGGTGTCGTACTCCTTGGCGTCGAAGAACATCCGCGCGCGCTCCCAGCGCTCCGCCGGTGTCCCGTGGTCGTAGTACGTGGTCTCCACTGGTGCCTCCTTCGACTTCGAGGTCGACAACGGAAGCAGGTGGTTCAATATTCCACTACTTGGTCAGGGCGGCGAGCTCGTCGTCGGCCCGCTCGGTGATGAGGCTCAGCACGCGTCCGGCGACCGCCAGATCCTCGGCGGGGATGCCGGCGTAGACCCGGGCGGTGAGGGGAGCGGTCTCGGCGGACGTCGTCTCGAACAGCGCCCGTCCGGCGGCCGTGATCCGCACCTGGGACGACTCATGGCGAGTCAGCAGCCCCGCGGAGATCAGCTCGTCGACCACGGAGTGCGCCTCCTTCTCGTCGATCTTCAGGGCGCCGACGAGATCCCCGACGATGCGGTCCCGCTCGACCGGTCCCTCCGCGACGGCGGCCAGCCGCAGGGTGACGGACTGCTGGAAGGTCGCGCCGTGGCGGGCCAGGACGTTCTCGAGAAGCGCGCGGGCGGCGTAGTGGGCCAGGGCTATGACGCGGGGGTTGAGGACGGGAAGGGTGGCGGGAGTGGTGGTGGTCATGGCTGCTCCTTGAGGTTCTCGTTCGTCGGGTCGAGAGGTGCGTCGAGCAGGGTCGTCAGTTCACGCTCGAACTGCCGCGTGCGTGCGCTGTCCAGGCCTCCGAGCGGTGCCAGCAGTTGCTCCAGCAGGCCCTGGACGACCTCGATGGCCTGCCGGGTCCGCTCGCGGCCCTCCTCGGTGAGCGCCAGTTGCACCGCGCGCGGGTCGCGCGGGTCGCGGGTGCGCTCCAGGAGCCCGGCGCTTTCCAGGGAGCGCGCCAGCTTGGAGACGTAGAGCGGTTCGAGCCCGGTCCGGTCGGCGAGGCGTCGCTGGCTGGGGCGTTCGCCGCCGCGCTGCATGCCGTACAGCGAGGCCACCAGCGAGTACTGGGCGTGCGTCAGGCCGAGCGGTGCCACCGCGCGGTCGACCGCGACCCGCCATTTCATCGACAGTCGCCAGACCAGGAAACCGGGCGTCGCGCCCTCGGATGCCGTACTCATGCTCGATACAGTACATGGCTACTATATCCATGGCTACTATTTTCGGAGCTGTGGCAGCCCGCCTCGCGCGCACCTGTCACCGAGCCCCGGGGGGAGGGCCTGACGGGAAACGCTTCACGGGGCTAGGTTGGGCGCCATGAGCAATCTTGATCGCCAGGCGGTCCCCGCCCTGTGCGGCGGCCGCGGCTTCGTGGTGGCGGAACCCGTGCGCGAACTCCTCAGCCCCCGCCGCGTCAAGCTCGGCGAGTCCAGCGAGGTGCGCAGGCTGCTGCCCAACCTGGGCCGCCGCATGGTCGGCGCCTGGTGTTTCGTCGATCACTACGGTCCCGACGACATCGCCGACGAGCCGGGCATGCAGGTGCCCCCGCACCCGCACATGGGACTGCAGACGGTGAGCTGGCTGCACCAGGGCGAGGTGCTGCACCGCGACTCCACCGGCAGCCTCCAGACCATCCGGCCCCGTGAGCTGGGCCTGATGACCTCCGGCCGTGCGATCAGCCACTCCGAGGAGAGCCCGAAGTCCCACGCCCGCTACCTGCACGGCGCCCAGCTCTGGGTCGCCCTCCCGGACGGGCACCGCCACGCCGCCCCGCACTTCGAGCACCACACCGGGCTGCCGCAGATCACGGCGCCGGGCCTGACGGCCACGCTCATCCTGGGCGACCTCGACGGCACGCGCTCACCCGGAACCGCGTACACCCCCATCGTCGGCGCCGACCTGACCCTCGCCCGCGGCACGGACGTACGCCTGCCGCTGGAACCCGACTTCGAGTACGCCGTCCTGTCCATGTCCGGCGAGGCCCACGTGGACGGGGTGCCGGTGCTGCCGGGCTCGATGCTGTACCTCGGCTGCGGCCGAACCGAACTCCCGCTGCGCGCCGAGTCGGACGCGGGCCTGATGCTCCTGGGCGGCGAGCCGTTCGAGGAGGAACTGGTCATGTTCTGGAACTGGATCGGGCGGTCCCAGGAGGAGATCGTACAGGCTCGTAAGGACTGGATGACAGGGGCGCGATTCGGCGAGGTGAAGGGGTACGAGGGGGCGCCGCTGCCAGCTCCCGATCTGCCGCCGGTGGCGTTGAAGCCGCGGGGAAGAGTACGCTGACCTGCTGAGATGCGCCAACGGGCCTGCCTGGGGCAGTGGTGGGCGGACTTCCGTCTGCGTGCCTGGGCCGCTATGGAAGTGGTGTGAGCGTCGGAGCTTGAGGAGCTCGATGCAGGCACGGCGTCGATTCCAAGGTGTGGCCCTGTGTGGGCGGCTGTGGCAGTCCGCTTGCTGACTTTTGCTGACTTTCCTGACGGTGCGTCAACCGCTGGCTGTAGCTGGTGGGCGGACTTCGGTGGCGCATGGTGTCGTGAGTTGCCATCTCAGGGCTGGCGCATCGAGGGTCTCTTGGGGGTGCTGACGGTTGGTCCGATCGGCGGTGGAGCCCGGGCGTCTCGCGATTGGCGGGTCCTGACAAGACGCGAGACCGAAGATGCCTTGGCTTGGTAGTCCTTGGTGCCTGCTTTGGATGTTGTGCGCCAGCAGGTTCTTGGTCTGTTGGCGGTACGCGCTCATCGTCGCCTCCGACCTGCGACAAAGGGTGGAATCATCTGCTGCTCAGCCGACTTGGTCCGCACCTGGTCCGGATCTTGGTCTGTGATCTGTGATGTTGGCGTGCGAGGCTTGCGGTACGACATGGCAACACCGTCGAACGATGCATCAACCGGCACCTCTCTGTGTCAAGCGGCTCGGGCAACCTCCGTGCTTCGGCAGTCGTGCATTACATCAGTCAGGCGGCGTTTGAGGCATCGCATTGCTTCCTTCCGGCTCTTGCCTTCTAGGCGCTTGCGTTCGTAGTAGGCCTGGGCAGGTGGTTGAATTCGTCGCTGAGTGACGGCCATGACCTGGCTCGCGTAGTTGAGCTGGCGGTCTCCGGCACGCGACAAGCGATGCCGGGACCTGTCTCCGGAGGACACCTCTCTTGGTGCAGTGCCGCAATAGGCAGCGAATGCGGCTGCGGTGGCGAACCGGCGCACGTCCACCAACCTGCCAAGGATCTTGGCTGCGGTCAGAAATCCACTCGACGGCTAGCTAACCACTACCAGCAGATCCGCAGCTTCTACAGCGCCAGCCAGATCCACCACACCGCCTTCGCCTCGATCGACGGAAACCCCGGCGACTTCCCCGACGACGAGATCGCCTCGAACCTCGACGACTTCGTATCACGGCTGCTCACCGCGACGAAGGGCTGACACAAGCGTGCCCACCCTGCTCATGCGCTTTGACGCACCCATGCAGTCCTGGGGAACACGGTCAAAATTTGCCAGACGCGACACGGGAACCGAACCCACAAAGTCGGGCGTGGTGGGCCTCCTAGCGGCGGCCCTCGGAGTGTCTCGTGATGACGAACGATCCATCTCCGAGCTTGCCCAGTTGCGTATGGGAGTTCGCGTCGACCGGGAAGGAATCGTCGAACAAGACTTCCACACCGTGCAGAACGTGCCCAACACCGAGGGGAAGAACCACCGGACGGTAGTCACCGAGCGGTACGACCTAGCCCACGCCCTCTTCCTTGGGCCCTCGAATCACCCGACGACGAAGTCCTTCGCCGCTTGCACCACGCCCTTCTGCATCCGCGCTGGCCGTTGTACTTCGGACGCAAAGCATTCGTACCCGCTCGGCCGATCGTCAGCAGCGGACACCGGGAGCCTCCAGCTATCACCGATGAAGGCCAGACGCCGCGCGCAGGCAGAAGCCGAGAACGAGGCCGCGACGTGGCTGCGCACCGTGGTGGATGCCGACCCCAGCATGCTGGACGTCGAACTGCGCTACGACCATCCAATTACCTTTAGCGAGCAGGACCGACGGTACGCGCCCCGCGCGGTACAGATCAGCCACGTCCCTCTCACCAGCGCAATGCTGGATCATCACGACAGCTTGGCTCCATGACGTCCGCATTTTCGGTCCTTGAGGTAGTCGGCCAGATCCACCGCAACCGGGCGAGATTCCTCAGCAAGCCGGCAACCAGCCCGGATCAGTATCCCCACGACGCGCGGACCACAATCGAAAGACTGGCAGCATGACACTCTGGCTCACCCGCATCGTCCCCGACCTGCACAGTCGTGAGGCCCGGCGCGACCTCCAGGGAGTTAACGCCGCGATGGGCCTGCACCGCCGTCTCATGACCCTCTATCCCAATAACGCAGGACCCGACCCACGTGCTCAATTCGGCGTGCTCTTTCGACTTGAGGACACCTCGGATGGCCAACACATTCTCCTGCAGAGCAGCCACGAACCTGACCTCGCCCGCCTCCCCGACGGATACGGCACAGCTCTCACCCGCCCTCTCGATCCCCTCCTTGAAGCTCTCAGGACTGGCCTGACCGTCCGCTACCGGTGCACCGCCAGCCCCGTCCGCAAACCCGACGCCACCACTCGCGCCCGCTACAACCTCCCGGCCGCCGTACCGCTCGTCGGCGATGACGCTGACGAATGGTGGACACGGCAGGCCGACAACGCCGGACTCAAACCGCTCTCGAACCACTCTCACACCCTTGAAGCAGCACGAGCCGTACGAACTCCCAACGGCACAAACGACAAACAGCACATCCGCCACAAGCGCATTCGCTTCGACGGCACCGCCACCATCACCAACCCCGACCTCCTCCGCCAAAAAATCACGGAAGGCATCGGCCGCGGCAAGGCATACGGCTGCGGCCTCCTCAGCATCGCCCCAGCAAGGAATGCGCCGTGATACAGAGGGATTGCCACAATCATTGTGTACGCTCGCCAATTCTCGTCTGGCGAAGCTATGAAACGCGGCCACAGACACGGCCTACACGGGGGTCCCAGCCCTCTCTGCATTACAGCGGCTAACAGAATGGGCACTGGGGCCTGCGCTTACAGGTATCCCGGGTCGCCATCGGCGTTGAACCTCGTCAGGGAGCGCTCCAGCAGCTCCAGAAACTGCCGCAGGTCATCGGCCACCTTGTCAAACTCCGGTTCGTCCAGCGACGCCGTCCGCGTTCGGTAAACGGCCGCATCGGGCCCCGCGACATAGATCAGGCCGCCACCGTTTGAGCCGATGACCAGGCCGTGGGTCTTTGGGCCCGTGCCGACGTAGACAACGCCGTACTCCTGGAGCTGCAGCAGGACGTCACCGGCCGGATCGAGGAAGTAGCCGTTGCCGACGTCCGCCCAGGTGACATCACCGATACTCTCGTAGAAGGTGACCAGGTCAGCTGGTGTAGGGGTGATTTGGGCGAGCGTGCGAGCCGCGGCTTGATCGTCGTGGTCGGCCGACCGGACCTGGTTGATCCCAGGGGGGAAGCCGTGCCGATGCTCGAACTCGCCTGTCATGGCCGTGAGAGTCCCGGAAACTCTGTCTGTCCACGAGACCAGCCAGGCAGGCGAAAGCGATCGGTCACTCATGAGGCCGGATCATGGCATGCGCCACGGACGTCCGTGGGGTGCCCAGCGGTTCCAGTGTCAGAAGCCGTATCTCAACCGAACGTGAACCCTTGATTCCTGCTGGTCAGGCATGGTTTCGCGCGGGTGAGGGAGGCATAGCGACGTCTTGTGTCCGCTTCATGGTCGAGGGGTGCGCGGTGGCGTCGGTGCTGGGAATGCTGGAGGAGCGGGAGGCGGCTGCCCGTGTGCGGGTGGAGGGTTTGCGGGAGGAAGTCGCGCGGCTGGCTGAGGTGTTGGAGGCCGCGGAGATCGAGCTGGACCGGCGGGTGATCGCGCGGGAAGAACTGGTCGAGGCCCTGGCAGTCTCTGCGGCGGAGTCCACTGCCGTGACCACGACCGCGGCGGAGGAGTCGGCGCCGTCGCTCGCGCCGGTGCCGGGTTCGACGGTGCCGCCTTGGCGGGAAGGGCTGCCGGTGACGGTTCTGACGCCGGACTATCAGCGGATTCTCGGCGTACTGGAACAGCAGGGATCCACGGGTCACGGGCCGCTTCGGGCCAAGGCGATCGCGGTGGAGCTGGGCCTTGGGGCGACGCCGGCGAAGGTCGAGGGACTGCGGTCGAAAGCCCGGCGCCTGGCGGAGCGCGGGTGGCTCCTCCAGGAGGTGTCGGGGGCATTCAGCGCCGGCCGGCGGCCCATGGCCGCGCCAGACGTCGGCTCATCCGCATGACCATCGACCATCGGATCATCGCCTCACTGGTGGCGGGCAGGGTCTCGTAGTCCCGGGCCAGACGGCGGGAGTTCATCAACCACGCGAACGTGCGCTCTGCCACCCACCGCCTCGGCAGCACCACGAACCCCGTCATGTCGTTGGTGCGCTTGACGATCTCCAACGTCAGAGCGAGTTTGTCCCGGCACCAGCCGACGAGGGAGCCGGTGTAGCCGCCGTCGGCCCAGACGAGGGTGATGTCACGGTGCAGACGGCGCAACCGGGTCAGCAGGCCCACCGCGGCGTCCCGGTCGCCGATGTTCGCAGCGGTGACTGCGACGACCAGGAGCAGACCGAGGCAGTCGGTCACGATGTGCCGTTTGCGGCCCGGCACCTTCTTCCCGCCGTCGTAGCCGCGTGAGGCGGCCGGCACCGTCGCGGCGGCCCGCACCGACTGCGCGTCGATGATCCCCGCCGTGGGCTCAGCCTCGCGGCCCTCGCGTTCACGGACCTTCCCGCGCAGCCGGTCGTGGAACTCGGTGATCAACCCGTACTCGCGCCACCGGCGGAAGAATGCGTAGACCCGGCCCCAGCCGGGGAAATCCGCGGGCAGCGCCCGCCAGGAGATTCCGCCCGCGACCAGGTAACGGACCGCGTCCAGCAGCTGCCGATGGCAGTAGCCCTCGGGCCGCCCGCCCCGCCCTTGAAGCCAGGCCGGCACCGGCAACAACGGCCGGGTGGCCGCCCACTCCGCGTCCGTCATGTCCGACGGATACCGGCGAACCCGATCAGGATGATCGGCCGCGTTGCCGTACGCGTGCGCGAGGCAATCGCACGACACGGCGGGCGAGTTGAAGTCAGCGGGCTCGGGCGCGTACAACAACGACAACAGGGCCTCCGGGAACCGCTCGGAATGGGGTCGCACCCCCGAGCTACCAGGAGGCCCTGCCTTCATGCGCGTACCGCCGGAAGGTCACCCGACCAGGAACGCTGTTCGATCCGCACGTTCCAAGATCGGCTGCAACGCAGCTTCTCATTCACCAGTAGGCCAAATCTGAACAACCCACACCTCAAGGGGGTCCTCATGCGGCCCTTCAGGAGGGAAGGGGTCGAGTGCCAGCGCAGCCTCAACATGATCTCGCCCTCGGCAGAGTAAACGCAGGTGATAGCGCCCCGGCTGCAGCGGGATTTCGCCGTAGCAGACGCCACCCAAGTCGACCACCGCGAGTCGATCGGCCATCGGGGAATCGAAATCCCGTTCGTACTCCCAAGAGCCTGACGGTTGAGGAGCGGGCCCGTCCCACACCTCTAAACGCACCAAAGGGTAAAAATCATTGTCGCTAGAGGTGAGGCTCCAGCCTTCTCCGGGGATCTGAACAATGTCGTCCTCCGCCGGTGCTTGTTCGAACAGGATTGGGCCGATCTGGATGGTCCTGTAGTACACGCGCGGGCGGACATCAACTGCGTTGATCAGAGTGGGCACTTGCTCTCCTCACCATCGAGCGAGCAGGGCCCGTCAGGCTAGCCCCGACTTGAACTCAAAGCCCCCTGGCTGCATGCGCGTACCGCCGAAAGATCCGACCAGGAACTCCGTTCGATCCACACGTTCCAAGATCGGTTGAAACGGCTTCTCAGCCAGATCATGCGCGGCTGGGCCAACTACTCCAAGCCCACGGTCCGCAAAGCCCGCTCTGAGCTCCCTGGCCAGCTTCACCTGGCACCGGGTAGCTGGTGGATGGCGCTGCACCGTTGGAAGTGGAAGGAAGTCCGCCGACGCTTCACCGACCGCAACGGGCGGTGGCGAAAGCGCTCGGCAGGCGAGATCGAACTGTTTGACCTCCAGGCGGTGACGGTCACCCGTTACCGCTACAGCGGCAACACGATCCCCAACCCCTGGACCCGTTTCAACCACGTCTGAACGGCAGAGTCCGTGGAGAGCCCGGTACTCGGAGACGGGTACGCCGGGTTCGGCAAGCGGCACGGAGAGACGGGCCGGCGGCAACAGTCGGCACCGCGCTCCGTGCCGACTCAACGGGCCCCCCGGCAACCGCACCAAGTCATACCATCCAGGCCCCGTGCCGCCGCCCGGCTCGCAGAACAAGCGCAGGTCAGTAGGGATGACCGCCAAGATGGTCGACAAACGACTATCTGGCGACTATCTTGAGCCACCACGCGGCAGCGAAGGCGGTTGTCCGATGGTCGACATACGACAATGTGGCGGTTAGTTTGAGCCACTACGCGGCATTCCGCCCATCCTGTTGCTTAGAAGGAGAGCCGGGCAGAGATGATCGAAATACATACGAGTCGCGCTGTAGGTCACTGCCACCGTGGTCAGCGATTGGGTGCCCGATCAGGTCATCCTCGACCCGGGAACAGGCGTTCCTGGACAAGACTCCTCCCGCGGCAGGTCGGCGACTTCCGCCTCAGCGTCGCCACCGTGGTGCGGGTGGTGCCGCTGGCGCAAAAACACCGTATGCCCGGGCGTCTCCGAATTCGAGGAGTGCTCGTCACCGACAGCGCGGGCACGTCGCGGCAGCGGTGGCCGGTCGACGCCTGCGGATTCCTCGGCTGACCGGCCCCGGGACGACTCCCCCTGGCCGAGCGCGACTCGACCGCCCCCCGTGAAGGAGTACCTGACATGAGACTCAAGAACGTCGCGGCCCTGGTGACCGGCGCCAGCAGTGGCATCGGGCAGGCGGTGAGTTCCCACTTCCGCCGTGAGGGCGCGCGGCTGCTGCTCACCGGTCGCAGGGATCGGCTCGGCAGCAATGAGCCCGACGACCTGTACGTCCCTGGAGACCTCAATGACGAGGCGTTCGTCGAGGACCTGGCCAAGCAGGCCGCCGAGTCCTTCGGCACCGTCGACGTCGTCGTCCTCAACCACGGCCTGCAGGCCAGTAGTCCGCTCACCGAGATGGCCGCAGACGACGCGAAGAATGTGCTCGACAGCAACCTGCTCAGCGCGTTCCTGGTGATGAAGCACTTCGCGCCGCTGATGCCATCCGAAGGTGGCTCGTTCGTCTGTGTCAGTTCACGGCTCGGCATGGTCGGCAAGCCCGGAGAAGTCCTGTACTCCGCCGCCAAGGGAGGCCTCATCATGCTCGCCAAGGGCGCCGCGATCGAATGGGCCCCCCGCAACATACGCGTCAACGTCGTCGCTCCTGGCCTGACCGCCACCCCGATCATCGAAGCAGCGATCCAGCGCAGCCCCGACCCCGAGGCCTACCGCCGCGAGCGCGAGGACCAAATCCCGCTGCAACGCCTCGCCACCCCTGAAGAGGTAGCCGACGCGGTCCTCTTCTTCGCAACATCAGAGTCGTCGTACATCACCGGAGCAGTTCTCCCCGTTGACGGCGGATACACCGCCTTCTGAGCACCCCCCGCTTCTGTCGTACGTGAAGGCCGTGAACCGCGGGACCAGTCGAAGCGATGAGCGAATGCCATCCGACACCCCACGGAACCCAACGCCCAGTCCGACGGTTTCCTGACCATTCCCAGCCAGTTCGAAACACCACCCATCCGGGATCTGAGCGCTCCCAGCGCCCTTTCCCTTTGAGTAAGGAGCAGACCCATGCGAGTCAGCAGAAACCTGAGCGTCCCGATCGTCACGACCGCCCTGGCCCTCGCGCTCGCCGCGTGCGGGGCGAGCGGCACCGGGCAGAACGTGGGGGCGAAGAGCACGACGCAGGGTGGGGGGTCCGGCTCGTCGGCCGAGCACACCGACGACATCTCGGTCGGCGTGAAGCCGGACGCGAAGGCGGTGAAGCTGCTGCCCGCGGCGGTGAAGGCCAAGGGCACGCTCTCGGCGGCCATGGACCTGACCAGCCCGCCCACCACGTTCATGGCATCGGACAACAAGACCCCGATCGGGTTCAACCCGGACATGGCCCGGCTGATCGCCGCCAAGCTCGGCCTGAAGCTGCAGATCAACAACATCAAGTTCGACACCATCATCACCGGACTGCAGGCCGACCGGTACGACTTCACCGCCTCCACCATGGGCGCCACCAAGGACCGGCTGAAGGTGCTCGACATGGTCGACTACTTCAAGGCCGGGACCGGGGTGTCCGTCCCCTACGGCAATCCGCAGAAGCTGACCACGCACACGCTGTGCGGGCACAGTGTCGCTGTCCAGTCCGGCAGCACCGCGGAACTGCAGTGGCTGCCCCAGCTGTCGAAGCGGGACTGTACGGGCAAGGGCAAGCCGGCCATCAAGGCGGTGACGCTGCCCAGCGTGAACGACGCTCTGACCCAGCTGGTCTCCAAGCGGATCGACGCGGTGATGTACGACTTCACCGGGCTGCAGTGGGCGGCCACGCAGCAGCCGAAGACATTCGAGGTCCTCAAGCCCCTGGTGGCCACGAAGACCGTGGCCGTCGCGCTGAAGAAGGACTCGCCGCTGACCCCCGCGGTGCAGGCTGCCCTCCAGTCCATCATCGACGACCCCAAGTACGCCGAGGCGCTTGGCCGCTGGGGTTTCCAGGACCTCGGGATCAAGACCGCGGCCATGGCCGTCCCCCAGGACTGACAGGCCGATGGACGTGATCGAGACCACGACGACCAGGAGCCCATCGGTGTCACACGTACTGGCCGAAGAAAAGAAGCGGATCACGCCGAAACGTCCGCGCGACTACGTCGCCTGGGCCGTCGCGATCGCTGTCGTCGCCGCTCTGGTGTGGACCGCGGTGACGAACGAGAACTACCGCTGGCCGGTGGTGTTCAGCTACTTCACCACCGAGACCATCCTCAACGGCCTGCTGATCACGCTGCTGCTGACCGTGGCGAGCATGGCCCTGGGCACGCTGCTGGGGCTCGTGCTGGCGGTGATGCGCATGTCGCACCAGCGGCCCGTCTCCGGGATCGCACAGCTCTACATCACCTTCTTCCGCGGCACCCCGGTGCTCGTGCAGCTGGTCTTCTGGTTCAACATCGCAGCCCTGTACCCGCACCTCTCGATCGGCATCCCGTTCACCGACATCTCCACACCGGTGAACGTGAACGCGATCATGACCCCGATGACCGCGGCCGTCGTAGGGCTGACGCTGAACCAGGCCGCCTACATGTCCGAGATCATCCGCGGCGGGTTCGCCTCGGTCAGCCGCGGACAGCACGAGGCGGCGGAGTCCCTGGGCATGTCGGGGTTCACCAAGCTCCGGCACGTGATCATCCCGCAGACCATGCCGGCGGTCATCCCGGCCACCGGCAACCAAGTGATCGGCATGCTCAAGGAGACCTCGCTGGTGAGCGTGCTCGGCGTCGCCGACCTGCTGAACAGCGCACAGTCGATCTACGCCCGCAACTACCAGACCATTCCGCTGCTGATCGTGGCCAGCCTCTGGTACCTGATCATGACGCTGGTGCTGAGCGTGCCGCAGTCCATGATCGAACGCCGCTTCTCCCGCTCGACCAGGACACGGCTGACCCCGGCCGCCACCTCGGCCGAGCCCGGGGCCGGCCTGCCCGTTCCCACCACGAGGGAGTCCCTTCTGTGAACGCCGACGGAACGATCGTCGCACGCAAGCTGTGCAAGAGCTTCGGACGTCACCAGGTCCTGCGTGACATCGACCTGACCGTCGCGGCCGGAGAGATCTCCTGCATCATCGGGCCCAGCGGATCAGGCAAATCCACCCTGCTGCGCTGTATCAACGGCCTGGAGGCCGTCGACCGCGGAGTCCTCAGGGTCAACGGAGAGGACTTCGGCTACATCGAGAAGGACGACGCCTACCACGCCGTCCGCCCGAAACGGCTGGCCGAGCAACGTGCCCGCATCGGCATGGTGTTCCAGCAGTTCAACCTGTTCCCCAACATGACCGCCGAAAGCAACGTCATGTCCGGACCGGTGCTGGTGCAGAAGAAGGACCGCGCCACCTGCCGGGAGCAGGCACAAGAGCTGCTGGCCAAGGTCGGCCTCAAGGGCTGTGGCCACAAGTACCCCGCTCAACTCTCCGGCGGCCAGCAGCAGCGCGTGGCCATCGCCCGCGCGCTGGCGATGGAACCCACCATCATGCTGTTCGACGAACCCACCAGCGCGCTGGACCCCGAGCGCGTGGGTGAAGTGCTCGCCGTCATGCGCGACCTCGCCGGCAACGGAATGACCATGCTGCTCGTCACCCACGAGATGGGCTTCGCCCGCGAAGTCGCCGACGAAGTCCTCTTCATGGACGAAGGCATCGCAGTCGAGCGCGGCGACGCCCGCGAAGTCCTGGGCAACCCCCGTGAGAAACGCACCCAGGCCTTCCTCGAAAGAGTGCTGTAGCAGGGCACGGACCTGCGGCAGCGGCTCGGTAGCGCGACCGACCCGGCCTTTGCTCCGGTCAAAGCCGTTGCCTTCGGCGAGCTTGTGGACCTTGGCCGGGTGACGCCGATGCTGTGACCAGTGGTCCATGTCCAGGCCGCGGGCGGCGACCGTGCCGATGTGGATGCGAATGGCCGCCCCAGGGGCCGGGTCGGCCTGGTAGCCGAGTCCGGTAATGGCTTCAGCCAAGGGCCTGGATCGCTCCGTATGTGGCGCACTCATCTCATGCGTTGGTGCACTCGCGCGAAGGATCCGATCCACTCCGTGCTCCACCGTAACCTGCTTCGCCGCCGCACGTCTCTGACCGGCGCGGCAACACCGTGCAGATCAGCCCGCCGTTCATCGCCACGGACGACGAGGTGCGGCAGCTCGTGGCCGCAATCGACACCACCCTCTCCGCCCAGGAAGCCGAGTGACCATCATGCCCACCCTCTCTGACGCCGAACCGAACGCCCTCGCCGATTCAGAAAAGGTTCTGGCCAACCTCGATCTCGCCGTGCCGGGCGTGACCCGCACCTTCGACGTCCACGATCCGGCCACCGGCCAGCAGATCGCTCAGGTCCCCGACTTCGACGCGCGCCAAGCCCTCGACGCCGTCGCCCGCGCCAACGAAGCAGGCCGCTCCTGGGCCGCCACCACCGCCCGGCACCGGGCCGACATCCTGCTCGCGTGGTACGACCTGATCCTCGGCAACGCGGAGATGATCGCCCTGCTCATCACCCGCGAGATGGGCAAGCCGCTCGCCGAGGCTCGCGGCGAGGTGTCCTACGGCGCGGACTTCATCCGCTGGTACGCCGAGGAGGCCGTACGCCCCGCTGGGAACCTCCGCGACGCTCCCACCGGTGGGGCCCGATTGTTCACCCGGCGCGCACCGGTGGGGTTGTCGGTCCTGATCACCCCGTGGAACTTCCCGCTCGCCATGGCCACCCGCAAGATAGCCCCGGCGCTGGCCGCCGGCTGCCCCGTCGTCATCAAACCCGCGCCCAACACCCCCCTGACCACGATCTTCGCGGTCCAGCTCGCCATCGCGGCCGGCGTCCCCGAAGACCTGGTGCGGGTCGTGACCACCACCGAAGCGCCCGCCTTCAGCAGCGCCGTGCTGGCCGATCCCCGCGTGCGCAAGGTGTCCTTCACCGGTTCCACCGGAGTCGGCAAGGTCCTCTTGCGCCTCGCGGCCGACAACGTGCTGAAGAGCTCCATGGAGCTGGGCGGCAACGCCCCGCTGCTGGTCTTCGACGACGCCGACCTGGACCGTGCGGTCGACGGGGCGTTCGCCGCCAAGATGCGCAACGGCGGCCAGTCCTGCATCGCCGCCAACCGCATCTTCGTCCAGGACGGCATCGCCGACGCGTTCATCGACGCTCTGACCGACCGGCTGGCCGCTTTGAAGGTCGGCCACGGACTCGCTCCCGGTGTGGGGCTTGGCCCGGTGATCGACCGCACCGCCGTGACGAAACTCGCCGGCCTCGTCGAAGACGCCACCCGCCGTGGCGCTCATCTGCTCACCGGCGGCTCGGCTCCGAGCCACCCCGGCTCCTTCTTCGAACCGACGCTGCTGGACCACGTACCGGCTGACGCCGACCTCGCCCGCAGCGAGATCTTCGGGCCCGTCGCCGCCATCCAGCGCTTCTCGCACCAGGACGAGGCCATAACCCGCGCCAACGACACCGAACACGGCCTGGCGGGCTACGTCTTCACCGAGAACCTCGACCGCGCCTTCAACGTGGCCGACCAACTGGCCACCGGCCTGGTCGGCATCAACCAGGGCGTCCCCTCGAACGCGGCCGCACCCTTCGGCGGCATCAAGCAGTCCGGCCTCGGACGCGAGGGCAGCAGCGAAGGACTCGAGGAATACGAGGAGATCCGCTACTACAACCTCGCACTTCGACCCACCACTTGACACACGTCGGGGCCGCCCCTCTGCTGTCGTTGCTCAGGGGCTGGCCATAAGAGGCAGGGGCATGAGCGAAACCGGAACGGCGGCGGAGCGTCCCAGGCAGTTGGGGACAACACGCGAGAAGCTGCTCGCCGCCGCAGCCCGGCGCTTCTACGCGGACGGCGTGGCGGTGACGGGGATCGACAGATCACCGACGAGGCAGGCGTGGCGAAGATGAGCCTGTACAACGACCTCTCCTCCAAGGTCAGGCTGGTGATGGCCCATCTCGCTGCGCGGCACGAGGAGTGGCTGAGCCTGTACCGGCGGCGACTGGAAGGGACGCAGGAGGGTCGCGGCGGCGTGATGGCGGTCTTCGACGCGTACGCCGATCACGCGGCCTTCGCCTACGAGCACGGTTTGCGGGGCTGCGGCCTGCTGAACACCGCCGCCGAGCTGCATGTCCGGTGGCGAAAGGGCGGGCCGTGATGCGCCGGCGCAAGGAAGCGATCGAGGATCTGCTCGCCGGGCATCGTGAGGAGTTGCTGCCCGGGCGGCCCCCAAGGAAGCCGGGGCCATGGCGGAATACCTGCCGTTCCTGCTGGAAGGAGCGATGACGCGGGCCGGCCTGGAGGGCCGGGGACGCGTCTGGAGCACGCTGGGGCACTGGCGGCCGGCCTGCTGGACCGGCTGTGACGCGGGCCGTCGGACATAGGGCCGGTGACGGGCGTGGGGGCAATATGTGTGCTGACGGCGTCCGTACTGTGCGGCACCGCCGGCACCGCCGGCACCGCCGCGACCTTCGCCCCCGCGGTGGGGCCGCTCGCGACCGGGGCCGTGGCATGGGCCTGGGCGGACTGCTCCAGGCGCTCATCGCCGCCCCCCGTATCCGCCGAGAGGGCCCTCGGCTGCGTGCGCACAAGGGCGCGGTGCTGGTGGGGCTCTTTCGGCGGGGGCCTATCCCCGGGAGTTCTATTCCATGCGCCTGACCGGGGGTAGCCGCTGACACGGTCGTGTCGATCGGCTCAGCCCCTCTTGCCTCGGTGAGCGCCGCCTCACGCGCCGCTGGATGACCGGCGCCGCTCTGGGCCTGTCCGGGACGGTCCTGCTGTGCGCGGCCGGAGCCGCTGGCTCCCATCCCGGCCCCGGTGCCCGCTCCGCAGGCGAGACCGTGCTCGGCGTGGGACTCGGCTTGCCGGGCGCTCCCGGACATTCCTTACACGCAGGGGGAGGCCTCTCGGGTTGCGGGCTCGGCCAGGGGTGCCGTCCCGGCCGGTCAGTTGAGGAATCCGCGGGCGTCGACCGGCCACCGCTGCAGCGACGTGCCCGTGCTGTCGGTGACGATCAGTTCCTCGAAATTGATGACGACCGGGCATACGTGGTTCGGCACCACGGGGATGACGGTGCCCACGCTGGGGCGGAAGTCGCCGTCCGGCAGCGGGAGGAATCCGTGGTACTCGTTGAGCTTGGATAGGACGGCCCTCGTGCCGGCGACGCCTCCGTAGCCGAGCTCGGGGCTGCCTTCGCGGCTGAGGGCCTTGGTGCCCGAATCGAGGATCAGCTGGCCGGGGACCCAGTCGCTGACCACTGTGGCAGCGACGAACAGTGCGATCTGGTCGTCCGTGCAGGCGCCGAGCCGGGTGTTGTTCAAATCGCAGAAGACGTACTCGCCGGGACGGATCTCGGTGATCACGCTGCTGGTGGAGAACTCGACGGTGGGCGTGGAACCGGCGCTGACCACCGCTGCGGTGATGCCGACGCCGGCGAGGCTGCGTACCGCGGTGGTGAGCGCGGCCTCCTGGTCCTGCGCGGCGCGCTCGCGAGCGTCCCGGCCGGAACTGCCGTGACCCGGATAGGTGAAGACACCCACCGGCACGAGGCCGCGCTTGCGGGCGGCGAGCGCGAGGTCGCCCGCGAGCTCGGGCGGCGCTCCGGAACGACGAGCGCCGCAGTCGACCTCGATCACCACCTGCAGCCGGTCCGGTTCGTCTCCCATCGCGTCGGCGAGGGCCTCGATCGCCGCGACGTTGTCGACGCCGACCCGCAGCCGGGCGGACTCGGCGAGCCGGCGGATCCGGGGGCCCTTCGTTCCCGCGGGCCAGACGGGATAGGCGAGGAAGATGTCATCAAATCCGGCCGCGGCGAAGACCTCGGCCTCACCGACATTGCCCGCGGTGATCCCGACCGCACCGGCCGCGACCTGGCGCCGCCCGATCTCCACACACTTGTGTGTCTTGACGTGCGGCCTGACGTCGAGGTTGTGCTGGTCGGCGAAGCCCTGCATGCGGTCGATGTTGTCCTGCATGACGTCGACCAGCACGATCGGCGCGGGAGTGTCGATTCGCTCGACCAGGGTGTCGAGTGCTCGTTGAAGCCGGTTCACGCTGCCTCCTTGTTGGTTCTGCCTGAAATGACCGAGGGGCGCGGGTGCTGAATCCCTCGGATGCCGAACGTGCGCAGCCCGCGACATCGCGCGCTCGCGCCACACCAGCGTCGTGTTCGCCCTACACCGCGGTGGGGACCATCTGGACCTCAACCGGACCTGAGCGGTAGTCCGCCGACACCGATCGCGGTGCGAGCTTGCCGTCCGTTCTCGCCGACGCCTCGATGAGCAGTTCACCGGCCGCATTGACGACGTTCGCCTGCTCACCGAAGTGCACAGCGGCGGCGAGCGCGTTGAGCGCCGTACGGCGCGCGAGCGGGTCTCGGCGCGGGCAGCCGACGGCTAGGGACAGAGGTGGCAGGCTGTCGGCAACGGAGACCTCCCACGTCATCGCTGCCGCCCGGCGGAAGCCGGCAGCGATTGCGATCAAAGCCCCATGTCGGCCGGCCACTGGCTCGTGGTCACCAGGGTGATGCCTCAGCAGCTTCTGGACTGAGGACTCCGGCGTGATCGAACAGCCCGGCATGGCACTCATCGTGCCGTAGCACTCGAACGAAACGTATTCCGGCCGGAACCGGAGGGAATGGCCATGAGGATGCTCCTGTCTTCATCCTGCGAGTAACTGCCGTGGTCGGGACTGGCTTTTCAGGAACGCCCATGACGGGCTTCACTGAGATGCGCGACGACGTCGTCCAGATTCACGGTCAAGGAACGCTCGATGTTGATCCAGTCGTCCTTGGCGTGATCGAGGAGGTACTCGCGCCGTTCGGGTGCGCGCTCCGCGCGCCAGTTCGTGATCAGCGCACGCAGTGTGAGCCGCGCCAACGCGGCAACCGGGAGCAGCGGGAGTTCCGAGGCCCGGATCGGGCGCTTTCGTTGGTAGCCCGCGGCGAAGGCGCAGGCGTCCCGCCAGGGATGATCCGGCGTCCTGCCGAGCAGGTTCGCCATGGGAACGGCGGGGTCGAAGATCACCGCACTGCGCACCGTGTCGCCGAAGTCGATGACACCGGTGACGAAGTGATCGCTCCTCTCTGGGTCCACCACGATGTTGTAAGGGCTGAAGTCACCGTGGATCACCTGCGTTTCGAGATCACTCAGCCTCGGGACGACGTTTTCGTCGAAGAGCCGGAAGACCGCTTGGGCCAACTGACGGTGCTCGGGGCTCGGCGTGTGCTCGACCAGTTCGGTCATCTGGTGGAAATGCCGAATGTCCCATGCCAGACCTCGGCGGTCCGCCGGGTGCGTGAACGGCCTGAGCGCCACGTCGATCAGCCCCAGCATCTCGCCCGCCCTGGCGAGCCGCTCCGCATCCGGGTTCGCATCGGCCAGGACCTGGCCTTCGATGAAGTCGAACACCCGCAGGATGCGCGTCCTGCCGTCGCTCAGCCTGATCGTGACATGGTCGTCTCCGTCGGCGGTCAGCTTCACCCGCTGGACGGGCAAGTGCGCGGCGGCGGTTTCGAGGTAGCGCATCGCTGCGGTCTGGAAGGCGACAACCGCCTCCACCTCGTCAGGTGGTGAGACCTTCACGAGGTAGCTGCTCGAGTCGGTCCTGAGTCTGAATGTGTCGTCCTTCTCGGTCGCCAGTCGCCCCAAGCGCCCGGTGACGCGGTAGTGCTCCTCAAGGAGCATGCTCACCAGCAGCACGTCGATGGGCTCGTGGGACGACGTCAGGCCGCTCTCCTCGAGGAGCCGCTGAGCATGGTTCTTAGCTGGTGAGGTGTTCACGGTCAGTCCCTATCGAAGGAGCCAGGCCCTGCAGCTTGTCGATTGTCGACGATAAGAGTATTGTCGACAACTGTCAACAGGCCCGAACTTCCCTCACTCTGCGGAAGCCTCGAAGGGCCTGACCCACGCGCCGCGCGTGCACAGCGGACGGCACTGGCAGGAGAGATGCAGCGACATGAAGTTCACCCCCTACTGGCTCGACACCGCTCCCCAGGGTCCGGACCGGTCCCGGACCGAGATCGGGGGGAATGTCGACGTGGCGATCATCGGTGCCGGCCTGACCGGCCTCTCGACGGCACTGCACCTGGCCCGCAAGGGCGCCAACGTGCACGTCTTCGAGAAGGACACGGTCGGATTCGGCGCATCCGGCCGCAACGGCGGCATGGCCACCACGGGCCTGTCGATCGGGTTCCGGCATGCGGTTGCCCGCTACGGATTCGAGACCGCCAAGGCGTACCTGATGACGTACCACGACGCGGTCGACACGATCGAGAAGCTCGTCGCCGAAGAGGGGATCGACTGCGACTTCGCCCGCACGGGCAAGCTGGTCCTGGCGTCCAAACCGGCCCACGTCGAAGGCCTGCGCAAGACCCACGAGATCATGTCCGGCCGACTCGGGATCGATACCCGGCTGATCCCCCAGAGCGAGATCCACTCCGAGATCGGCTCCGACCGCTTCCACGGCGGAATGGTCGACGCCAAGAGCGCCGGGCTGCACGTCGGCAAGTTCACCAAGGGGCTTGCCGAGGCCGCCGCGCGGATCGGCGTCACCCTTCACGAGAACGCACCGGTCGAGAAGATCAGCCGACTCGACGGCACACGCCACAAGCTGGTCACTGCGCGCGGAACCGTCCGGGCCGACCAGGTGCTCGTCGCGACCAGCGGTCACACCAGCAGGCCGTTGCGCTGGCATCAGGTCAGGATCGCGCCCGTCGGCAGCTTCATCATCGTCACCGAACCGCTGGGCAAGGACGTCTGCGACACACTGCTGCCCAACCGGCGGATGGTGTCGAACACCCTGAACCTGCTGAACTACTTCCGGATCACCCCGGACCACCGGCTGCTGTTCGGCGGCCGCGCCCGGTTCGCCATGTCCGACCAGCAGTCGGACGCGAAGAGCGGGCGCATCCTGCACAAGGCGATGACCGAGATCTTCCCGCAGCTCACGAACACGCGCGTCGACTACTGCTGGGGCGGCCTGGTCGACATGAGCATGGACCGCATGGTGCACGCCGGCGAGCAGAACGGGCTGTTCTACTCGCTCGGCTACTCCGGCCACGGCGTGCAGATGGCCACCCACATGGGCCAGCAGATGGCCGAGTACATGAACGGCAACCTCGACGCCAACCCATGGCGCGATCTGCCCTTCCGGCGGATCCCGGGCCACTTCGGCCCGCCCTGGTTCCTACCCTTCGCGGGCGGTTACTACAAGTTCAAGGACCTCATCAAGTAGGCGTGCGACAGAGATGCTGTGCAGATGGGCGGTGGACGTATGATGCCCCCTCGCATCACTGGTTGTGCGTCCCGCCTACTCGCTCCCGCTACGGGCGGAGAGCGGCCCGGGATCGACGGGCTCCTTGCAGCTACGACGCCTTCGACTGCCCTCTACTGCGCGTGGGCCGTGGCCTTCCCGCAGCACCCTCGACCACTGGTCGAGGGTGCTGCGGGGCTACCTCGGCCGGAGCCGCCTCTGGCGTCGACGTCTGCCTTCACGTCGTGCGCCAGGATCACGGCAGCCGAGTCGCCAACACCATCGCCCGCCGCTGACTGTCTGCGTGCCTGACCGTGATCGAGCAGTGCGTCAGCGACGGCGCTGCGCCGCGCTGCGGGACGAACTCCGGCGGTCGGTCACCGGCGTGAGGGAGCCGACCTGACGTGGGTCAGTCCGGACCCTGGGGAGCGGTGTCGCGCCCGTAGGGGGTGAACTTCATGTCGCTGCTCTCTCCTGCCAGTGCCGTCCGCTGTGCACGCGCGGCGCGTGGGTCAGGCCCTTTTCGAGGGTTCCGCAGAGTGGCCTGAGGGAAGTTCGGGCCTGTTGACAGTTGTCGACAATGGTCTTATCGTCGACAATCGACAATGATTCGAGCCAATGCAGCGAGCAACCCCGGAACGAGACTGAAGGTGTGCCTGCCGATGACTTCGACGCTGAGTCGGGCGATAGCCCACTACCCCAACCGGTTCGACCCCGGGGTACTGGGCGAGCTCCCCGAGCACCTCCGAGAGACCATCCAACGCCGGAACAAGGTCCTGGGCCCTGGCTACACACTTATCTACAAGGAGCCGGTCGAGTTCGTCTCCGGTCACGGGGCCCACCTGATCGACCGTGACGGCAACGACTACCTCGACGCCTACAACAACGTCCCCTGCGTCGGACACGCCCACCCCCACGTGGCCGAGGCCGTCGCCCGCCAGATGACGGCGGTCAACACCAACACGCGCTACGTCCAGGAAGCCCTGGTCGACTACGCGGAGCGGCTGCTCGCGACCTTCCCCGAGGAGCTGTCGAAGCTGAGCATCGCGTGCAGCGGGTCGGAGGCGAACGACCTGGCGGTGCGGGTGGCGAGGTTCCACACGGGCGGCGAGGGCATCATCGTCACCCGCTGGGCCTACCACGGCATCACTCGGGAGGTGGCGAGCTTCTCGCCGCACCTGGGCGCCGGATCACCGCTGGGCCCGAACGTCCGGCTCATCGATCCGCCGGACCCGCGCCTCGCCGCGCCGGGCACCACGCTCGCCGAGCACATGCGGCAGCAGGTACGCGGCGCCATCGCCGACCTGGAGCGCCACGGCTACCGGCTCGCCGCCCTGATCACCGACTGCGCCTACACCAGCGACGGTATCTTCACCGACCCCGTCGACTACATGCCGGGCGTGGTGGAGGAGGTGCACGCGGCCGGCGGCGTCTACATCGCGGACGAGGTCCAGTCCGGATTCGCCAGGCTCGGGGAGTCGATGTGGGGCTTCACCCGTCACGGCGTCCTGCCGGACATCGTCACCATGGGCAAGCCGATGGGTAACGGAATGCCGATCTCGGGTGTGGTCTTCCGCCCCGAGGTCAGCGAGGAGTTCGGACGAAACGTCCGCTACTTCAACACCTTCGGCGGCAGCTCGATCCCCGTGGCGGCCGGCGCTGCGGTGCTGGACGTGCTCGAGAGGGAGAACGTGCAGCAGCGCGTCCTGGAAAGCGGCAACGCCCTGCGCGCGGGACTGCGGGAGATCACCAAGGCCTCCCCTTACGTCGCCGAAGTCCGCGGCGCCGGTCTGTACGTCGGCGTGGAGATCGTGAAGGACCGCGAAACTCTTGAGCCGGACCGCCTGCTGACCGAAGACCTCATCAACGACATGCGCGATCGCCGGATCCTCATCAACGGCACGGGCAAGTCGGCGAACACCCTGAAGATCCGCCCGCCGCTGGCCTTCGACTCCGCCGATGTGACCCGATTCCTGGAGACCTTCGCCGAGGTCGCGAAAAACCGCCTGTGACAGCCTGACCGATCGGCAACTGGAGAGACCCATGGAGTTCGAGAGCAAGCCGAAGTTCGTCACGTTCGACATGAACGGGACGCCGATCCAACGGGCCATCGACAAGACGGCGGTGGACGAGGGCCTCCAGGCATGGGCGACCGCGGTCGAGGCCGGCACATCGGGAGCGGCACGGCGATGACGAACACCACCACGGCCCTGGAGCCGCTGGCCGCGCGGCTCGCCGAGACCGCGCCCGGCCTGCGAGTGGAGACCGGCCCCGGATCCACCGGCCTCTACGCCTACGACGCCTCCAACTACCGGGTCCCGCCGAGGGCCGTGGTCTTCCCCCGCAGTGCCGACGACGTCGTCGCGGTGCTGCGGGCCTGCCGCGAGACGCACGTCCCCGTCACCGCGCGAGGCGGCGGCACCAGCATGGCGGGCAACGCCGTCGGGCCCGGTGTCGTCCTGGACTTCTCCCGGTACATGAACCGGATCCTGGACATCGACCCGGTGGCGCACACGGCGCGCGTCGAGGCCGGAGTGATCCTGGACGCGCTGGGCAGCGCGACCGCCCTGCACGGGCTCACCTTCGGGCCCGACCCGTCCTCACACAGCCGGTGCACCCTCGGCGGCATGATCGGCAACGACGCGTGCGGGAACCGGTCGGTGCGGCACGGGCGTACCAGCGGGCACATCGAGGCGCTGGAGATCGTGACGGCCGACGGAGTGCGGGCCGTCGCCGACCGTACCGGCCTGCGCGCGGCCGATCCGGACGACACGGACGCCGTCCGGCGGGTCGCCCGCCTCGAAACGGACGTACGCCGCCTGATCGACGCCAACCTGGCGTCGATCCGTACCGAACTGGGCCGGGTACCGCGCCAGGTCTCCGGCTACCAGCTGCACCACCTGCTGCCCGAGCACGGCTTCGACATGGCACGTGCCATGGTGGGCACCGAGGGCTCCTGTGCGGTCGTCACCGCAGCGACGGTCCGCCTGGTGGCGACCGCGCAGGCTTCCACCTTGTTGACGCTCGGCTACGACGACGTGGTCGACGCCGCGGAGGACGTGCCCGAGATCCTGCGCTGGAACCCCACCGCCGTGGAGGGCATGGACGAGGCGATCGTCGCCACCATGCGCGCCCGGCGTGGTCCGGACTCCGTCACCGGGTTGCCCGAGGGCCGTGCCTGGCTGTACGTCGAACTCGACGGCGACGACCAGGCGACTGTCGATGCCCGCGCCGACGAACTGCTGGACGTGCTTGAGGCGCAGGGCCGGCTGACCGGCGGGCGGGTCGTGCACAGCCCGGCCGAACGGCGCTCGCTGTGGCGGGTCCGCGAGGACGGGGCAGGACTGGCCGCCCGACTCGTCGACGGCTCGGCGTCCTGGCCCGGTTGGGAGGACGCGGCCGTCGCGCCGGAGAACCTGGCCCCCTACCTGCGGGACTTCCGCAAGCTGCTGGCCGCGCACGGCCTGACCGGCGTGCTGTACGGGCACTTCGGCGCCGGCTGCGTGCACGTGCGCATCGACTTCGACCTCGCCACGGACATCGGCCGGGCCGCCACTCGCCGGTTCCTGTCGGAAGCTGCGGCCCTGGTTGTGGAGCACGGCGGCAGCCTGTCGGGCGAGCACGGCGACGGCCGGGCCCGGGGCGAGCTGCTGGAGGTCATGTACAGCCACCAGCTGATCCGCGCGTTCGCCGCGTTCAAGGAGATCTTCGACCCCGAGGGGCTGCTCAACCCGGGCATCATCGTGGCACCGGCCCGGCTCGACGCCGATCTGGCGCTGCACACGCCCGCCGACGTGCTGCCCGTCGAGACCCTCTTCTCCTTCCCCCATGACGAGGACGGCTTCGCGGGCGCGGTACGCCGCTGCGTCGGTGTCGGCCGCTGCCGCAGCGACGCGGGCGGCGTGATGTGTCCCAGCTACCGGGCCACGGGAGAGGAGAACGACTCGACGCGGGGCCGGGCTCGTCTGCTCCAGGAGATGGTGCGCGGCGGAACCGTCCAGGACGGCTGGCGCTCCACGGAGGTCCGTGACGCCCTCGACCTGTGCCTGTCCTGCAAGGCCTGTTCCAGCGACTGCCCGGTCGGCGTGGACATGGCCACGTACAAGGCGGAGTTCCTGCACCACCACTACAAGGGCAGGCTCCGGCCCCGCTCCCACTACTCGCTCGGATGGCTGCCCCTGACCTCCGCACTCGTCGGATACGTCGCCCGCCCGGTCAACGCACTGCTGCGCGGTCCGGTCGGCAAGCTGCTCGCCCGCCTCGGCGGCGTGACCACCGAGCGCCGGATCCCGGCCTTCGCCTCCCGGCAGGCGTTGCGCCGGGCCCTGCGTACGGCGAGGACCGGTGAACCGGCGAAGGCCGTGCTCTTCGTCGACAGCTTCACCCGAGCCTTCCGCCCCGAGGTGGCGGAATCGGTGAGCCGCGTCCTCGCCGACGCCGGCCTCCCCTGCACGCCGCGGGACGACCTGTGCTGCGGTCTGACCTGGGTCAGCACCGGGCAACTGTCCACCGCGCGCCGCGTCATGGCCCGTACCGTCGCCCGCCTGGACAACGGCGACGACCGGCCCGTCGTCGTGGCCGAACCCAGCTGCGCCGCTGCGCTCAAGCGGGACGTGCCCGAACTCCTCGGCACCGACGCCGCCCGGCGCGTCGCGGCCCGCGTCCACACCCTCACCGGAGCCCTCACTGACCTCGCCGCGCCCGGCTGGACGCCTCCCGAGCTGCCGGACAACGTCGTACTCCAGACCCACTGCCACGAGTACGCCACGTTCAAGGGCCGCCATCCCCGCGACCTCCTCAGCCGCCTCGGCGTGACCAAGGTCGACGAGGCCGAAGGCTGCTGCGGACTCGCCGGCAACTTCGGCTTCGAGGCAGAGCACTACGACACCTCGATGGCCGTCGCCGACCTGGCACTGAAGCCACGCCTCGACGCCATCGACCAGGACGAGCCCGCCGTGGTCGTGGCCGACGGCTTCAGCTGCGCCACCCAGATCGACCACCTCGCCGGTGACCAGGGCATCCGCGCCCTGCACCTGGCCGAACTGCTCGACCCCGCCGCCCACCGATCCGGAGAGACCTCATGACCGACACACCCACGCAACTGTTCATCGGCGGCTCCTTTGTAGACGCCGCGGACGGCGCCACCATGCCCGTGGACGACCCCGCCACCGGTGAGGTCCTCTGCCACGTCGCCGACGCCGGCGCCAAGGAGGCGAAGCTCGCCGAGGAAGCGGCCGTGCAGGCGCAGGAGAAGTGGGCCCGCACGGCACCCCGCGTGCGCAGTGAGATCCTGCGCCGCGCCTACGAGATCATCGTCGAGCGCACGGACGAGCTCGCCCACCTGATGACGTCCGAGATGGGCAAGCCGCTCGCGGAGGCCAGGGGAGAGGTGGCCTACGCGGCCGAGTTCTTCCGCTGGTTCTCCGAGGAAGCCGTCCGCATCGACGGCGGCCACGCCACCCTGCCGGACGGCCGCAACCGCATGCTGCTCTCCCGCCGCCCGGTCGGTCCCTGTCTGCTGATCACCCCGTGGAACTTCCCGCTGGCCATGGGCACCCGCAAGATCGGCCCGGCGGTCGCGGCCGGCTGCACCATGGTGCTCAAGCCGGCCCCGCAGACCCCGCTCTCCAGCCTTGCCCTCGCCGCGATCCTCAAGGAGGCCGGGCTGCCCGACGGCGTGCTGAACGTCGTCACCACCTCCCGTGCGGGGGAGGTGTGCGAACCGCTCCTGCGCGGCGGGCGGATTCGCAAGCTCTCCTTCACCGGCTCCACGGCCGTCGGGCAGCTGCTGCTCGCCCAGAGCGCCCAGGCGGTCGTACGGACCTCGATGGAGCTGGGCGGCAACGCGCCGTTCATCGTCTTCGACGACGCCGACCTGGACACGGCCGTGGACGCCGCGATGATCGCCAAGATGCGCAACATGGGCGAGGCGTGCACGGCCGCCAACCGCTTCTTCGTCCACCGGTCGGTGGCGGAGGAGTTCGGGCGGCGGCTGGCCGAGCGCATGGGCGCGCTCGTGGTGGGCCCCGGCACCCGGGACGGCGTCGACGTCGGACCGCTGATCGACAGGACCGGCCGCGCCAAGGTCGAGGAACTGGTCGCCGACGCGGTCGAGCGCGGTGCCCGCGTCCTCGTCGGGGGCCGTACGCCGGAGGGCCCGGGCTGCTTCTACCCGCCGACCGTGCTCACCGACGTGTCTCCCGACAGCCGCCTCATGGACACGGAGATCTTCGGCCCCGTCGCCGCGATCCTTACCTTCGACGACGAGGACGAGGTGATCCGGCGCGCCAACGACACCCCCTGGGGCCTGGTCGGGTACGTCTTCACCGAGGGTCTGGACCGCGCCCTGCGCGTCAGCGAACGCCTGGAGGTCGGCATGGTCGGCCTCAACACCGGCCTCGTCTCCAACCCGGCCGCACCCTTCGGCGGCGTCAAGCAGTCCGGCCTCGGCCGCGAGGGCGGCCGGGTGGGGATCGACGAGTTCCTGGACTACCAGTACCTCGCGGTGCCCGTGAGTTGACGGCGGTCATGCCCTGACCGCGCCGCAGCACGCACCGCGAAGGGCCCCACCCGTGCCCGGTTTCCACGTCGCCGGGCACGGGTGGGCGGCCATCGATTTCCCGAGCCCGAACACGGGTTTCCCGAGCCATTGGAAAAGAGAACATGTCGTTCCTGAAGACCATCGACACCCGTCCCTCCTTCACGCCGCACGAGTCCGGACCGCTCCCGGAGCGCCTGATTTCCGGCGACCCCATGTTCAGGACCTGGGCCCAAGACGTCGCACGCGGGGAGACGATCCATACGGGAGTCTGGGAGACGACGCCCGGCGAGATGCGCTCGATCAAGGGCGAGACCTTCGAGTTCTGCCACATCCTCGCCGGCATCGTCGAACTCACGCCGGAAGGTGGCGAGCCGGTGGTCTACAAGGCGGGCGACAGCTTTGTCATGAAACCGGGCTTCGTCGGCGTGTGGAAGACCATCGAAACCGTGCGCAAGATCTACGTGACCGTGAGGTGATGCCGACGCGCGACGCCCGCGGCGCCGATGGCCATCCTGCAGGATGCCTTCGCCGCAAGGGCCGTCGAGTTCCGCGCCGTGTTCAAAATGGGCCGCACCCGTCTCCAGGGCGCGGTGCCCAAGACCCTCGGCCAGGAGTTCTCCGCGTTCGCCGTCATGATCGAGGAGGACCGTAGCCTCGCGGAAGCGGTGGAGTTGATCCAGGAGATCGACTTGGGTGCCACGACCATCGGTACCGGCCTCAACGCTCCCGCCGGATACGCGGAGTTGGCCCGCTGTCACCTCGCCTAGATCACCGGGCTCCAGTTGGTCACCGCCGCCTACTTGGTCGAGGCGACCCAGGACCGCTGGGCGTTCGTGGAGATGTCCGTTGTGCTCAAGCGGATCGCCGTCAAGTTGTCCAAGAGCTGCAACGACCTGCGCCTGCTGTCCTCCGGGCCGCGCCGGGCCTGGGCGAGATCAACCTGCCTCCGGTGCAGGCCGGTCCGTCTATCATGCCCCGGCAAGGTCAACCCGGTGATCCCCGAGGTGGTCGTCCAAATCGCCTTCGAAGTGATCGGCAACGACGATGGCCACCGAGGCCGGACAGCTCCAGCTCAACGCCCTCGAGCCGATCACCCGCCGGAACACCGACGCTCGACGTGCGCCCGGAGACCGGCAGGGCCCGGCTCTCCTACCGCCGGGCCGAAGAGATCTTCGAGGAGGACACCCGGCTGTTGGCCAACCCGCTGGCCTCGCCGGAGAACATCGAGGACCTGGATGGCTGGACACTCCACCGGCTACGCCACAGTGCCTTGGCGCACGACGCCGAGGGCGGCACCTCCACGCCGATGCTGCTGGCCCGCTCCCGCCATGCCTCCGTCCGCTCCCTGGAGCGGTACGCGCGTCCCGGTGTCGATGCCGTCGCCCAGCATGTCGCCGAGCGCGACCCCGCCGCCCGGCGGAAGCGGTAAGTATCCGTCGGCGGTTCCTCCAAGCCGTCCACACGAGCGATCCTGGAGGCATGGCCCGCCGTCGGTACTGCTGCGTCTGCGGCGCTGTGCTACCCAAGGGTTCGACACGGCGGCGCCTGTACTGCGGCCCTGCTTGCCGGGCCCAGGCGTACAGGGACCGACAGGTCACAGAGCGGATCGGAGCGCTCGGCCGACTGTTCCTGAAGGCGGTGGCCACCGACAACAAACGCCTGCTGCGGCGGCTGACGTGCCCCGTGTGCGGACGCATGACCTACGCGGCGGGGTCCCGGCGCCGGGACGCCTGCCCGTTGTCGAGACCGTGCTTACCGGCGTCGGCACCAGCAGTACCGTCACGCGAAGGCATCGGGAAAGCGGGCCGTACCGGCGGGTGCGACGCGCTGACGTCACGCAACGCCGATCTGTTGGCGGAGTCGTCCCAGCTCAGCGATAGCGCCGGAACCTACCGGCGGGTTACTTGCTCCCTGATGTCTGAGCTAGGACTACAGGGCCTATATGCCGAGCGAGCAGCCCTGCCCTCTCTGCGCGCGCACGGGCTCATGCCAACCCATCTCGCATGACAGGGCTCCCATGCAACGACCTCCCGCGGTCTCCTGCTGACGTTGGCCCTCACTCCGCTGCTGGCCGGCTGTTTCGTCTCCGGTGGAGAAGGATCCGGTTCGGAGCCGGAAGGCGGGTCGGCCGGTCAGCTGAGGGTCACGCTCGCGAGGCCGCCGGTGCAGGCCCTGTCGCCGTACAGCGATGACGCGACCCTGCTGGGCAAGCTCGCCGTCGTCGAAGGGCTCACCGCCCTGGAGAAGAACGGGGCCGCAGCCCCCGCGCCGGCGAAGTCCTGGAAGCAGAACAACCCCACCACCTGGACCTTCGAGCTGCCCAAGGCCACCTTCCAGGACGGCACGCCGGTCACCGACGACTCCGTGGTCAACGCGCTCGACCACACAGACGCCGCTACACCCAAGCCCCGCGTCCTCAGCGGCGTAACCCTCACCGCGAAGGCCGACGACGCCGACACCATCCGCACCGAGGCCACCGACCCGGTGCTCCTGCTGCGGCTGGCGAGCCCGCGCTGGCCATCCTCTCCAAGAAGGCGTACGCGAAGGACGGCACCGTCAGTCCGATCGGCACCGGAACCGGCCCCTTCAAGGTCACGAACACGTAGATACTGCGGGCTCGATCCTTGGCTTCCTGGCATTGGTCTACGAGGTCACGGTGGCAAGAGGGCATGGACCACGCAGGCAGCGTGGCCTCACATGTGCTGGGACGTACGCTCCCCTGGGTCTTCCGTATGGGCTCCCAGCCCCTTGGGGAAATGGGCAGCCAGTTCCTGGTGGAACGCGTCGGTGTCGCCTTCCAGGGCAACCTTGGCCAATCTCTCGTGCTCGATGACCAGTTGCTGCGGGTTGTCGCTGTAGGTGCGGTGATCGACGCTGAGGTGGAGGCGCAGCTTGGTCTCCCAGCCGTTCCAGAGACTCTGCAGGACGCCGTGCCCCGAGAGCTCGTAGAAGAGCCTGTGGAAGCGAAGGTGCGCGTCGATGCTGGCTGGGATGTCGTCCTTCTCCATCGCCCGGCGGAGATCCTCGACGGTTTGCAGCAACTGAGGCCGCTCGGGACCGCGCAGTGCTTCGGCCGAGAGCTCGGCGGCGAACGGCTCGACACGCAGCCGGACCGAGTCGATCTCGGCGACCTCGCGAGCGCTCACCTCTACGACGAACGCCCCACGGTAGGGGATCTTGACGACGAGCCCCTCCTCCTCCAGCTTGGTCAGCGCCTCGCGCAGCGGGGACCGGCTGATCCCGAGATCAGCGGCGATGTGCGCCTCGCGCAGCTGGCCACCAGGAGGTACGGTCCCGTCGAGGATGGCGGCACGCAGTGTGCGGTAGACGCCGTCCGGCGTCGTCATCCGCTGCTCCTGCCACTCGAACTTGTGATCCACTCCGAAGTGCCTCCCTTGGTCGTTGTCGACCATTCTTTTGTCGACTATACCTCCACTGATCTTGCATCGACAATCAACTTGGTTTCTGAGCACGCTCCCCTGACACACAGGACAGGTCGGCGCCTTGGGGGCCTTTTGATGGTCGGACCATGCTGGTCCTGCCACGGGTGCTTTTGATGTGCAGCAGAGTGAAGCCGACCCTGCAGGCGCGGCGCGCTTGGGGCGGTACCGGACGGGGCGGCCCTGCCGGGAGCCGGAGTGGTCGACCGGGTCGCAGTTGGAAGCGGGTCCGGCAGAACTCGCGCTACGGCGTCGTGGACGATTCACAGACTCCGTTGCGCCATGGAAGGGCGGGAGCCGGAGACTACCTCCGCGTCCCACACTGAACCCGAACCGGCCTGGCCGGGGTACCAGTCCACGCTGCGACCCCAGCCCTGTCGCGGCAGCACCGGGAGTAGAGGCACCGGTCGGTGCGCCAAGGATGCGGGTGGCGGCAGGGTGGGTGGTGGCGCGTTCCTGGTGAGCGCGCCATGGGCGATGCGCGCCAGAATGCCCTCCGAACGCGTCTGCGCCGTACGCACGCCCGGGTCTCCGCAGCCTCCTCAAGCGTCGCGAAGGGCCATTGATCGGCGTTCGCCTCAGCCTTGCAGACCCGTGTTCACACCCTCCGCCGCGCCGATGTGGCGCCGGCGACCCGAAGCCGCCCCCGCCGAGGCGGAGCTTCCGATGGCCATAGGGGACGTCGGCTGCCCAAACTCGTTGACAGTCGAGACCAACATGGTCGACAATCGACAGCGCTGGTCGACAATCGTCCATCGCGGCTCAAGCTGCTCCGCTGAAGCACTAGGAGGAATCATGGGATTCGATGTCAAGCCCAAGTTCGTGACGTTCGACATGAACGGAACGCTGATCAAGTTCCGCATCAACGACACGATGCGTGAGGTCCTGGGCGACCGGCTGCCGGCCGAGGTCGCCGACGAGTACCTGCGGATCTGCAAGGCGTACCGGATCGACGAGTGCACGGGCGCGTACCAGCCGTTCCACCAGATCGTCGCGCGCTCCATGGAACGCGCCTCGCGCAAGGTCGGTCTCGAGTACCGCGAGGACGACGCGCGGGCGGTGTACGAGATCGTCCCCACCTGGGGCCCGTACCCCGGTGTCACCGAGGCGCTGAACCGCCTGGCCGAGGCGGTCCCGCTGGTCATCATCACCAACAGCGACACCGCGCACGCCCAGCGCCTCTCGGAGAACCTCAAGGCCCCCTTCGAGGTCGTCATCAGCGCCGAGGAGATGGGCGTCTACAAGCCGCGACTCAGTGCGTTCGAGTACATGTTCGACAAGCTCGGCGTGACACCCGACGAGATCGTGCACGTCTCCGCGAGCCCGATGTACGACCACCGCCCCGCGGCCATCATGGGCATCGAGAACAAGGTGTACGTCGACCGCGGCTTCGAGCACGACGAGCACTGGCTCGGCTACGAGCGGATCACCGACATCGCCGACCTTCCCGTCCTCTTCGGCCTGCCCCGCCCCTGACACCCGAGCGAGAACTGGAAAATGATCCTCAGCAAGGCGGTGGCGGCATGAGTCAGCCCCTGCCTCAAACCGTCAAGGGTGACTCGGCTTCGGAAAGGCTCCAGAACCTCGGACTGGAGCTGCCCGACCTCGCAGGTAACGCGTACTTCGTGCACCACCGGGCGGTGGGCTCCAGCATCCACATCTCCGGCCAACTGCCTTTCAAGGACGGTGAGCTGCTGGGGCAGGGCGTTGTCGGCCGGGACGTGGAGCTGGAGGGAGCGAAGGAGCTCGCGCGCCATGCCGCGCTCAACTGCCTGGCCGCCGCTGTGCAGGCGGTGGGTGATCTGGACCGGGTCCGGATAGCGCAGATGCTCGTCTTCGTGGCCAGCACGCCGGACTTCGCTCTGCAGTCGCAGGTCGCCAACGCAGCCAGTGAACTGCTCATCGAGGTGCTGGGCGAGAACGGACGGCATGCCCGGACCGCGATCGGTGTCGCGGGACTGCCCCTCAACACCCCGGTGGAGATACAGATGGTCTGCACTGCGGTGTAGCGGCGAACCGATCACGGGCAGTACAACTGTGAACCGGCTCCGACAGGCACTCGGCGCCCTCGTCGAGCGCATCGACACTGCGGCGCCGATCGTGCCGGCCCACGTGATGCGGGACGGCATCGACCGTATTCAGGGCTTCGCCGCCGAGCACAGCCTCGACGTCAGGCCGCACGTCAAGACGCACAAATGCGTTGAGATCGGTCGGCGCCAGGTCAAGGCGGAGACCAACGGAATCACCGTGGGCAACGTGGGTGAGGCCGAGGTCTTCGCCGAGGCCGGATTCGACGGCATCTTCATCGCCCACCCGATCCGGCCCGCGGGGAACGATAAGGGCCGCGGATCCGGTGCCTGGTCGAGACGACCCGTCTGCGGGTCGGCGTCGACAACGTCGCGGCCATCAGCGCCCTCGCCAATGCAACGGGGGGCGACGCCGGGTGGCTGAAGGTCCTGATCGAGGTCGCTGAGCCCGTCGTTCCGGCCCTTCCCGTCGGCGGCGGTCACACCGCCTTCCAGCACCGGCCCACACGGTTCCCGGACGCAGAAAAGAAAGACTCATTATGAACGCTTTTGCAGCATCCCCTCGAAACGGAGAGCTCGGCTTCTGGGTGGCCCAACTGGCCGACAAGAAGCCCTCGTTCCCCCGCTTCACCGGCCAGGACTCCGTCGACGTGGCCATTGTCGGCGGCGGCTACACCGGCCTCTGGGCGGCGTACTTCGCCAAGAAGCTCGAACCGTCCCTCTCCGTCGCCGTTTTTGAGGCCGAACAGGTGGGCTACGGCGCGTCAGGGCGCAACGGCGGCTGGCTCTCGGCGATGCCTCCGGGCAACCGTGCCGCCTTCGCCCGCGCCGGCGGAGGACTCGCAGCGAGCCGGGCACTGCAGCAGGAATTCGTCGCCGGCGTCGACGCGGTCCTGGACATCCTCCAGGCCGAGGGCATCGATGCGGATCAGCACAAGGGTGGCGCGCTCGTCGCCGCCCACACTCGGGCGGGGCTGGGCCGGCTGGTGGCCAGACGTGATGTCGAACTGAAGTACGGGCTGACCGAGGACGAGATCCAGCTGCTCGACCGGGACGAGTTCCAGTCACAGATCAACATATCCACCGTCCACGGCGGGCTCTTCTACAAGCACTGCGCGCGGATCCACCCCGCGAAGCTCGTCCACGGCCTCGCCGGCACCCTGACCTCCATGGGGGTCAGGATCTACGAGGGCAGCCGGGTGAACAGTGTCGAGGGCAAGACTCTCACCCTGGCCAACGGGCGTGTCACCGCAGCGAAGACGTTCATCTGCACCGAAGGCTATTCGGGAAAGCTGTTGGGCAGCCGGACCCTGATCCCGGTCAATTCATCGATGATCGTGACCAAGCCCCTGCCTGAGGAAGCATGGCAGCAGATCGGCTGGAGCGGTCCCCAGTGCCTCAACGACTCCGCGCACACGTTCATCTACGCCCAGCGGACGGCGGACGGCCGTATCGCCATGGGGGGCCGCGGTATCCCCTACCGGTTCGGGTCCGGCACCGGGGGAGCCGGTGCGACCGCCCAGTCCACCATCGACCTGATCTCGCACAAGCTCAGTACCTTCTTCCCGGACATCCCCTTCGAGGTGGACCACGCCTGGTCGGGAGTCCTGGGCGTCACGCGTGACTGGAACGGCGGCGTGCTCTGGGACTCGGCGGCGGGGATCGGATCGTCCTCCGGCTACGCGGGCCACGGTGTCACGGCAGCCTACGTCGGCGGCAGGACGCTCGTGGAGCTCGCCTTCGAGAAGGAAACCGAACGGACCACCCTTCCCTGGGTGGGCTACCGGGCGCGGAAGTGGGAACCGGAACCCGTTCGCTGGCTGGGTGTTCACGCCATGTACCGGCTCTTCGGTATCGCCGACCAGTGGGAAGAGCGCAGGGCTTCCAGCAAGACCTCACTCCTGGCCAGATTCGGCAGCCGCCTCGCCGGACTTCACGAATAGAACGAAAAGGGAACTGCTGTCATGGACGCAAAACTCGCAGTCATCGGCTTGGGCAGCATCGGAAGCATGGCCCTGTGGCAGTCCTCCCGGCTGTCCGACTCGGTAGTGGGCTTCGAGGCCGCCACCCCGGCCCACGGCCGCAGCGCCGTGGGCGGGGACACCCGCCTGTTCCGCATGGTCTACCTCGGGAAGCCCGAGTACTACCCCGTCATTGAACGCTCCCGCGGCCTGTGGGCCGAGCTCGAAGCAGAAACAGGGCAGGAAATCCTCACCCCTACCGGGGGCCTGTCCATCGGCACGGCGAACGGCAGCTACATCAACAGCCTCCTCGAGGCCACCCGCGTCACCGGCGCCGAACACAGCCTCCTCAGCCGCGAGGAGTTGGCGGAGCGCTACCCTCAGCACAACCTCCGCCCCGACGACTGCGCCGTCTACGACCCCCGCGCCGGCGTTCTGCGCACCGACCGCGCCGTCAGCGCCGCCGTCGCGGCGGCCCAGGCGAACGGCGCCACAGTCCTTCAGAACACACCCGTGGACAGCATCACCGAAACCGAACACGGTGTGGTCGTCACCTCGGGCGACAGAACCTGGACGTTCGAGAAGGTCATCGTCGCCTCGGGCGGCTGGTCCCGAAGGCTCATGCCCGACCACCTCAAGGCCGTCACGGAAACCCATCGGATCGTCCTGACCTGGTTCATCGCCCAGGACGGCACGCAGTTCTCGCCGGAGAACTTCCCCGTCTTCAGCCGGTGGTACGACGATCGCTCCATGTACGGCGCGCCCGCCGTCGACAGTGTGACGGTCAAGGCATCAGTCGACGGACCGCCGACCGGGCGCGCACGGGCAACCCCCGACCCGGACGCAGTGCCCAGGGAACTCACCCAGGAAGAAATCGAGAAGGTCACCGAGATCGTCACCGAATTCTTCCCCGGTCTGATCCCCACCATCGCGCGCGCCGACGCCTTCCCCGAGCTCTTCACCGAGGACAGGCATCCCCTCATCGGCTGGCTGGACGAGAACAGCGGCATCTACTGCGCCACCGGATTCTCCGGCAAGGGCTTCAAAATGGCGACCGGCTACGGCCACATCGCCGCACACGAGGCGCTCGGCAAGCAGATGTTCGACGGGCTGGACTTCGTGCGTCCGGACCGGTTCAAGACCAGGTAGCCGCCACTCCGGCCGCCTCGGCGCAGTGGCCTCGGTATCGCCATATGGCTGACGGTCATTGCGGGACCCATCTCTTGATCTCCCGCCACGATGCCGAGAACCAGCCGTATGCGTAGCACCCCCTGGGCCGTCCTCGCCCCGGCCGTCGTCCTGGGCCCTGCTCGGCGCGCTCGCGTTCACGGCGGCCGGTGGAGCACGGATGGCCGCGGCTGAGGGAGCGGGCGTCGGCCCACCCCGGAGCGCCCACGGACCATCCCAGCGGGACACCGCAGACGGTGCCGGAGAGATCGCGTACGCCCGTACTCACACCACCCAGGAACAGACGGACACCACCATGCCCGATCTCATCTCCCGCGCCCTGACCCGCCGAACCGTCCGGACGACCAAGCCTTCACGCGAGCGGACCTGGCAGCATCTGTCGCCGCTCTTGCGACTGCTGATCCTGACGCAACTCACCTTCAACATCGGCTTCTTCGCCGTCCTGCCGTTCCTGGCCGAGCACCTCGGCACCGCGCTCGGCATGGCGGGGTGGCTGGTCGGCTTCGTCCTGGGTCTCAGGACCTTCAGCCAGCAGGGCCTCTTCGTGGTCGGCGGCGCACTCGTCGACCGCTACGGCGTACGCCCGATCGTGCTGACCGGCTGCGTGGTGCGGATCGCCGGGTTCGCCTGGCTGGGGTACGCGCAGACGACCTGGACGGTAATCGGCGCGGTGCTCCTCATCGGCTTCGCCGCCGCACTGTTCTCACCGGCAGTGGAGTCCGAAGTGGCCCGGCAGGCGGTGATCAGGGAGGAAGAGGGCCACGGTTCACGCACTCGGGTGCTGGCTCTGCTGAGCGCGGCCGGACAGGCCGGTGCCTTCATCGGCCCGCTGCTCGGCGCCCTGCTGCTCGCCGTCGACTTCCGCACCACCTGCCTCGCCGGAGCCGCAGTCTTCGTCCTCGTCCTCGCCGGACATGTATGGCTGATGCCGCAGCACATCCCCGGCCGAGTGCGCACCCGGCAGCGGGGCGGCACGCGCCTGCTGCTGCGCAAACGCGGCTTCCTCGCCCTGTGCTGCGCCTACGGCACCTACCTGCTCGCCTACAACCAGCTCTACCTCGCCCTGCCGGACGAGGTGCAGCGCGCGACCGGTTCCCAGGCAGCCCTGTCCTGGCTGTTCGCCTTGTCCTCCCTGCTGGTCGTCTGCGCCCAACTGCCCGTCACACGCTGGGCAGGTGACCGGCTCGGCCTGCGCCGCTCAATGATCGCCGGGCTGCTGCTAATCGCGGCCGGCTTCGGGGTCGTGGCCGCCGCCCGGCCCGCCGGCTGGACGGGTGTCGCCGGGTTGTTGCCCCCTGCCGGATACGTCGTCCTGCTCACCCTCGGCCAGATGCTGGTCGTCCCCGCCGCCCGCGCCTGGGTGCCCGACCTCGCCGAGGACGGCCGCATCGGCCTCTACACCGGCGCGCTGTCCTCCGTCTCCGGCCTGATCGTCCTCATCGGGAGCTCAGTCACCGGCTCCCTGCTCGACCTGGACCTGCCACCTGCCGTGCCCTGGCTGATCCTCGCCGTAGTGCCGGCCCTAGCGGTGGCGATCCTGCCCAGCTGCTCGGAACGGTAGGCGAATGCGGGCGGGGCCGTCTTTGGTTCCTGCCCTCAAACAGGTGGCCTGACCCGTCGCCTTTCAGCCGCGCCACCCCGCCTGGTCTCAATGTCAGTTGGCCTGGGGCGGGATGTACTGGACGGGAAGGACACGGACAGCCGGGTCGGGAGTCGACAGCAGTCCACGCAGCTGCCGGTTTTCCAATGTCAGTTGGTTGACAGCCCGCACCAGCCCTTCGGTATCGGCCCGGAGTTGTTCGAGCTCGGCTTTGTCCTTCGTGCGGAGTTCCTTGAGCCGTACGACCTGTTTGCGGAGCTGGGTCTCGGCGTCCGTGGGTTGTCCGCGCTCTTTGACCTTGGCGTAGAACTCGTTCTTCAGGTTGAGCTGGCGCTGGGTGAGGGCGTTGCGGGGGACGCCGGCCTCGGTGGCGAGGGCCACCACGGTCAGCGCCCCGTTGGAGTGCTCCGGTCGGCCGAACAGAGTGCGCTCCATCGCGGCCCGGATGCGGTCCCGTTCGTCGATGGCTCCGTTCATGTCGTGGTGTCCTTCAGGGTGATCCGGGTGCGGTCGCGGGTGTCGGCTGCGCCGCGCAGCCGCTCGGTGTGGTCGCGCAGCCGCACGCTGATCGGCTGGGGCACGTGACCAGCCTGTTTGTCGAGCGCATCGGCGCGGTCGCGAAGCTGGGCGGCGTGGTGTCGGTGCGGACGATGTGGCCGCAGCCGGACACGCAGTGATCGAGCCGCGGGGAGTCGCGAACTCCGGTGCGGTGGCACAGGGCCTGCTCGCGCTTGTAGTGGCACAGCAGGAGCGTCTGGAGGTTGTCGTAGATGAGGGCGTCGTCGTTGGTGAGGAGGCGGCGCCCGGTGGTGGCGTTGATGAAGGTGCCCTCGAAGCGCGGGGCGCGGGCGGCGGTCTTGATGGCGCGCCGGGCGGCCGGGCCGGAGATGCCGCCACCAACCTCCAGATCGTCGTTGAGGTTGGCGACGGTGTCGGCCACGGCGCGGACGGTTTCGATGTCGATCAGTTCGTGGATGCCTTCTCGGCTGCGCGCGGCGTAGCCCTCGGAGACCAGCGCGGTGCGCATGTGGCCGTACTGGATGGCGAGGGCGACGAGCCCGCCTGGGCGGCGGGCGATGTGCCAGGCCAGGGTGCGGCGGAAGCGCCTCGTGCCGACCGCTCCGTTCGGGTTGGGCTGGATGACTTCGCTGGGCAGGTGGTGGCGGGCGGCTTCGGCGTAGGCCCAGGTCACGAAGTCCTCGATCCGGGTCCGCAGGGCGGGTGAGCGCAGGGAGCCGATGCTGGGCCCGGCCATGGCGCCGTGCACGGCATGGCTGAACAGCAACCGCCGGGTTCGACCATGCGCTCCAGCACGCGGATGGCGTTGACGACCGGGATGATGGCCACCCAGGGGACGTCGCGCTCGCGCCCGGCGGAGTAGTGGTTGCCGTACTCGTCGGTGGCGTTCTTGTAGTGGTCGGGCAGCTGAAGCGCTCGCGGTGGCGCAGATACCTGGGTCCCGCCCTGGCCGTGTTCACCCGGGAGGGACCACGCTGGCCTCGCTCACCTGCACCGACGATACGCACTACGTCCTCACCCACACGTCCGGCGAGGTCATCGTCCGCATCGAGCACTCCGGGCCGGCAGAGTTCCGTTTCACTGACGCTGCGCACCGGGAGGTCGGCAACGCGGGCGCCCCTGGACTCTTCAAGTCCCTCCAGCTCGGTCTCCGGACGGACCAGGGGCGCCACCTCTTCCTCTCCCGGCCCGGGCTGCCGTTCACCCAATGGCATGTCACCGAGACCGCCCCGGAAGGAGTGCCCACCCAGGGGATTCTCGGTCGGGTCACGGTGAGCACCATCGACTCGTGGATCGGGTTGCAGCAGTACGTCGTCGACATGGACCCCCGCCTGGAGGCGGGCGATCGGCGCACCGTCGTCGCCGCCGCCATCTGTCTGCACCTGCTGCGTCGGCCTCCGGGTGCAGCGCCGCGCCCGCGTGACGGGAGTGTGGCTGCGGCGCCTGGGGACTACTGCGCGCCGGTTCCCTGATCGACGAAAAGCCCGGCCCCGGTGGCCACGAGGATGACGTTGGCCGCGGGGTCCTGTGGCGCAGCAAGGACCTTCTCACTGTTGCACAGCAGCTGGACTTTTCCCGCCGCCGACAGGGTGACCGTCCCCGTGGCGCTCAGCGAAGCCTCGTTGTAGCCGCTGCCTCGAGGCGTGGCCATGTTGGGGCCGCCGGGGACCCTGCAATTCCCCTTGTCGGCGTAGATACCAGGGGCTTCACCACGTTGTCAGCCCAACTGCCGAATCCAACGGCCAGGTTGGAAAGGGCTCCCTACGTTGTTCTGCGGGACGTGGTGAGCCCTCGTATGGTTGACCCGCCCAGGGGTGCCGGGTGTGGTTCAAAAGGCTCTGCCGCTCGTGGCTTTCAGTGATTGGCCGCCCAGCGCCCCACGACGACTCGGCTGCCCATTAGTAATTGCGAGTGATCGCTGAGTAGGAATCCACAGCGAGGTCGTCCGTCGGGAAGCGCCAACAGCACACCGCACGGAGGCACCACATGACCGTGATCTGGGCCGGCATCGATGCAGGAAAGACCCACCATCATTGCGTCGCGATCGACGAGAGCGGCCGTCGGCTGCTGTCCCGACGCGTCGCCAACGACAAACTCGAACCGACAATGATCATGACCGACCAGAACACCAGCGAGACCACGCCGTACACGTTCTGCGTCGAGACCGGCACGGGGTGCGGGTCATCGGGGTTGAACACGGTCTGCAGGGTGTAGATCGGGCTCGTGCCGATGTCGCCGAAGACCACGCCGAGCGCCCCGATCACGATCGCCAGGCGCACCGCGTCGCGCCCGCTCGGACCATGAGCCCCCGGCGGCGCCGACGTCGATCCGCCGTCCGACACGGTCTCGTGCAGGCGATCGGCCATGGCAGTCCTCCTCCGCTCGTGCAGCCGTGCTCCGGAGCAGGCGCATCACGGGGGGACGATACCGATCCACTGCACAAGTGTTCGCGGCGCACGCCGTTGCGTGCTGAACACCACCGGGGCCGGACCGTCGTCCGTGACGCTCGTCTGACGCTCCGAGGGTGGAAATGCTCGCCAGAAGGGCCATAAAAGTGCCTCTGACCTGCTGCTTCTCTCGAAGGTCCGGTCTGCGATGTGTTTCCGATGACCTCCCACGTGGAGTGCGTCGCGATCCTGGAACCCGCTGGAAAGGGATCTTGACCTGCGGTTTTCTGTCTTCTTTCGTCGGCTCGACTGGTTTGGGAGGCGGGAACGGGTGAAGGTGGCGTGACCTGGGTATTCGTCTGAGGAGGAGGGGTGCGGGGGAGTGGCGGAGCCCGTTGGTTCTTGCGGCGTGACGCACGAATGACGACGGGCTGAAAGGCCGTCAGGTCGTGGGAGAGCCCTGGAACAGGTGCGGAGACGAGCTGACCGGCTTCCTCGTATGTTCACGTCTGTCTTGCTGCTGGGCAGGCGTCCACTCCGAACGGTCACGCCCCTGACGTGGCGCGCCCGCTTCTCCACAGCCGTATGCCCGCGAACGCGTTCCGCATGAGGTCAGCAGTGTGCCCCTTTGTATGCCTGGGTCACGCATCGGGAGCGCAGTCGGCCTGTTGATTCCTACCGGCTCACCTGGCTCGTAGGACGTCGAACGCTGTGAGTGCCACGTGTAGTTCGGTGCGGTGTTCGCCGGACTCAAGATCGCAGTCGAGTATCCGCTCGATGCTGCGCAGACGTTGGTAGACGGTCTCGCGGGACAGAGAGCCGGAGCGGGCTGCCAGGGTCTTGTTGCCTGCCGCGTCAAGGTAGTGGCGCAAGGTCGTCAGCAAGTCCGTCCCGTGGCGGGCATCATGGTCGAGGAGCCGGCTGAGCCGGCGCTCGGTGAAGTCCTGGATCCGGATGTCCTCCCTGAGCGCGAAGAGAAGGCGGCGCAAGCCGATGTCGGACGGCTTGTGGTAGGAGCGTCCCGGCGGGAGCGGCCGGCCGGGCTCGGTGGCTTCGGCGACGCGGGTCGCCTCGCGGAAGGACCGGGCGACATCGAAGAGGTCCGTCGCCTCACCGCCTGCGCTGACGGTGGCCCCCGGCGCCAACTCGAGTACGGTGCGGCTCAGATGTTCGACCACGGGTGGGCAGGGCTGGCCGGGGCGCAGGGACAGCAGGATGCCGAGGCGCGTGGGGCCGAGAACGCCGACGAGGGCTTGTGTCCCCTGCTTCCTCAGCTCTTCGCAGAGGAGGGCCTCGCTTTTCGTAGCGTCCGTCTCTTGTGGGAAGTCCGCGAGCACGGCCATGAAGCCGCAGTCCTTGGCGGGCAGACCCAGTGCGGCGACCCGGGCCGCGGCGTCCGCAGGAGAGTGGTGACGTTGTCCGACGAGGTCGCGCAGGAGATTGCGCTGTGCGGTGCGTTCCCAGGGCACGGGCTGGATGACGCGGGCGATGGTGAGGGCCATCGCAGCTCTCTCCAGAACGGTCACAGCCGTCGGGCCGAATGCCGAGGGGGTGGGCCGGCCCGACGGAGCGGGCAGCATGACCACCCGGCCCCAGCTCTCGCCCTGGTACTCCACGGATGTCACGAGCCAGCCGCCGGGTTCGGACACGGATGTGCGGCCGGCGGAAGGTGTCGCTCGTGAGCGCCGTTCCCAGTCGCTGAGCGCTGCCTCGACCGTGCCTGCGCAGGGCGCGCAGATCAGTGCCTGGTGGCTCAGGTTCTCCAGTACGACGGTGTGGCCGCTCATCTCAGCGGCGGCACGGATGACCTCCTCGGGCACAGCGCCGCGCAGGGTGAGGGCGGTGAACGCCTCGTGAATGCGCTGGGTCCGACGCATCTCCTCGGCCTGGTTGCCGAGGATGAGAGCGTGGACGACCTGGGTGACCTCAAGGAAGTTGACGTCCTTGGCCAGGGTCACGAGGGGGAGCCCGCGGGTCTCGCAGGCATGGACCAGGGCATCCGGCGGGCGGTGGTAACGGCGGACCAGTTCGATGACCAAGGCCGCCGCGCCGACGTCGGCGAGTTCGTTCGCGTAGCGGCGTACGCCGGCCGGCTCCTCGGGCAGGGGCATACCGGTGGTCAGTACGAGCTCGCCGCCCTTGAGGAAGGAGGCAGGGTCGGTCAGCTCGGTCATGTGAACCCAGCGGACGGGGCGGTCGAGGAGGTCTGCTCCGGTGACGACCTGTGGCTGCCCGGCGGCGAGGACGGGAAGGGTCAGAACGTCGGCCACGGTGAGCGGATGGTTGGCGGTGGCCATGTCCGGGCCTGCCAAGGAGGCGTCAGGACCGTCGGTGACGGGCCGCGCAGCCGTGTGGTGGATCTCGTGCATGGGGCCTCCCTGGGTGCTCCGTCACCCTGACAATCCTTGCTGACCTGCGCAAGAGCTCTGATAGGGCTGCTGTGAGCAGGACGAGTGGGGAGTGATGCCGGGTGCGGCTGACACAACGTCCAGATGCCGCGGCGGGGACGGACAGATCGCGCATTGGCGTCATCGAGGTACGCGGAGATGCTCGACCGGACCGGAGCCAGACCGACGATCCGCCGGGAGACGAACATGACTGCACTGTCGCCGCACCTACGCCAGGCCACGCCCGTGGTGGCGGTCCGGGGAGAGGGCGTCCACCTCTACGGTGAGGATGGCCGCCGCTACCTCGACTTCACCGCCGGCATCGGCGTGACCAGCACCGGGCACTGCCACCCCAGGGTCGTAGCGGCCGCCCGGGAACAAGTGGGCGCCCTCGTCCACGGCCAGTACACGACAGTCATGCACCAGCCGCTGCGGCGGCTTGTCGACAAGCTGGGCGAGGTCTTGCCCGAGGGGCTCGACAGCCTGTTCTTCACCAACTCCGGCAGCGAGGCGGTGGAGGCCGCGCTGCGGCTGGCCCGGCAGGCCACCGGCCGCCCCAATGTCATCGTCTGTCACGGCGGCTTCCACGGCCGTACGGTCGCCGGCCTCTATGACGACCTCCGGCACCCGCTTCCGGTCCGGCTTCTCCCCACTGATGAGCGGTGTCGTCGTCACTCCGTTCCCGTCTGCGTACCGGTACGGCTGGGACGAGGAGACCGCGACCCGCTTCGCGCTGACGGAGCTGGACTACACGCTCCAGACGATCTCCTCGCCCGCCGACACGGCCGCGATCATCGTCGAGCCGGTGCTCGGCGAGGGTGGATATGTCCCCGCCAACCGCGCCTTCATGGAGGGCCTGCGGGAGCGGGCGGACCGCCACGGCTTCCTGCTGATCCTCGATGAGGTACAGACGGGCGTCGGCCGCACCGGTCGCTTCTGGGGGCACGACCACTTCGGCGTCACGCCCGACATCCTCGTCACCGCCAAGGGCCTGGCCAGCGGCTTCCCGCTGTCAGGAATCGCCGCCTCCGAGGAGCTGATGACCAAGGCGTGGCCCGGCTCGCAGGGCGGTACGTACGGCGCCAACGCCGTCGCCTGCGCCGCGGCCTGCGCCACCCTCGACGTCGTCCGCGACGAGAGGCTCGTCGAGAACGCCGAGGCGATGGGCAAGCGCCTTCGCCAGGGCCTGGAAGCGGTGGCCGACCGGACCGCAGGCATCGGCGACGTACGCGGCCTCGGGCTCATGCTCGCGACCGAGTTCGTCACCGAGGACGGCAGTCCGGACCCCGAGACTGCCGCCCGCGTGCAGCGGGCCGCTGTCGACCAGGGTCTGCTCCTGCTTCTGTGTGGCGCCTGGAACCAGGTCGTGCGGATGATCCCGGCCCTGGTGATCGATGAGACGGCGGTGGACCAGGGACTCCAGGCATGGGCGGCCGCGGTGGAGGCCGGCACATCGGGAGCGGCGCGGCGATGACGCGGTCGGGCCGGGGTGCCGCGTACCGAGGGCTCCTCTGCGGTCGTCACCGCGGCGACGGTCCGCCTGGTGGCGACCGCACAGGCTTCCACGCCGCTCGCTCCCTCGCGTCTTGAGTCAGGAGCTTGCGGAAGTCGTGCAGGAAGGCGGCCAGGTTCTCTGGCGCTGCTGTACGTCCAGCAGCGAGGTGGCGCGGACCTTCACCTCGTCTGCGTCGTCGCAGTCGAACTCGGCATGCACCAGGCACGTCCCTCGGGGAGGCCGGTGACGGAGTCCGGGCCGCGGCGGACCCGCATGGCGGTTGCGACGATCGCCTCGTACATGCCCGTGACCGCGGTGACAGGGGCGCACCGCCTGCAGCATGGCGCTCACGGAACGCTGATCTGCTTCCGGCTTTCGGACCTGCGCCGAGAGACGGCTGTGACTCAGTACCTCTGTCGGCCTTACGTTCCAGGGAGGGAATGGTCGAGTCCTTCGTATGGTTGGGCTGCCCAGGGGGGCCGGGTGTGGCTTTTAGCGGGTGTTCTGTGAGCCTTCGCGCGGGTTCACCTTGCGCTCGGGGCCTGGTGAACAGGCCGGCTCGCTGGGCACGAGGTAACGCCATCCGCGACTGGATGCCTCTGCTGTGGCGGGACCTGGCTCACCCCTGGTCCGGCCGACCCGCGAGTCGGTTTCCCGCCCATGCGGCGAGCGTCGGCGGCGTACCCGTGATCGGCCCCGTCATCGGGCACCGCAACTCGGCTTCGCGGCGCCACGCGGTCGCCTGAACCAATGAGAGGGGGCGCCCAACACGCCGACGCGCTCGCGGCCGAGCGCCGCAGTTCGTTGGTGCTCTTCGGCAGGGTCACAGACGTGATCTTCTTGCCTGCATCGGGGGTCGTGTTTCGTAGAGTCTGTCCTCCACGCAACCATGGGCGGGACCATCGAGTCGTCGGCTGCTGTGCTGAGGGACAGAGGGTGCGTAATGGATGTTCGGCAGCTGGAGTACTTCCTTGCGATCGTTGATCGTGGGGGGTTCAACCGTGCGGCCTCGGCTCTGTACGTGTCGCAGCCGTCGCTGTCGCAGGCCGTGCGGGCACTGGAGCGTGATCTCGGTTCCGAGTTGTTCCATCGCATCGGGCGCAGGGCGGTGCTGACGGAGGCCGGTAGGGCTCTGATCGAGCCTGCCCGGGAGGCCGTGCGCAGTTTGGAGACGGCGCGGGCGAGTGTCGCGGCGGTGCACGAGCTGCGCGAGGGGCGCCTGGACGTGGCATCCGTGCCGTCGCAGGCGGTGGAGCCGTTGACGAGTCTGGTGAGTGCCTTCAGCCACCGGTATCCCGGCGTCTCCGTGGCCATCAAAGCGGCGTTCACCGCGCGTGACGTGATCGACATGGTGCGCACAGGTGCTGTGGAACTGGGCCTCTTGGCGTCCGCCGGTCCGCTCTCCGACAAGGAGGTCGTCTCCCATGCGCTGGGGCGGCAGCGCTTCGTGCTGATGGTGCCGGCCGACGGCCCGTTCGCCGGCCGGACGGCGGTGGAGTGCCAGGAACTCGCGGGACAGCGGCTGATCGTCGGGCAGCCGGGCACCGGGATGCGTGCCTACGTCGACGCGCTGCGGGACCAGGGCATCGAGTTCACCGTCGCCGCCGAGACCGAGCACCGGGTGTCGCTCATGCCCCTGGTCCTGGCCGGTGTGGGGCTCGCGGTGGTCATGGACTCCTGGCGGGACCTCGCCCAGCAGCTGGGCGCCCGCGTGCTGGACATCGGGCCGGAGACCAGCCTGGACATCGCTCTCGTCAGCCGCCGCGGCAGCCTGTCGCCGGCGGCTGCCGCGTTCCTCGCGGCCGCCGTCCCGGCTGCCGGCAGCTGATAGGCGCCGCTTATCAGGGATATCCGCTTTGCGTCTTGGACGCCCCGCGGACCGCCTTGCTGCAATCGACGGCATGACGACGAACCACCGCATTGCCCTGATCCCCGGCGACGGCATCGGCGCCGAGGTACTGCCCCCAGCACAGCAGGTGCTCGACCTTCTCGGCCGCCGCCACGGCTTCAGCCTCTCCTACACGTCGTACGACTGGTCGTGCGAGCGGTACCTGCGGGAGGGCGCCATGATGCCCGCCGACGGTATCGACCAGCTGCGCGACAAGGACGCGATCCTGCTGGGCGCCGTCGGCTACCCGGGGGTCCCGGACCATGTCTCGCTGTGGGGGCTGCTGATCCCGATACGGCGCAGCTTCCGCCAGTACGTCAACCTCCGGCCCGTCCGTGTCTTCGCGGGCATCGACAGTCCGGTGCGCGGCGCGCGGCCGGGCGAGGTCGATCTCGTCGTGGTGCGGGAGAACGTCGAGGGCGAGTACAGCGAGATCGGCGGCCGGCTGAACCAGGGAACGGCCGAGGAACTGGCCGTCCAGGAGGCGGTGTTCACCCGGGCCGGGGTCACCCGTGTCGCCGACTACGCGTTCTCGCTCGCCGCCCGCCGCCGAGGGAAGCTCACCTCCGCAACCAAGTCCAACGGCATCATTCACACCATGCCGTTCTGGGACGAGCTGATCGCCGAGCGGGCCGCCGAACATCCCGGCGTCGCCTGGGACCAGGAGCACATCGACGCGCTGGCAGCCAAGTTCGTCCTGGACCCCGCCCGCTTCGACGTCGTCGTCGCCTCCAACCTCTTCGGCGACATCCTCAGCGACCTCGCGGCCGCGGTCGCCGGATCGATCGGCGTCGCCCCGGCGGCCAACCTCAACCCCGAGGGCGAGTTCCCCTCGATGTTCGAGCCGGTACACGGCTCAGCGCCCGACATCGCGGGCCAGGGCATCGCCAACCCGCTGGGCGCGATCTGGTCCGCGGCCATGATGCTCGACCACCTCGGCCACCCAGCCGCGGCCAAGGACATCACGGACGCGATCGCGTCGGTCCTGGCCAAGACCGATACCCGCACCCGCGACCTGGGCGGAACCGCGACCACCGCCGAGTTCACCGACAGGCTGATCGAGCTCCTCTGAGCCCTCTCCTGGGGCCGTTGCGCGTCCCTGCCGGGTGAGGGGGTCATGCGCCGGGAGCAGGAGCCTCACCCGCGTCCAGAACCAGCACCGCGACGTGCAGGGACGTGCGCTCCAGACCTGATTCCAGGTCGCAGCCGAGGAGCCGCTCGATGGTGTGCAGACGCTGGTAGTAAGCCTGCCGGGACATGCCGGCGCGTTTCGCCGCGACCGACTTGTTCCCGGCCGCCGCCAGATAGGCGCGCAGTGCCTGGAGCAGATCGCCGTTGTTGCGGTCGTCGTGCTCGATGAGGCGGGTCAGCTGCCGCTCCGCGTACCGCTGAAGACGGGTATCCTCCCGCAGCACGCCCAGCAACTCCGGCAGCCGTACGTCGGCGGGGACGTAGAACCACCGCTCCGGGGAGGCCGGTGTGACGGCCTCGGCCGTCTGCTCCGCCTCCTGCCACGACCGGGCGATCCCGCCGAGGTCGGTCACCCCGGGGCCGACGGCGACGACGGCCCGCGGTCCGAGCTCCTCCCGGGTCAGACGGCCGATCTGCTCGGCGACCGGCTGCCAGGCGCTCGCCTGTGCCAGAGCCATGAGTACCCCGATGCGGCCAGGGGCAGTCTCGCCGACCAGGGCGCGGACACCGGTGTGCGTCAGCGCCTTCGCGATGCGTTCGTCGAGGTGCTCCCCCTCGGTGCCGGTGTACGGGTGGCGGATGACCACGGCGAAGAGGCGGTGCCCGAGGGTGGGCAGTCCCAGTGCCTCGGCGCGGGCGCGGGCGTCCGCGGGGGAGCGGAAACGCCGTTCGTACAGGTCCCGCAGTACGGAGCGGTGGGCTCGGCGCTCCCACCATGCCTGCCCCGCCAGACGCGCCATGGTCAGCGCGACCGCCGCACGCTCCAGCACCAGGACATGTTCCGGGTCGGGCTCGGCGCTGAGCCGGTCCTCCAGCAGGACCAGCCGTCCCCACGGGCCGTGGTGGTCCTGCACCGGCGCGATCAGCCACCCCTCCGGGCCGCTAGGCGTGAGCCTCTCCGGCGTCGGGGCGGCCCGCGAACGCCGCGACCAGGCCGACACCACCGGCTCGTACGGCCGCCCGAGCAGCTCGCACATCAGGACCCGGTGGGTGAGATCCTCCAGCACCACGGGGGCTCCGGTGAGCTCCGCGGTGGTGTGCACCAGTTCCTCGGGGTCCGCGCCCCGCAGCGTCAGGGCCGTGAAGATGTCCTGGATGTCCCGCCCGCGGCGCAGCAGGGCCCCCTGGGCGTCCAGGATGAGCGCGTGCACCGTCTGCGTGACATCGATGAACCGGACGCCACGGGCGAGTTCGACCAGCGGTACATCACGGGCACGGCACGCCGCCACCAGCTCCTGGGGGACCTTCTGGTACCGGTACCCGAGCTCCACGATCAGGCCGGCCGCGCCGACGTCCGCGAGCTGGTCGACGTAACCGCGCAGCTCGGAGGCGTCCTCTGGATGCGGCACGCCGGTCGTCAGGATCAGCTCGCCGCCCTCCAGGAAGTCCGCGGGGTTGAGCAGTTCGGTGACGTGCACCCAGCGCACCTGGCTGTCCAGCCGTGCCTCGCCGGCCAGCACGCGAGGCATGCCCTCGGCGAGCACGGGCAGGCCCAGTACCTCCCTAAGGGTAGGGAAGTGCCCGTTTGCGTGGTGTCTGGGCGGCATAGGGGGTCTTTCATCCGAGGGAATGGGGCTCACCTTCGCACCGGCCACTCATCGTGACAAGAGGCGGGCCGTCATTTGGGCAGTCCGGCCGTCCGCCGTGACAGACCGTCTCGAGAAGGCCTGGAAGCGGAACACAGTGTGGGTTGACCTGCGGGTTCCGCGGGGCGGAAAGTGAACGCCATCCCCAGCAGGATCCGAACTGCAAAGGTCCGCGCGGTATCCGCAGCGTGCTGGGGCCACTTTCACCCAGACCACACCATCGAGCGGAGCGATCTCATGCGCATTCCCAAGCGCGTCGCCGTGATCGGTGCCGGCAGCATGGGCAGCCAAACCATGTGGCGACTGGCCGCCCGCGGAGCCGAGGTCATCGGCTACGACCGCTACGCACCGGGTCACGACCGCGGCGCGGCCGGGGGCGAGAGCCGTATCTACCGAGCCGCCCACCTCGGCGAGCCGGGGTACATCCCGCTGCTGCGGCTGGCGGACCGGTTGTGGGAGCAGCTCCAGGCGGAGACGGGCCGGTCGTTGCTACGCCGCAGCGGCAGCCTGGTGATGGGAGAGACCGCCTCACCGTCCATGCGCCTCCTCCTGTCCACCAGCGCCGCACACGGGCTGGATCACGAGGTACTGGACCGGGAGGAACTCGCCCGCCGCTACCCGCAGCACCGGCTCCCGGACGGACACACCGCTGTCCTCGACCGGTTGGGTGCCGTCATCAGGCCTGAGGCGTCGATCCAGGCCGCCGCCGCCCATGCCGAGCACCTGGGCGCCCGGCTGCACCGCTACACCACGGTGCGCGAGGTCGCCCCCGCGGCCGGCGGCGGGGTGCGGATCGTCACCGACCAGGGCACGGACCACGTGGACGCCGCCGTGGTGACCGTGGGCCCCTGGATCAACACCCTGCTCCCGGACCTCCCCCGGACCGTCGACGTCCGCCGGGTGGTCTGCTCCTGGCACCTGCCCACCCGCCACGACTGGTTCGCGGGCGGTGCCCCTTCCTTCGTGCGCGCCGCACCCCACGACTGCTTCGGGATCCCGTCGCCCGACGGCATCTCCGTCAAGCTCGGTCTCTCCTTCAAATACCATGCGCCGGTGCCCGAGCCCGATCGGCTCGACCGTACCGTCCGCCCCGAAGAACTCGGTGTCTTCCGCGAGCTCATCGGTGAACTCATGCCCGACCTGAACCCCGACCCCATCAGAACGTCGGCCTACATGGAGGGCTACACGGAGTCCGGAAACCCGCTCGTCGGTCATCTTCCGGGCGAGGACGACATCATCGTCATGGCCGGGTTCTCCGGCAGCGGTTTCAAGTTCTCGCCCGCGATGGGAGAGATCGCCGCCGACCTGGCGCTCGACGGCACCACGGAGCACCCTGTCGACTTTCTCGCTCCGGCAGGAGTCGGCGCCGCCTGATCCCCGGCGATGGCCGACGTCATCGCCCCGCACTCCCAACTCCCGACGTCTCTGTCATGAGCATGCCTAAGTCCGCGCTGACCCTGACCGGTCCCCCGACGCAAGAAAGTGGAGTACTTCCATGCCCATTCCCTCGTTCCAGTTCCGCCCGAAGTACGTCTCGTTCGACTGCTACGGGACGTTGATCGAGTGGCCGATGACCCCCATCACGCGTGAACTCGTCGGTGACCAGATCCCCGCCGAGCAGTGGGACCAGTTCGTCAAGGAGTTCCGCGGCTACCGCTACGACTCGGTCCTCGACAAGTACTACCCCTACGAGCAGACGCTGCAGGCCGCCTTCGAGGGCGTCTGCCGCAAGTGGGGTGTCAAGGCGGCCCCGGACGCGGGCAAGCGGCTCGCCGACGGCGTGCGCAGCTGGGGCCCGCACGCCGACGTGCCGGAGCCGCTGAAGAAGATGGGCGAGAACTACAAGTTGGTGATCCTCTCCAACGCCGACGACTCCGTCCTCGCCGAGAGCGTGCCGCGGCTGGGCGCCGACTTCCACGCCGTCTTCACCGCCGAGCAGGCCGGCTACTACAAGCCCCGCTACGGCGCGTTCGAGTACATGCTCGACCAGCTCGACGCGTCCCCCGAGGACTTCGTGCACGTCTCCTCGCACACCCGCTACGACCTGATGCCGATGCACGACATGGGCTTCCGCAACCTCGTCCTGCTGGACCGCGGCTGCGACCCGGTCACCCACGGCTACGACTACGTGACCGTCAAGTCCCTGGACGAGCTCAACCAGATGCTGGGCATCTGACGCCCGACGCGCACCCGCTCACCCGCCCCCCGTCCGACCCGCACGTCGTCCCCGCATCACGGATTCCCCGTATCCCCGCATCCCCAGGAGGCACCGCCATGGAAACCAACCGGACAGGCCGCAGAAACGTATTCCGCACCGCAGGCGCCGTGGCCGCCGCGATGCAGGTCAGCAGAAACCTGAGCGTGCCGATCGTCACGACCGCCCTGGCCCTCGCGCTCGCCGCGTGCGGGGCGACCGGCACGGCAGAGAACGCGGCGGCGAAGGGCACGACGCAGGGCGGGGGAGCCGGCGCGTCGGCCGAGCACACCGACGACATCTCGGTGGGCGTGAAGCCCGATGCGAAGGCGGTGGAGCTGCTGCCCGCGGCGGTGAAGGCCAGGGGCACGCTCTCGGTGGCCATGGAACTGGCCTATCCGCCCACCTCGTTCATGGCGTCGGACAACAAGACCCCGATCGGGTTCAACCCGGACATGGCCCGGCTGATCGCGGCCAAGCTGGGTCTGAAGCTGCAGATCAACAACATCAAGTTCGACACCATCATCACCGGCCTGCAAGCCGGCCGGTACGACTTCACCGCCACCACCATGGGCGCCACCAGCGACCGGCTGAAGGTGCTCGACATGGTCAACTACGTCAACTCCGGGACCGGGGTGTCCGTCCCCTACGGCAACCCGCAGAAGCTGACCACCCATACGCTGTGCGGGCACCGCGTGGCCGTCACCTCCGGCAGCACCGCGGAGCTGCAGTGGCTGCCCCAGCTGTCCAAGCAGGACTGTACGAGCAAGGGCAGGCCGGCCATCAAGTCGGTGACCCTGCCCAGCGTGAACGACGCTCTGACCCAGCTGGTCTCCCAGCGGATCGACGCGGTGATGTACGACTTCATCTCGCTCGGGTGGGCGGCTGAGCAGCAGCCCAAGACGTTCGACGTCCTCAGGCCCCTGGTGGCCACCAAGCCCGCGAGCGTCGGGCTGAAGAAGGACTCGCCGCTGACCCCCGCGGTCAAGGCCGCCCTCCAGTCGATCATCGACGACCCCAAGTACACCCAGGCGCTGGGCCGCTGGGGTCTGAAGGACCTCGGGATCAAGACCGCGGCCATGGCCGTCCCGCAGGACTGAGACGCCGATGGAGGTGATCGAGAACACGACGACCAGGAGCCGACCGGTGTCACAACTGCTGGCCGAAGAAAAGAAGCGGATCACGCCGAAACGTCCGCGCGACTATGTCGCCTGGGCCGTGGCGATCGCGATCGTCGCCGCTCTGGTGTGGACCGCGGTGACGAACGAGAACTATCGCTGGCCGGTGGTGTTCAGCTACTTCACCACCCAGACCATCCTCAACGGCCTGCTGATCACGCTGCTGCTGACCGCGGCGAGCATGGCTCTGGGCACGCTGCTGGGGCTGGTGCTGGCGGTGATGCGCATGTCGCACCAGCGGCCCGTATCCGGGATCGCACAGCTCTACATCGCCTTCTTCCGCGGCACCCCGGTGCTCGTGCAGCTGGTCTTCTGGTTCAACATCGCGGCCCTGTATCCGCACCTGTCGGTCGGCATCCCGTTCACCGACATCTCCACACCGGTGAACGTGAACGCGATCATGACGCCGATGACCGCGGCCGTCGTGGGGCTGACGCTGAATCAGGCCGCCTACATGTCCGAGATCATCCGCGGCGGGTTCGCCTCGGTCAGTCGCGGACAGCACGAGGCGGCGGAGTCCCTGGGCATGTCGGGGTTCACCAAGCTCCGGCACGTGGTCATCCCGCAGACCATGCCGGCGGTCATCCCGGCCACCGGCAACCAGGTGATCGGCATGCTCAAGGAGACCTCGCTGGTGAGCGTGCTCGGCGTCGCCGACCTGCTGAACAGCGCACAGTCGATCTACGCCCGCAACTACCAGACGATCCCGCTGCTGATCGTGGCCAGCCTCTGGTACCTGATCATGACGCTGGTGCTGAGCGTGCCGCAGTCCATGATCGAGCGCCGCTTCTCCCGCTCCACCCGGGTGCGGCTGACCCCGGCCGCCACGCCGGCCGAGCCGGGGGCGGGCCAGCCAATTCCCACCACGAGGGAGTCCCTGCTGTGAACCCGGACGGAACGATCGTCGCACGCAAACTGTGCAAGAGCTTCGGACGTCACCAGGTCCTGCGTGACATCGACCTGACCGTCGCGGCCGGAGAGATCTCCTGCATCATCGGGCCCAGCGGATCCGGCAAATCGACACTGCTGCGGTGCATCAACGGCCTGGAGACCGTCGACCGCGGAGTCCTCAGGGTCAACGGCGAGGACTTCGGCTACGTCGAGAAGGACGACGCCTACCACGCCGTCCGCCCGCAGCGGCTGGCCGAGCAGCGCGCCCGCATCGGCATGGTCTTCCAGCAGTTCAACCTGTTCCCGAACATGACCGCCGAAAGCAACGTCATGGCCGGACCGGTGCTGGTGCAGAAGAAAAACCGCGCCACCTGCCGGGAGCAGGCACAGGAGCTGCTGGCCAAGGTCGGCCTCAAGGGCTGCGGCCACAAGTACCCCGCTCAACTCTCCGGCGGCCAGCAGCAGCGGGTGGCCATCGCCCGCGCGCTGGCGATGGAACCCACCATCATGCTGTTCGACGAACCCACCAGCGCCCTGGACCCCGAGCGCGTGGGTGAAGTACTCGCCGTCATGCGCGACCTCGCCGGCAACGGAATGACCATGCTCCTCGTCACCCACGAGATGGCCTTCGCCCGCGAAGTCGCCGACGAAGTCCTCTTCATGGACGAAGGCATCGCCGTCGAACGCGGCGACGCCCGCGAAGTCCTCGGCAACCCCCGCGAAAAACGAACCCAGGCCTTCCTCGAACGGGTCCTGTAGAAGCGGCTGGGACCGACGTGACGTCCGCACCCTGTCGGTCCCGGTCCTCAACGCCCTCCAGTCAGACGTCGATACGACCGTCACTGACATCGCCGTCGGCCGGGCCCCTGATGCTGCCCGGCCGCGCCCCTTCGAAACTCCCCGCTAAGGACCCGACATGAAGACCATTCCCTACTGGATAGAAACCGCTGGGGCGTTTCCCGACCGATCCGGCAAGCCGCTGACCGAGGACACCGACCTGGTGGTCGTCGGCGCCGGCCTGACGGGTCTGTCCACCGCCCTGCACTCCGCCCGCAAGGGCGCCCGCGTCACCCTCGTCGAAAAGGGCCAGATCGGCTCCGGGGCCTCCGCCCGCAACGGCGGTATGGCGAACCTGGGCTTCACTATCGGCGTGGGCCAGGCCATCCGCCGGTACGGACTGGAGCGGGCCCGCGAGATCTACAACTCCTACGGCGAGGCCGTGGACACCGTCGAGCGGCTCGTGAACGAGGAGTCCATCGACTGCCAGTTCCGCCGCGTCGGACGCCTGGGTGTCGCGTCCCGCCCCGCCCACTTCGAGAACAAGAAGGCCCAACAACGCGACCTGGCCAAGTACTTCGGACACGAGACCACTCTGATCGGCAAGGCCGAGCTGCGTTCCGAGATCGGATCCGACGCCTACCACGGAGGCCTGCTCGACCCGTTCAGCGCGGCCCTGCACGTCGGCCGCTTCGTGCGCGGTATGGCCGAGGCGTGCGAGCGCGCCGGTGTCGAGATCCACGAGCGCAACGCGGCCATCGGCATACGGCGTACCGCCGCCGGCCGGTTCGAGGTCAGCACCGAGCGCGGTGTCATCCGTACCGGGCAGGTCATGATGGCCACCGACGCCTACACCGACAAGAACTTCCCCTTGCTGCGCCGCCAGCAGGTCTGCGTGGGCAGCTTCATCATCGTCACCGAGCCGCTCGGTGAGGAGCTCGCCCGGGACATCATCCCCAAGGCCCGCCTCATCGTCGACTCCAACAAGGTCTGCCACTACTTCCGGCTCACCCCGGACAACCGGCTGCTGTTCGGCGGCCGCGCCCGCTTCGCGCCGTCCGACCCCACCTCGGACAAGAAGAGCGGGGCCGTCCTCTTCCGTGAGATGTGCGAGATCTTCCCTCAGCTCTCCCGTACCAAGATCGAGTACGTGTGGGGCGGCTCCGTCGGCTTCGCCATGGACCGCATCGTGCACGCCGGGCAGACCGAGGACGGCGTCCACTACTCCATGGGATACGCCGGCCACGGCGTGCAGATGGCCACCCACATGGGGCACGTCATGGCCGAGGTGATGGACGGCCACCCCGAGGTCAACCCCGTCCGCGACATCGCACCGCCCCGCATCCCCCTCTACAACGGCACCGCCTGGTTCCTGCCCTTCGCGGGCGCCTACTACAAGACGCTCGACCGCATCCGCTGACCGGTCGGCAGCCTCTCTACATCTACAAGGAGACACCCACCATGACTGTCGTCCGTGATGTTCCCAAGCAGCTGTTCATCGGCGGCGATTGGCAGGACGCGGAGTCCGGCCGGACCCTGTCCGTCGACAACCCGGCCACCGGCGAGGAACTGTGCCAGATCGCCGACGCCTCACCCGCCGACGGCCGTCGTGCGGTCGAGGCGGCGGTCGCCGCGCAGGCCGCCTGGGCCGCCACCCCGCCGCGCGTGCGCAGTGAGATCCTGCGCCGCGCCTACGACATCATCATCGCGCGCACCGAGGACCTCGCGCTGCTGATGACCCTGGAGATGGGCAAGCCCCTGGCCGAGGCGCGTGCCGAAGTGGCCTACGGCGCGGAGTTCTTCCGCTGGTTCTCCGAGGAGGCCGTGCGTATCGACGGCGGCATGATGACCGCCCCCGACGGCAGGAACCGACTGCTGGTCACCCGTCAGCCCGTCGGCCCCTGCCTCCTCATCACTCCCTGGAACTTCCCCCTGGCGATGGGCACCCGCAAGATCGGCCCCGCCATCGCCGCCGGCTGCACCATCGTCGTCAAACCCGCCCCCCAGACCCCCCTGACCAGCCTCGCCCTGGCGGAGATCCTCACCGAAGCGGGCCTTCCGGCCGGCGTGCTGAACATCGTCACCACCACCGACGCCGCCGGCGTCGTCGAACCCCTCCTGCGCGGTGGGAAGATCCGCAAGCTCTCCTTCACCGGCTCCACCCAGGTCGGGCGGATCCTGCTGGCCCAGTGCGCCGACACCGTCATCCGCACCTCCATGGAACTGGGCGGCAACGCCCCCCTCATCGTCTTCGACGACGCCGACCTCGACACCGCCGTCGAGGGCACCATGGTCGCCAAGATGCGCAACATGGGCGAGTCCTGCTGCGCGGCCAACCGCATCCTCGTCCACACGTCCGTCGCCGACGAGTTCGCCCAGCGCCTCACCGCCCGCATGGCCGCCCTCACCGTCGGGCCCGGCACCGACCCCGGCACCGACGTCGGCCCTCTCATCGACCTCGCCGGCCGCAGCAAGGCGCACGACCTGGTGCGGGACGCCGTCAAGCGCGGTGCCACCGCCCTGACCGGCGGCGAACTCCCCGAGGGACCGGGCTGCTTCTACCCGCCCACCGTCCTCACCGGCATCGCCCCCGACGCCGCCATCATCGACAACGAGATCTTCGGCCCCGTCGCCGCGATCCGCACCTTCGAGACCGAGGACGAGGCCGTCGCCGCCGCCAACGACACCGAATTCGGCCTCGCGGCCTACCTGTTCACCCAGAACCTCGACCGCGCCCTGCGGGTCGCCGAACGCCTCGAAAGCGGCATGATCGGCATCAACACCGGACTGGTCTCCAACCCCGCCGCGCCCTTCGGCGGCGTCAAGCAGTCCGGCCTGGGCCGCGAGGGCGGACTCGTCGGCATCGACGAGTTCCTGGAGTACAAGTACATGGCCGTCCCCGTCGGAGCCTGACATGCGCGAGCGACTCGTCGTCCTCTACCGCGGCAACCGGCCCCCCGCCGCCGCGCACCTCGAAAGCCTCGCGGACACCGTCTACGCCACGGAGGAGGAACTGCCCTACCTCCTCCCCGGCGCCGACGTCCTCATGGCCTGGGTGACCATCACCCCGGCCATCCGGGAGGCCTGGCCCGATGATCCGCAGAAGGCGCCCCGCTGGGTTCACGCGTCCTCCGCGGGCGTGGACTCCTTCCTGTTCCCCGCCCTGGTGGACGATCCGCACGTCGTGCTGACCAACGCACGCGGGGTCTACGAGCAGCCCACCGCCGAGTACGTCCTGGGCCTGATCCTCGCCCTCGCCAAGGACTTCCCCGGCACATGGGAGCACCAGCGGCGACGCGAGTGGCGCCCGCGCCCCAGTGACGACATCACCGGACGCACCGTGCTGGTCTGGGGGACGGGGCCGATCGGTCGGGCCATCGCCCGTCTGTTGCGCGCCGTCGGGATGCGGGTGAGCGGTGCGGGCCGCAAGCCCCGCACGGATGACCCCGACTTCGGCACGGTCCACGGTGCGAGGACCCTGCGCCCTGCGCTGACGGAAGCGGACTACGTCGTCCTGGCCGCGCCCCTCACCCAGGGCACCCGGGGAATGGTCGACGCCTCCGTGCTGGCGGCCATGAAGCGGGGGGCGCGGCTGATCAACGTGGGCCGGGGGGGACTCGTTGACGAGGAGGCGCTGGTCGACCACCTCGCCGCCGGACGTCTCGCCGGCGCGGCCCTGGACGTGTTCGCCCGGGAGCCGCTGCCTGCCGAGTCTCCCCTGTGGAACCTGCCCGGCGTGATCGTCTCCCCGCACACGGCGGGCGAGACCACGAGCGAGCGGGAGGCGCTCATCGAGGTGTTCCTCGACAACTTCGCGCGCCACCGCGAGGGCCGGCCGCTGCGCAACGTGGTGGACAAGCGGCGCGGATACGTGGTCGACGACACGCGCTCGGCCTGAAGGCGAGCAGTATGGAGGGGACCGGGCGGCAGCCGCCCGGTCCCATCGCCCCGTTCTGCTTCGCTGAGCTGGGCTTACGAAACGGTCAGGTAGATCTTGCGCACGGTTTCGATGGTCTTCCAGACACCGACGTAACCCGGCTTCATGACAAAGCTGTCGCCTGCCTTGTAGATCACCGGCTCGCCGCCTTCCGGCGTGAGTTCGACGACGCCGGAAAGGATGTGGCAGAACTCGAAGAGCTCGCCCTTGATCGAGTGCGTCTCGCCGGGTGTGGCTTCCCAGACGCCCGTCTTGATCGTTTCGCCGCGGGCGGCGTCCTGGGCCCAGGTCCTGTAAGTCGGGTTGCCGGCAATCAGGCGTTCCGGCAGCGGGCCGGACTCCTGGGGCGCGAAGGAGGGGTCGGGATCGATGGTCTTCAGGAGCGACATGCTTTTCCTCTACTGGATGTGACAACTACGGAAATCGGGAGCGGAGATACGGGGCGTCACCGGGCCGAGTCAGTGCCGGACGATCGGCATCGAAGGCGACCTGATGGGCGGCGGCCTGCGCCGGCGGTGCGCAGCGTGCGACTGCCCCGGCCCATCGAGTATTTCTGACGCCCCGCACGGAGCCCACGCGTGATCTGTCCGTCGTGGGCACGGTGGTTGGACGTTGTGTCAGGCGGGAGGCCGGAGTGATGAGGTGCTCAGGCGTTCTCCCCTCGCCGGCTCCGGTGGTCGTGGAGCCAGCGGAGACCTTCGCTCGTGCCGGCGCGGGGGCGGTACTCGCAGCCGATCCACCCGTCGAAGCCCAGCTCGTCGACCACGTCGAACAGATGGCGGACGTTGAGCTCACCCCGGTCGGGCTCACCGCGGTCGGGCACGCCCGCGATCTGCAGATGACCGACCCGGCCGGTCGGGAGGTCGCGGCGCAGGGTCGCGGTGAGGTCGCCCTCGACGATCTGGCAGTGGTAGAGGTCGAGCTGCACCTTGAGATGCGAGGCTCCCACCTCCCGCACCACGGCGTGCGCCTCGGCCTGGGTGCTCAGGAAGTACCCGGGCATGTCACGGCCGTTGATCGGCTCGATCAGGATGTCGACACCGGCCGCGGCGGCCCGCTCCGCGGCCCAGGCCAGGTTGGCCAGGTAGGTGTCACGGTGCTCGGCCCGCTCGACGGGTGGCGCGTCCGGCCGGACCAGCCCGGCCATCAGGTGCACCCGCGGACAGCCCAGCGCCGCCGCGTACTCCAGCGCCCGGTCGACCCCGGAACGCACCTCCGCCTCGCGTCTGGGCAGTGCCGCCATCCCGCGCTCTCCGGACTCCCACGCTCCGGGAGGGGCGTTGAAGAGCACTTGCTCCAGCCCGTGGTCATCAAGCCGGCGGCGCAGCTCGGCGGCGTCGTACGCATATGGGAAGAGGTACTCGACGGCCTGGAAGCCGTCGGCCGAGGCCGCGGCGAAGCGGTCGAGGAAATCGTGCTCGGTGTACATCATGGACAGGTTCGCTGCGAACTGCGGCATGCTGGCTCCTGTGTTCCGGCCGGGGACGGCCCAGAGCAGTGGTCTGGTGGTCTTGAAGGCTCCAGCTGTGGCACGGACAGGTTCAGCCCGCCTGCTCGTTCAGCACACGCACCGCGTCCTCCGCTCCGCTGCGGGGGCTGGAGAGCACGGGCTTGCCGACGGCTTCGGCGATCGCGGGAGCCAGCCGTGCCATGGACGCCTGGGCCAGCACGATCACGTCGACCTCGGTGGCCAGCGCCCGTGCCCCGTGCAGCACCATCGCGTCGTGGTGCTCGCGGTCACCGGACGTCAGCACCGAGAAGGCGCCCTCGCAGAGCCGTTCCTGGACGGTGATGTCGCGACCGGCCGCCCGGGCCTTCTCCTCGACGAGGGCACGGGTCGGCGGCAGCGTCGTGGGGACCGTGGCCAGGACGCCGATGGCGTCAGCGGTCTCGACCGCTGACGCCGTCATCGCGTCGTCGATCTTGACGATCGGGACGGAGACCAGGCGTCGGGCCACGTCGATGGCCGGACCGACCGAGGAGCACGCGGAGAAGACGACATCGGCTCCCGCGGCCTCCGCAGCCTGGGCCAGGTGCACCATCCGCAGCGTGCTGGCAGGTGAGATCCCACCGTCGCGCACCACGGCAGCGAGCACGTCGCTGTCGACGAAGTGCAGGACCTTGGCGTCCGGCGCGAGTTCCGCGAGGTGTTCGTTGATGACCGAATCGGGGTTGATGAACAGCAGGCTGGTGTGCAGCACGGCTATCGAGGCAGTGGTGGACATGGTGTCTCCTACAGGGTGAGGTGGCGGGCCGCGGTCCAGGTCGGCGGGCTGAGTTCAGGTCAGGCGTTTCCCCCTTCGGCTTGGGGGCTCAGGCGGCTGATGACATCCAGGGCTGCGTCCCGGACCGCGTCGCGGCCGGCCGCCCACAGGGAGACGACGTCGGAGCCGGGCAACGCGGACGGGAGGGTCACGCGAGTGGCCTCCAGGTAGGCGCGGCGCAGTTCGGCGTTGACGTTGACCTTGGCGACGCCTCGGGCGAGGGCGCCGTGCAGCTCCTCGACGGGCAGACCGCTGGCGCCGTGCAGGACGAGCGGGACCGGTACGGCCTCGTGGATCGCGGTCAGCCGCTCCAGGTTCAGGCAGACCGGGTGCTTGGTGAAGCCGTGGACGTTGCCGACGGCGACGGCGAGTGCGTCCACGCCCGTCGCGGACACGAATGCGGCCGCCTGCTGGGGATCGGTCATCGCCGCGGCCTGCGCGACGGCGTCGGTGGAGACGTCCTCGTCGCCCGGCAGGGCACCGAGCTCGGCCTCCACCCAGGCACCGTGGCTGCGGGCCCGGCGGACCGCCTCCTTCGTCAAGGCGATGTTCTCGGCGAACGGCAGGTGGGAGCCGTCGACCATGACGGAGGTGTAACCCGCCTCCAGACAGGCGGTGATCTCGCCAAGGTCCCGGCTGTGGTCGAGGTGCACACCGAGAGGGGCCGTGGAGCGTGCGGCGGCGTCCAGCGCCAGCCGTATCAGGGCCTCGCGGCCGGCGTGCTTGAAGGGACTGGAGCCCGCCTGGATGATGACCGGCCGTCCGGCGGCCTCGGCGGCGGCCGTGATGCCCTGGACCGTCTCCAGGTTGTAGGCGACGAACCCGGGCAGAGCGTGACCGGCGGCCGCTGCCTCCTTCAGGGCATCGGTTCCGTGCAGCAGCATCAGGCACTCCTGAGCAGGTCGAGGGCGTCGGCGAGGGCGTCGGCGCCCCCGACGTTCCCGGCGAAGACGATGTAAGGGATGCCGGCGGCGGGGCCGTCCGCGGGCTCCCAGAGCGAGACGATGCCCGGCAGCAGGGTGCCCCGGGCCCAGGCACGGCGGATCTCAAGGCCGTGGGTGGCGGTGTCACTGGAGGTGATCCCGCCCTTGGCGACGACGAAGGCGGGCCGCCGGGTGGCGCTGACCTGGCGTACGGCCTCGACGAGCGCGGCGGAGACCCGGCGGGAGATCGCCAGACTGTCGTCCGCGTCGGCACCCGTCACCAGCACGCGAGAGGTACGGATCACGGCGTCCGCCGAGTCCAGCGCGCCGGCGGCCGCGGCCGCGACCTCGGCGATGTGGGCGTCACGCCGCCCCTCGTCGAGCAGCAGGGCCACGTCCAGCTCGTGCTCGGCGATCCCACCTCGCTCCCGCAGCCGGTCCAACTGCCGTGTCGTCAGCGCGACATGAGACCCCACGACGATGAGACCGTGCGCTGCGTCCCCGCGCAGCGGGCGCAGTTCGGCCGGGGTGAGCGGTGCCCGCGCAGCCTGTCCGGCGCGGGCCCTGACGAAGGACGGCCCGACCCGGTACAGCAGCCGCGTGCCGTTCTCCTCCGCCTGTGCGAGGGCCAGGGCCAGCACCCGCAGATCGTCGTCGCACACCGCGTCGACCACAGCAGTGCGTCCGCCGCGCAGCGAGGACAGCAGCCGCGACGTGTGCGCCGGGCCGCCGCCGCGCAGGTCGTCGAGGGTGACGCGCAGAACCTCGTCGGCGGGGACGCGTCCGCCCGTCTTCTCCTCGACCCACTTGGGCAGCGAGGAGCTGCGGTAGCCGAAGGTGGCGTCGCGGGCGAACTCGCTCTCGCCGACCGGGAGCAGTCCGTCGGAGGTCTGCATCCAGTGGTGTGAGCCGACGGTCAGCCGGCCCGCCTCGATGTAGGCGGGGACCAGCACGACCCCGTCGACCGTGCCGAGTTCCTCGGCCAGGACGTCGGTCTCCAGCGGGAAGTGGCCGCGAAGCGTGGAGTCCCCGCGGCTGGCCAGGACGTAGCCGGTGCCCTCGGCCGCCGACGCCGTGCGCAGGGCGCGCACCACCTCGCGGTTGCGGGCGGCCGCGTCCTCGGGGGACAGGCTGCGGGTGTTGGTAAGGACGAAGAAGACGGTGCTGTCCTGGCGCAACGCCCAGCGCAGATCGTCCACCGTCCAGGACGTCAGGACGGGCACGTCGGCGACCGTCTGAGTGCCGGTCGGATCGTCGTCGAGGACGACGAGACGGGGGCCGCCGGATATGCGGGCGGCCACTTCCGCGGCGCTCACCTCGTGGACTGGAGGCAGCCCTTCCAGCACCGCTGCCTCGGGGACGGGCCCGGTCTGGGCATGAAGGGGTAGAGACATGGCGAATTCCTGGTCTGTTACGAGTGGTTGAGGGGGAACGTCAGTCGAGGTCGCGCCTGATCACGTCACGTCAGGGCTTGACCGGGCCCCGCGATGGTCTCGGGACAGAGCAGCTGGGCGAGGGTGTCGGCGGGAGCAAGCCCTTGTCGAGTACGAGTTCGGCGACGCCGCATCCAGTGGCGAGGGCCTCCTTGGCGATGCCGGTGGCCGCCTCGTAGCCGATGTACGGGTTGAGGGCGGTGACCAGGCCGATAAAGTTCTCCACCGCCGCCCGTAGCACCTCGGTGTTGGCTGTGATCCCTGCGACGCACCGCTCGGTCAGGGCCAGGCACGCGCGCTGAAGGTGCGTGATGCTCTTTGAGAGGGAGTGCAGGATGACCGGCTCGAAGGCGTTCAGCTGGAGCTGCCCGGCCTCGGCGGCCATGGTGATCGTGACGTCGTTGCCGATCACCTCGAAGGCGACCTGGTTGACGACTTCGGGGATCACCGGGTTCACCTTGCCGGGCATGATGCTGGAGCCGGCCTGAACCGGCGGCAGGTTGATCTCGTTCAGACCCGCGCGCGGCCCGGACGACAAAAGACGCAGGTCGTTGCAGCTCTTGGAGAGCTTGACCGCGATCCGCTTGAGCACACCGGACACCTGCACGAACGCTCCGCAGTGCTGGGTCGCCTCCACCAGGTTGACCGCGGTCACCAGTGAAAGCCCGGTGATCTGCGACAAGTGGCGCCGCACCGACTCGGCGTACCCGGCAGGAGAGTTGAGGCCGGTGCCGATCGCCGTGGCGCCCAGGTTGATCTCGTGGATCAGCTCCACCGCCTCCGCCAGCCGGCTGCGGTCCTCCTCCAGCAAGACCGCGTACGCCGAGAACTCCTGCCCCAGCGTCATCGGCACCGCGTCCTGCAACTGGGTGCGACCCATCTTCAGCACGTCACGGAACTCCACCGCCTTGGCCGCGAACGCGTCCTGAAGCACCGCCATCGCCTTCAGCAGCCCGCGTACCGCATACACCGTCGCGATCTTGACGGCGGTCGGATAGACGTCGTTGGTGGACTGGCCGACGTTGACGTCCTCATTCGGGTGCAGGAATCCGTACTCCCCCCTGGCGTGGCCCAGCAGCTCCAGCGCCCGGTTGGCGATCACCTCGTTGGCATTCATGTTGGTCGAGGTGCCGGCTCCGCCCTGGATGACGTCGACGACGAACTGGTCGTGCAGCTTGCCGTCCCGGATCTCCCGGCACGCCTCCGCGATGGCAGCGGCCTTCCTCGGCTCCAGCAGGCCGAGTTCCTCGTTCGCCCGGGCGGCGGCCTCCTTCACGGCGGCCAGAGCGTCGATCAGATGCGTGTAGGCGGCGATCGGCGTCCCCGTGATGGCGAAGTTCTCCCTGGCGCGCAGGGTGTGGACGCCCCAGTACGCCTCGGCGGGTACGTCGCGGTGGCCGAGCAGGTCGTGCTCGCTGCGGTGAGCTACGGCGGTCATGGCAGGCCGGGCCTTCTCTCGGAGCATGTTCAGGCGGGCGTGTTCGTGGGGTGTGGCAAGGGGGCGCGCGAGCCGACACGCCCGGGCAGTGGGGACACCCCACGATCACGCGGCGGAATACTGCGCAGTGTCACCGCCGTGGGTATCGGCTCAGAACGACTTCTCCTTCGCCTTGCAGTAGGCGCTGCCGAACGGCTGGGAGCGGGCGCGCGGCAGGACCTCGGCCCCCGGTCCCGATGCCGTCACCGGGGATGAGGGTGGTGCGGTGGTTCTGGGTTCGGCATAGGGCCGATTGCAGCAGCGGGCCGGGCAGCGCGTCCAAGACGCAATGCCGATGTGCCTTATAAGGTCGCCCTATAAGGCGGCTTTACTGCGGTTCCGTCAGCTCCGTCCAGGAACTACATCGCCGCCGAGGACATTGGGCCGCGGTGGCTGATCTGCCGGCGCCCGGCCAGCCCTTCGCGAGCCACCGTCCTGCCCGGAGGGGCAGACCCCGCACCCGACGCCGCGAGCGTAGTCCGGCGAAACGCGACGGACGCCGTAAGGCGGGCGCTGAGCAGCGGGCACGGTTCAGGACGGCACGCTGCACGTCTGACTCGGCCTCGACAAGGTGGACGCCTGGGCGGCCTGCGACGTTTTTGCCCGCCTGCTGTCCCACACCCTTCCGTTCACCGACTGCCTGGTCGGTGACGGCCATGTAGTGCTTCACCTGCACGGCGTCTTGAGACGGCTGCCATCCACCCTCGGGCCACAGCGGGCAGGGATGCCTACGTCTCCGCGCCGCTTAATCGTCGGAGGCTCACCAGGGAAGTCGCCGATGGGCCAACAGGAGCACAAGACGTGGAGCCGTGCTCGTGAGCCCGCTCCGCGAGCCGGGCCACCGGCCTCGAACTGGCCCGTCGCTTCCGCGGACGTTGGAGAAAAAGCCGCAAATTCGCACAGGCCCAGCAGCACGGCCTTCCGCCACGTAGCCTGCGGGCAGGGCACCGGTCGGGAGCCGCGCCCGTCTGGCGCATCGTCGTGGCGGTGACGCACGCTCCGGCACCCATGGGGCAGGCACCCGCGGGACCGGGCAGCCGCGTCGGGCGTCCCTCGGTCGCCTGCTGGAACGCTGGCTTGTACGCCAGCGCACCCCACGTGTCGATGATCAGCTGCCGCCAACTCCGCATTCACTGCTCACTACCATGACCTACTCCAAGGTCGGCGGAGCCTAGTCCTTGTTGAGGCATCGGTGGGCGGTCCCTGAAATGCGGCACTTTGCCGCCCCTTGGCGCGCGCCCGATCTGTTCATGAAGCGCGCTGGCTACAGTCGCGGCGTTGGCATGTGCACAGAGTGAAGTACGGGGCGGGGTGGCGTGGTCGACCTGGGTAAGGTAGCGGCGTCCATGCACAAGGCGGCGACGGGGCTGCGGGCGGTGGGACATCACACGACCAAGCCGTTGCAGGAGTTCAAATCGGCTTCGCACGACCTGGATGCGCTCGGTGCCCTCGGCTCCCTCCTCGGTGCGAAGAGTGAGATCGAGGAGGGCATGACCACCCTCGGCAAGCTCACCAAGCAACTGGACGACGAGTGGAAAGCGGAGGCGAAGCTGATCGGCGAGATATCCGACGCCTTCGACCTGCTCGACCTCCTGCTGGCGGCCAAGGCCCGCGCCAAGAAGGGCTGAGCCGGACGTGGTCGACCTCAACCCCGTGCACTACGTCAACAAGTTCACCGCGCATCGCGGACATGAGTACCAGGACCTGCTTGAGATCTTTAAGTGTGCGGGTTACGTGGGGTCGTGACGGTTGTCGTGGTTCGCGCTATGCCGGAGGGGTGAGGTATCCCGATGGCGGTGGGCTGACGGCCGAGGAGCGCGATCGGCGTGAGCAAGTCCGGCTCGCGGCAGCTGACTTGATCGAGGCGGGGGCCAGTGACCGGGAGGTGGCACGGCGGTTCCGGGTGATCCGGATGTCGGCGAACCGCTGGCGTCGGGCCCTGGCCTCGGGCGGCCGTCAGGCGCTGGTCTCCAGAGGCCCCGGTGGCGCCCGCTGCAAGCTCAGCGCCGGTTCAGCTGCGTGCTCTGGAGGCAGTGCTGGAGGCGGGTCCGGCCGTGTGGGGCTGGAGTGACCAGTGCTGGACGCTGGCCCGCATCGGCGAGATCGTGCGCCGCCGTTTCGGTGTCGAGTACACCCTGGCTGGGCTGGATCTGCTGCTGCATCGCATCGGCTGGAGCGTGCAGGTCCCGGCCCGCAAGGCCACCAAGCGGGACGAGGCGAGGATCGCCGCGTGGAAGGACGAGCAGTGGCCCGTCATAAAAAGAGGGCGGCGGACCTGGGCGCCTGGCTCTGCTTCGAGGACGAGGCAGGTCAGGGCCTGAGGCCGCTCAAGGGCCGCACCTGGGGGCGCAGGGGCCGCACTCCGGTCGTGAAGGCCACTTCCGCGGGCACCAAGCGGGTCTCGATGGCGGCGCTGATCTGCACGAAAGCCGGCCACAGCCCACGGCTGATCTACCGAGTCCACCTGGACCGCGGCCCCGCCAAAGGCCGGCGCAAGAGCTTCACCGAGACCGACTACGCCCGCCTGCTCGATGCCGCACACCAGCAGCTCGGCGGCCCCATCGTCTTGGTCTGGGACAATTTGAACACCCACAGCAGCCGCACAATGCGACGGCTGATCGCGGCGCGATTATGGCTGACCGTCTACCAGCTGCCGCCGTACGCACCGGAGTTCAACCCGGTCGAGGGCGTGTGGTCGCACCTGAAGAGATCCCTGGCCAACCTCACCAAACACAGCCTCGACCACCTCACCGCACTGCTGAAGACCCGGCTGAAACGGATGCAGTACCGGCCCCACCTCATCGAAGGCCTCATCGTCAAGACCGGGCTCGACCTCTAGAGATCGAGCGTCTACGGGACGAAGCCGCAGTCGTCGGCATCGTCCGCAGTCTGCCACCGGGCAAATCCAAATCCCGGTTCTCTGGAACGAGCAAAGCTAGGTTCATGTGACCGTATTTGAACGCCCGGATGCTGACTCTTGCTGACTTTGAGGAACTCGCACGCTTCTGACCTGCGGAAACGTCGAGTGATGCAATGGTTCTGGAACTGGATCGGACGGTCCCAAGAAGAGATCGTACAGGCCCGTCAGGACTGGATGGAAGGTACACGGTTCGGTGAGGTGAAGGGGTATGACGGCGACCCGCTACCCGCTCCGGAACTGCCGCCCGTGCCGTTGAAACCACGGGGAAGAGTGCGTTGACCTGCGGGGATGTCTGGTGTGTTGGCGGCGCTGTCGAGTGGGGCGCGGCCGGGCAATCCCTTAGCCGGTCGACCGCTTGCTGGAGGGTGGTCGACCGCGCTGCCGTCTGGGCCGGTGCGGGCGGCGAGTCCACGGTGTGGCCGTCTGTGAGCGGTTGTGGCAGACCTCTTGCTGACTTTTGCTGACTTTTCTGATGCTCCGTCAGGCGATGTTGAAGAGGTTCCATTCGAAGCCCAGCCGCTTGGGCAGGGCTTTGCGGTTCGGTGCGGGCCAGGTGAATGCTGACCTGACGCGTGATTGAGGCTGGCGCTGGTGCGGATCTACGGGCCTTGCGCTGTCGCTTTGTGGAGAGTCGACAAGGCCAGATGTCGTGACTGCTCACCTCGCACTCACTTTTCGTCCGATGCGACGTGCGCTGGGCTGGATAGGCACCGGCAGGTTCTTCGTCTGCTGTGGTACACCATAGGCAGTGCCCTGACCAGCGCGAATGCCTGGCGTAAAGGGTAAGTACTGAACTTTGGCCCGCGCCTGGTCCGGATCTTGATCGTCAGGCGGGTCCGATCGGGCGGACAGTGGCTGTGGCAGACCGATGAGATTCGCGCACGCAGAGGCGAAGAGATCTTCGTGAAGTCCTCTTCCTCTTCCGGCTGACCTGGTGGTTCGTGTTCCGAATGCACCCTGACCTGCGCTGGTGTACCCTTCTGGATCTTTCACGGTCGCGCAGCTTTGTGCGCCCGATTCTCCCCAGGCGCTCCCCAGCGGGCTGGATTCTCCCCAGATTCTACCCAGCTGGCACTGTGCTGCGGGCATTGGGGCGCGGCTCAGGGCTGCCCCGCGTTGTCACTCTATGTGCCAGGTGGGCCGCGGGTGTTGGGCTTGGAAAATGACGCTCGTGACGCTCATTTGACGCTCGTCCTGATGGGGCGTCAGGCGTTCTGGAGCGGTGGTCAGATGTTCCGCCAGGTACGCGAGCAGGGCTGGGCCTTGGGGGTCTGTGACGCTGGTGCGTGCTCAGGCGGGCCGGGCGGGGGCCCGTAGATCGACTTTGAATCCGCCTTGCGGGGTGGGCTCAGCGGTGAGGCTGCCGTCGAGGAGTTCGGCGCGTTCTTTGAGACCGATCAGGCCGTGGTGGGCGCTGGGGCAGCGGGACGGACGGGCGGGTGAGGGCGGTGTTGGTGACGGTGACGCCGAAGTGCTGCGCGTCGTGCCACAGGCGGACCTCGGCACGGGCGCCGGGGGCGTGTGCGCGCACGTTGGTGAGAGCCTCTTGGACCGTGCGGTAGATGGTGCGCTGGGCCGTGGTGCTGATGTGGGGCGGGAGTTCGCCCGTCAAGGTGGTCTCGATGCCGCTGTTGGCGATCAGCTGCTTGAGGTCGGCGAGGGTGGGCTGGGGAGTGTTCTGTCCGGTACGCCCGTGGCGGCAAGGCAGTTTCGCCTGGGCGAGGGCCTGCTGGCGTCGGTGGGACGCGGTGACGTCTCCGGCAGCCTGCGGACGGAGACACTGCCAGAGACGAACACCTGCGGGTTGGGCACCCGGGTCGACGCGGAGTGCGCGTTGGCGGTCAGCCGGCTCCAGCCGGCCAGCCACGGGTCGTTGCCCGCGGCCACCCGGGCGCGGGCACGGTTCAGATCACCCTCGTTGTGCAGCATCCCGGGATGCGTGAAGGTGTCCGGCGCGCCGTGGGCGCTGACCTCGCCGCCCACGGCCCCGGACGCTGCCGGCCCTGCGGTCAGTTGCAGGATCCTGCGGCGGCTTATGCGGTGTTTGTTGTGGTGAGCCATGTACGCCTCCTTGTGGGGGGAGAGGAGTTTCGTCCGGGCTCATGGGCGGGAGTGGTGAGGCGGACCCGCGGCCCGGCTGTCAGGGGGCCCGGTGACTGCCGCGACGGCTGCCTCGGCGGCGTCGGGCGGCGAAGAGCAGGGCGAGTGCCGCGAGGGGGAGGGTGGCGGCCAGGGTGGTGGTGCGCCAGGGGAAGGAGGTGCCGGCGGAGGAGTTGGGGGTGTTCCGCGGTGCTCCCTCGACGGCGCCAGCAGGTGTTCCGGAGGACTTGGTGCGGGCCAGTGCCACGTCGTTGCCGTCGCCGCCCTTGTACGTGAGGGCGTACTCGGTGCCGAGCACGGTGACCTTCGCGCCTTCTGCGAGCCCGGTGAAGGTGCCGGAGATCTTGTCGGAGCCGGAGTTGGAGACGAGTACCGTCTCGGTGCCGCTCGTGGGCGCCTTCGCCTTCGGGTCGACGTGCAGGTGTCCGGCGAGTGTCACCTTGCCGGTGACGTGGAGCGGCTTGCCGTCGGCCCGGACGGTGAGTCGCGCCTGGCGGGCCTGGGTGTAGTCGCCCTTGACGGTGAAGGCCCCGGTCATGCTTCCGGTGGCCCGCAGCTCGCCGCCCTGGAAGGAACCGGAGAGGTCGCCGGACGCGGCCGTGTCGGCGACGGTCAGCTTCGCCTCTTTGCCGTAGCGGACCGTGGCGCCCTTCGCCAGAGCTACGTTCCGCAGTGTCTGGTCACCGGCCTTGGTCAGGTCCAGCTTCGTGCCCGCCGCGGCGAGCAGCACCGCGCTGCTCGATTTCAGGCTGCTGTCGGCGCCGGTGAGGGCGAGGGTGCCCTTGGTGACCTTCGTCGGCCCGGTGTAGGAGAGTGCTCCGGTCAGGCTGGTGGTGGCCGCGCCTACCTGGGTGAAGGAGCCGCTGCCGCTGATCTTCGACAGGGTGAGGGGCGTGGTGGCGTTCTGGGTTATCAGGGAGCCGTTGTTGACGACCCGGTACAGGGGCGCGTCCGTCAGCAGCCCTCCGTCTCCGCCGGCCTTTCCGCTGCCGAGTCGGAGGGTGGCGCCCTTCTCGATCGTCGTGGAGCCGTTGTAGTGCTGGACGGCCGCGAAGGTGACGTCGTTGCCGTGTACGCCCTTGATGACGATGTCGCCCTGGCCCGGGGCGGAGAGGGTGTCGTGGAACCTGCCGCCGCCGATCGGGGCGCCGAGTGTCACCGGGCCGTTGTAGACGAAGGCGAGCGTGGAGCGGGACCTGGCCGCCAGCAGATTGATGTAGACGGTCTGCGCGGTGCCGGGCATGAAGATCTTGTCGGTGGTGCCGTCGCCCCACTGGACGTTCGCGCCCTTGATGTTGGTGCCGCGCTTGTTGATGTTCTTCGGTACCGGACGCCAGTTGATGTCCGGGTCGCTGAGGGTGGGGTCGGTGTCGCCGCCCTGGTCGCTGTGGCTGTACTGACCGGTCAGGATCACCTTGCTGCCGGGCCGGGACTGGACGTTGATGTCGCTGCCGTACTCGCGCTGGTAGAAGTTCTGCCGCAGCGTGATCGTGTGGTTCAACGGGGTGTCGACGGTCCAGGTGCCCTGGTTGAGGATGGCGTGGGCGTTCGGTAGCGAGACCGGGAACTCGGGTGCCCCGGCGTCCATCTGCGTGCCGTTGTCGATCACGCCCGAGAACGGATGGGTCCCGGCCAGCTGGAGCTTGCCCCACATGCCGCGGGGCTGGGTGATCAGGCCCGCGCCGCTGAGGGTGCCCAGGTTGAAGGTCCGTGTCAGCGAAAGGCGCAGGGTGCCGTCGACGCGGATGTTGTCCTGGTTGAGCGCGAAACCGGGGGTGTTGTACGGGAAGCGGCCGATCAGCCCGGTTCCGCCGCCCGTCCCGTACTGCAGCGTGGCACCTCGTTCGACGGTGACGGCGGGCGGGTCGGGCTGGTCGACGGTGACGTACGGATGGTTGCCGCCCTGAACCTTCGCCGACTGCCGCTGCCGCGCCTTGGGCAGGGTGAAGTCGCTGTCCCTGGTGAGGATCAGGGTGCCGGTGCCGCCGATGCGCAGTGTGCCCTCGCCGCTGATGACGCCCGGGTATGTCGTGGTCCCCGACGGGACACGCACCAGGGCGTCGCCGGTCAGCGTCACATCGCGGCCCGCCAGGATCTCGGCGGTGATGTCACCGCTGCCGCCTGCCGCGTACGCGCTGTGCCACGGCGTCAGCGAGGCCAGGAGCCCCAGCGCGGCGGGCAGCGCGGCGCGTCGGGAGCAGCGGCGGTGGGCGGGTCCCTCGGCGGTGGGCAGGTGAATCGGGGGATTGCGCATGGACGTGACTCCGGTGAGCGGGGTGGGGGCGACCGGGGGACCAGCTGGTTCCGGTGATCCGGGCCGCACCGGCGAGGAGCCTGGCGCGGCCAGGCTCCTCGCCTCGGTTGTTCGCGTGCACGGACACGGCACCAATAGGTTCGAAATACCGGACGGTGTACGGCTGGCTGGTCGAAGCCCCCGATTGTGGCACTGGGGGAGGTGGGGGTCAATGCGTGTGGCGTTCGTGAACTTCTTGCCTTTTTTGGCGCAGTTGATGCTGGTCTCAGTGACGGGCCACGCCCATGCGGGGCCCGTCCCGCGTCAGTCCACGTCCATGACCTGCCACAGCTGACTGCCGGCGTTCGTGTCCGTCGTCTGCACGAGCTGCGCGCCTGCGGCCGTCGACGAGCCGGACACCGCGAGGAGCTTGCCGCTGTTCGCGTTTTTCATCTCGTAGGAGCCGTTTTCGTTGGCGACCGGCCTCCAGTGCTGGCTCGCACTGTTGTGGTCGGGCTGCTGGATGACGGTCGCACCGTCCGCGGCGGACCCGCCGGTGACGTCCAGCAGCTGACCGCTGTTCAGGTTGACGATCTCATACGTGCCATCACCCACCGCGACCCACCGCCACCGCTGGTTCGGCGCCCCGGTGTCGTTCCACTGGATGATGTTCGCCCCCGCGGAGGTCGATCCGCCGGAGACGTCGATCGCCTTGCCGCTGTTCTTGTTGAGGATCTTGTAGAACGTGTTCGCGGCGGGGAAGGAGAGAGAGGCGAACGCGTCCAGAGCACAGACGGTGTTGGAAGAGGACGCGTTCTTGGTGCCGGTGCAGACGACCTTGATCGTGTGGGGGCCCGCGGCGAGATCTGCCTTCTCGAACAGCGGCACTTGCTTGGTCACCGTCGGGGCATAGGCGTCGATGCCCGACTGCGCCAGAGTGCCGTCGACGTAGACGTCGACCTTCCCCATGTTCGGCTGCTTCATACCGAGATACCGAATGCCCGTACCCGTGAAGGCGTACTGGACGTAGTCGCCCGCCTTGTTCGTGTAGCGCTCGGACCCGTTGAAGTCCTGCGTGTCGTTCCAGTTCGACCAGCCCGGGGAGTAGGTGAGGCTGGAGTCCTTGTCGTCGGCGTAGGTCCAGCGCTGCCGTACGAGCGACTTTGACGTGGGTGACGCATTCCCCTGGGCGTCCACGACGTAGAGCCGGTAGTCGCCGGCTGTCGGCGGGACCCCGATGGTCGTGGCGGTTCCGGTCGCCTTCGTCATCGTGGGGCCGACGGCGAACTTCGTCGTCCCGGAGGGAGCCAGCCAGAGCGTCCTCGTCGCGTCACCGACGGTGCGGACGGGGATGGATGACACGCCCTTGCCGGTGAAGGTGCTCGCGGGCAGGGCGTAGTCCTGCAGAGCCACCCTGTTTGAGGGGACGATGTCCTTGTAGGCGTCCTGCGGACCGGAGTTCACAGTGATGGCGTACGCCTGCGAAGGCCAGACGTTGTCCGCGTACGCGTGGACGTCCTCGATCGTACTGTTCGGGACGTTCTTGTTGGCCATCTTGTTGACGGTGCCGTAGGTGTTGGTGATGTTCAGGTCGTGCTGTCGGCCCCAGGTGCCGGAGTTGATGGTGTACGCCAGGCCCGGGTCGACGTCGAGCACGTTGTCGTGCTCGTTGATGTACGCGGAGCCTTCGTCGGGGTGGAGTCCGTACTTGTGGCCCGCTGGAACGCCCTGGATGTAGTTGTCGCTGATCTCGGTGCCCGGCTGGCTGCCCAGGGTGTAGATGGGAGCGGAGTCGCCGAGCACCTGCATCGTGTCGACGATCTGGTTGTGGCTGATGGTGTTGTTCTTCGCCGTGGTGGTTGGGACACCGGGGCGGATCGAGTTCTCCGAACCGTCGAAGTTCCACCATCCCCAGCCGAGCGTGATGCCCGCCCACGGGGATTTCTCGATCCGGTTGTGCTGCACGGACAGGGAATCGGCGAAGTACGCCGAGACGGGGCTGGACCCCTGGAACAACACCGCGCTGTCGTAGAGGTAGTTGTTCGCGACGGAGATGTTCTTGCAGACGCCCTCGACGTTCACCGGGTACTTCTCGTTGTTGGTCGAGGTGTGGTCCCCGATGTACACGTGCTGGGGATGTCCCACGGTGATGGCGGAGCCGGCGATGTCGTTCGTGATGTTGCCGGTCAACTGCGAGTCCTTCACGTCGTTGACCAGGTGGATGCCGTCAGCGCCGGCGTGCTGCACGGTGTTGCGCACAAGGACGATCCCGTCGGCGTTCTCGATCTCGACGGCCCCGGGTGGCAGGTCGACGTTGCGGTAGGTGTAGGCGTGGAAGTTCTTCTTGGCGTACACGGTCGAGCCGGCGTTGCCCTGCTGGCCCTGCCGGAAGACGGAGCCCGCGACCTTGACCAGGTTCCAGTCGGAGTGTTCGACCGTGAGCCCGGAGAAGGTGATGTTCCGCGCGTGGTCGGTCGTGGACGTGCCGGCGATCTTGATGAGAGTGGACACTCCGGTCGGCGCGAAGACCTGCGCCGACGACATGTCTTCCGAGTCGGGCTTGTCGTAATACAGCGTGTGCTTCGCCTTGTCGAAGTAGAACTCCCCCGGCTGGTCCAGGAATTCGTACGCGTTCATGAAGGTGTGGCTGCCGCCGGGGTTGAAGTTGCCGTTGGGCGGGCCCTGGGCGATGGCCGCGCCCGGCTGCTGGAACAGGGCCACGCGCTGGGTACCGTCCGTACTCGTGGTGATCTGGCGGACGCCCACGATGGCCGTGGTCCAGGTCGTCGCCGACTTGATCTCGACGTCGTCCTGGTTGGAGGCGACGGCGGGCAGATCCGAGAGGCCGTACTTGGCTCCGTCGCACTGCGACCCCGACTCCCAGGCCCAGGGTGCCTGGCCGGCCGTGATCGAGTAACTCCCGTAACACCCAGCCGAGTTGATCGTCTTCGATGCCATCTGGGCGCGTTTGCCGTTCACGTAGAGCGCGCGGAGCTTGTCGTCGCGGTCCAGCGGGGCCTTCCAGATGTTGCCGCTGTGTCGTGTCCAGCCGGTGACCTTGACGCCGCCGTCCAGTACCGGCTTCTCGCCCGGGTAGGCGGCGTACGTGACATGGTGACCGTTCGTTCCGGAGTCCGCCGACGTGAAATCGATCGTGCTGCTCACCGGGTAACTGCCGCCGCGCAGATACACGTTGATGTCTCCGGTCATGTTCTTGTTGACCGTGCGAACGACGTCGCGTGCGTGCTGGAGCGTCTTGAACGGTGCGGTGATGGTCCCGGCGTTGGTGTCGTTGCCGCCAGGGGCGACGTAGTAGGTGGCCTGGGGCGCGGCCGAGGCCGGGGGCGACGTCGTGAGGGATGTCAGCAGCGCCGCGGAGAGAGCAGCCGCAAGGAGTGCTGACGAGGTGCGGAAGGTGGACCTGAGGGGCTTCATCGTCTGCCCCTCCTGCCAGTTGGGACAGTTCGGACGGTTCGGAAAGTCTTCATATGGCGGCTCCAAGATGTGGTCGGTGTGAGGGGAAGCGGCTCTTCATCGCCGTCGGCCCGTGAGCGTCCCGAGGGCCGAGAAGCGTCGGTCACCGACGACGGGCGCTTCCCCTTCGCATGCCGTCGACAGGCGCCGCGGAGTCTCCATCGGACGCCGGGCTGACGGCGGCGCCGTGGATCCAGCTGGTGACGGGGGTGTCAGGTCTGATCAGCCCCTGGCATCGGAGGTCGTCCCAGAGCGCCTGGGGTACAGTGCTTGGCCGAAGTTCCGTGTCCCGAGTCACTTGTGCGCGGTCGCGCATGCCCACGGTGACGTTGACGATGCTGCGGTGAGTGGCCGGGAAGGCGAGAGCGGCGGCGGGAAGGCTGGTGCCGTACTGCTTGCAGACCTCGGCGATCGCCCGGGCACAGGCGACCAGCACCGCTGGGGCCGCCTGGTAGTCGTACTTCATGCCTTCGGTGGGCCACTCCCGTGAGAGCAAGCCGGAGGTGAAGACGCCGACGGCTACCACGCTCTTGCCGAGATCGTGTGCGGCGGGCAGGACGTCGTCCAGCGCCGACTGGTCGAGGAGGGTGTAGCGCCCGGCCGGCATCACCACGTCGGCCGGGGTCTCGCGCAGGAAGCGGGCGAGCATGGCCGACTGGTTCGTGTCCACCCAGACCGTCAACGTGCCGTCCTTTTGCGGCACTTGGGCGAAGCCGTCCTTGGTGCTCGTTCCCGCACTGCCTCCGCCGCAGGCTGCCAGGGTCAACACCACGTGGCGGCGCAGCCGGTCAGCAACGCCGTACGTTCTTTGCTGAGGGCTCTCTTCGGGCGGGACACGGGCTTGACGACGGCCATGAGTGACTCCACTGGGATTGCGGGGTGTCCCGAGCAGATCGGGGGCGGCGCCCGGACGGGCCGACGACACGGCGGGCGGCTGCCCGCTGCCAGTTGGGAAGAAATTAGCCGCCTTATCTGGGGTCTCGTCAAGGTGTGTGCGGCGATCCTTCATGAATCTGAGGTGGTGTCGTGAGAGTTATGCAGGCTTATGACCGGGAAAGGGTGCCCATCTCTCTGCGTTTCGGACTCTGCGTCCCATGCGCGGGAATTGATAAGTACGACTCATCGGGGACTCAAATTACAATGCTGTCGCCTTACAGCAGCGAGTCGCGTTCGCCGCAGCCGTCCGAGAGGGAGTGCAGATGAACGACATGCCAGCGATCGAGACGGCAGTGCCGACTCCGGCCCTTCCCGCTGCACCCGCGGTGGAGAACGGCTCGGGCGAGCGGCGGGGCTACCGTCCCGGGTATGAGATCGCGGCGGAACGGATCCTCGAGTACATCGCCGAGGAGGGGCTTGAGGTAGGGGCCCGGCTTCCCACGGAGATCGACCTGGCCCAGATGCTGGGGACCAGCAGGGCTGTGGTGCGGGAGGCCGTGAAGATCCTTTCGGCGCTGGGCCGTGTGCGGGCCCACAAGGGGCGGGGCCTGTTCGCCGCGGAGGACGAAGGCATGCTCATCACCAGCCGCTGGGGTGGCTTCTTCCGCCCCGTCGACATCGACCACGTGCTGATGCTGTTCGAGTTCCGCAGGGTTCAGGAGATGTCCGCCAGCAGTCTGGCGGCCACCCGCGCCACCCCTTCGGAACTGCGCACCATCGAGGTGGCCGTGGAGCAGTGCCGCCACGGGTTCGTCCACCACCAGGTCGACGTGTTCAACCAGGCGGACGACGACTTCCACACGGCCGTGTCCGTCGCCTCGCACAACACCTTCCTCGTCAGCGCCGTGCGCGACGCGCGCCGTCTGCAGCGCCAGTCCAGTGCCATCGGAATCCATAACACCCTCGGAGAGAACACCGAGTTGGCAGTCGAGGAACACGAGGCGATCTACCGGGCCATCCGTGACGGCCGCCCAGAGGAGGCGGCGCAGGCCACCGCGGCACACCTCGACAGAACCCTGGAGGTCTACCGCCGCGAGATCCAGCGACGGCTGTTCGGGTAGCGCCGCTCAGGGCTGCGACGTGGCGTGCGGGGCGGCGCCAGGTGCCGCGCGCAGAAGATAGGTGTGAGCCGTGGTTCCGTCAATGTTTCCGACGGGATTCCCTCCTGGCGCGTTTCCCGTCGGCATGCAGACGAAAGCGCCGTTCTGTCACGGCCGTTGACTTCCGGACGTGACCGCGCTTACGTTCGGCGCCGACCGCGTCCGACAAACCGATCGATGTTCGAGATATCGGTCATTGGCAGTGCCGGAGCCGCCGCTCCCCGCATCTGCGCACGGCACGCGTTCCGCGTCGAAGAACCGCCCCCACACGATGACTTCCGACGAAGGACAGGTCGTGGACATCACCAGACGACAGCTGGGCCGACTCGCCACGGTCGGCACCGGATCCCTCCTCCTGCCGGGCCTGATGCCGCCCAGCAGGGCGGCGGCGACACCCACACCTCCCCTCGGGACGTGGGGCGACCAGGGCGACGGAACCTACGCCAACCCCATCCTCCCCGGCGACTTCAGCGACTGGGACTGCATCCGCGTCGGCGCCGACTACTACGGCATCACCAGCACGTTCGGGTATTCGCCCGGGGTGGCCGTCCTGCACTCGAAGGACCTGGTCAACTGGCGGACGCTCGGTGGCGCAGTCGATGAACTCACGACCATCGGGCCGGAGTTGAAATGGGACCGCATGAACCGCTACGGGCGCGGGGTATGGGCCGGGGCCATCCGTCACCACGCGGGGCGCTACTGGGTGTACTTCAACACCCCCGATGAAGGCTTCTTCATGACGTCGGCCCCGTCCCCGACCGGCCCCTGGGAGCCGTTGACGGCAGTGTGGCGGACGTCCGGCTGGGACGACCCGTGCCCCTTCTGGGACGACGACGGCCAGGGCTACCTGGTCACCACGCACTACTCGGACAGCTACAAGATCCACCTGTTCAAGCTGTCCGCGGACGGGAAGTCTCTGGCCGGCCCGTCCACCGTCATCCACCAGTCTCCGGGCAGCGAGGCCAACAAGCTGTACAAGATCAACGGTCTCTACTACCACCTCTACAGCGAGGTGAAGCCGGAGGGCCGGGTGCTCATGATGAACCGTCGCTCCAGCCTCTACGGCCCGTTCGAGACCCGTCAGTTGGAGCATGTCGACGCCTCGGTGGACCGCGAGCCCAACCAGGGCGGCCTGGTACAAGCCCCGGACGGCTCCTGGTACTTCGTGACGCATCACGGCCACGGTGACTGGGAGGGGCGTCCACTGTCCCTGCTGCCGGTGACCTGGGTGGACGGTTGGCCGATCCTCGGCACGGTGGGCGCGGACGGCATCGGCACCATGGTGTGGACGGGCCATGTACCCGCAGGCGGCACCTCTGGTCTGCCGGTGGACGCGCTACCCTCCGTCGTGACCAGCGATCTGTTCACCGACACCCGCCTCAAGCCGCAGTGGGAGTGGTACTACCAACCGCGCGCGGACCACTGGTCGTTGACCGAACGCCCCGGCTGTCTGCGGTTGAAAGCGTTCGCGCCGCTGGTGGGCGACAACCTGACCAAGGTGGGAAACACCCTCACTCAACGGGTGCTGCGCACGACGGGCGGGGCGACGGTCACCGTCCGCCTCGAACTGGCCGGCCTCGCCGAGGGCCAGCACGCCGGACTGTGCCACTACGCGGCCACCTACGCCGGGTTGGGTGTCCGGCGCTCCGGGGCCACCACCACGCTCACGCACAACGTCGGCGGCAGCCTGACCGATGGCCCAGTGATCGCGCAGAACTCCGTGTGGCTGCGCACCACTTGGGATGTGAACGGAGTCAGCAGCTTCTCCTACAGCCTCGACGGATACGCGTTCACGACGTTCGGTGGCACCTACCAACTCAGCTGGGGCGGTTACCGCGGTGACAGGGTCGGCCTCTACACCTACAACCCGAACGGCACCGGCTACGTAGACATCGACTCGGTGCAGTACGCCATCGCCCCCACCAGGCCCTATACGTGCGTCAGCGTACGCAGCGGCAAGGTCGTCGACGTATCCGGCGCCACGAACGCCGACGGCGCCGCCGTGATCCAGTGGCCCGCCACCGGCGGATCGAACCAGCACTGGACCTTCCAGTCCACGGCAGACGGCTACCACACCATCACCTGCGTCCGCAGCGGCAAGGTGCTCGACGTGGCGGGGTCGTCCCTGGCCGACGGTGCGCCGGTCGTGCAGGCGACGGCCGACGGCCGCACGAGCCAGCAGTGGCAGTTGAACCCGCAGACCGGTGGCGCATTCGTCCTGGCCAACCGCAACAGCGGCAAGGTGCTCGACGTCAAGGCAGGCAGTACGGCCGACGGCACCGTACTGATCCAGTACCGCGACGTCGGCAGCTCCAACCAGCGATGGACCTTCCGGCGCGTCACCGGCTAGGAGCCCTGTGAGGCGAGGCCGGGGGAGCCCGCCCGCCTCCGCGGCCTTCGCGAGTCGGCACAGCAATGACCAGTGAAGCAGTCTCTCGTCACCGAAAGGTGCAAGATGTCTTACTCAGTCAGCAGACGGCGCTGTCCACCAACGGCGCTGCCGCCAACGCCGGTTGGGACGCACCGACGTTCCCGTTCCGCACCCACGTCCAAGGCCACTTCCTCACCGCGTGTGCCCAGTTGTACGCCGTGACCGGGGACACGGTCTGCCGGGACAAGGCGACGCACATGGTTGGGGAGTTGGCGAAATGCCAGGCCAACAACAGGGCAGCGGGTTTCGGCGCCGGGTATCTCTCCGGCTGTCCCGAGTCCGACTTCACCGCACTCGAGCAACGGACCCTGACCAACGGCAACGTGCCGTACTACACCGTCCACAAGACCCTCGCCGGCCTCCTCGACGTGTGGCGCCACATCGGCAGTACGGAAGCGAGGGACGTGCTGCTCGCCCTGGCGGGACTGGTCGACCGGCGCACGAGCAGGCTGAGCGGTGCTCAAATGCAGACCATGCTGGCGACCGAGTTCGGCGGCATGAACGCCGTACTGACCGATCTGCACCTGCGGACCGGTGACGCGCGCTGGCTCACCGTCGCCCAACGGTTGGAACACGCCGCGGTGTTCGACCCCCTCGCATCAACCAGGACACACTCAGCGGACTGCACGCCAACACCCAGGTACCCAAGTGGATCGGGGCGGCCCGCGAGTGCCACTGAAGTCCTACAACTACCCGGACCGGTTCTGGCGGCACGCCGACTACCTCGGCCGCATCGACCAGTACCCCTTCGACCCCTACACCGACTCGCAGTGGAAGCTGGTGCCGGGCCTGGCAGACGCCTCCGGCGTCTCCTTCCAGTCCGTCAACCACCACACCCGCTACCTGCGGCACGTCGACTACCGGCTCCGCCTCGGCGTCAACGACGGCACCCCGCGCTTCGCCCAGGACGCCACCTTCCACAAGACCGCCGGGCTCGCCGACTCGGCCTGGTCGTCGTTCCGCTCCCACAGCCACCCGGACCGCTACATCCGGCACTACGACTACGCACTGCGCATCGACCCGATCTCCACCGCCGTCGGCCGGGCTGACGCCACCTTCGCCCTCGGGTACTGAGACGACCGCCGCTCAGCCGCGCCGCACCGAACATCAACTACTCGAACATTGGAGTACACACATGTCATCAGGAAGACTGTCCCGCCGCACCCTGCTGGGTGCCGCGGGTGCCGCCGCCGCGGCGACCGCGCTGCCGATGATGCCCGCGTTCGCGCCCCTTGTGGCGCAGGCCGCCGCCGCAGACCCGCAGACCAACCTGGAGAAGCTGGCGAACATGCGCTTCGGCATGTTCAATCACTTCAGCCTCGGCACCTTCACCGACGAGGAGTGGGCGGCGCCGAACCAGAGCCCCGCCAAGTTCGCTCCCCCTACCGTGGACTGCGCCCAGTGGGCTGCCGCAGCCGCGGCGGCGAAGATGAGCTACGGCCTTCTGACCACCAAGCACCATGACGGCTTCGCCCTGTGGCCGAGCGCCCACGGCACCCAGAACGTCGCGAACAGCGGCTACAAGCACGACGTGGTGAAGGCGTACTCCGACGCTTTCCGCGCGAAGGGGCTGAGGGTCGGGTTCTACTACTCGATATGGGACCGCACCTACGGCGTCGAGGCGTGGGAGAGCCGGCACAAGGTGTCCGGTCTTGAGATCACCGACGCCATCCAGCCCAGCGACATGGACTTCATCCTCGGTCAGATCACCGAACTGCTCACCAACTACGGCACCATCGACCTGTTCGTCACCGACGGCTACGCCTGGCAGATGGGCCAGCAGGCCGTCTCCTACCAGCGGATCCGCGAGCACGTGAAGTCCCTTCAGCCGGACATCGTCATGATTGACCACGGCGGTATCGTGGAACCCTTCATCGGCGACGCGATCTACTTCGAGGAGCCGGGCGGCCTCACCTCACCGGCCGGAAACACCTACGCCGCCACCCAGGGCCAGACGATCAGCAGAGGCTGGTTCTGGCATCCGTCGACGGCGACCGACGACCCGATGAGCAAGGCCGCGATCCTGTCCCACCTGGCGGACCTGGAACCGAAGTACACCTCATTCATCCTCAACTGCCCGCCCAACCGGGAAGGCAAGCTGGACACCAACATCGTCAACCGGCTCGCCGAGGTCGGGGCCGCCTGGAGCCCCGACACCTCCAGGCCCCCGCTGCCGAGGCAGATGCCGCGTGCAGAGCACCCGGTGACGCCGGTCAGTGCCTACGCGACGGGGTTCCGGGACGGCGAGGGGCCGCTCCACGCCATCGACGGGCTGAGCGACAGGAACTACGAGACCTGCTGGTCGACTTGGGGACTTTCACCGGCCCTGCCGCACGCGATCACGATCGACCTCGGCGGGGTGTGGAGCAACGTCTCCACCCTGGAGTACCTGCCCAAGCAGTGGGCCCGCTCGAACACCACCGACGGCGACATCACCTCGTACACCATCTCCACCAGCACCGACGGCAAGGAGTTCACCCAGGTCGCCACCGGAAACTGGGCCGGCGACCGCGCCACCAAGGTGGCCGAATGGCCCGCCCGGAACACCGGCTTCGTGCGGATCAAGGTCAACGCGGCCACCGGTGGCTACGTCAACGTGGGCGGCGTGCGGATCGGCGGCCGGACGGCCAAGCCTGCACGGGTGTCCGGCACCTTGCCCGGCGACGGCACCGTCTACCGGCTCGTCGCCCGGCACAGCGGCAAGGTCGCCGACGTGAAGGGCGCGGCCACCGCGAACAACACTCCCGTCCTTCAGTGGCCATGGCACGACAAGACCAACCAGAAGTGGACCTTCGCCGGTACCGGCGACGGCTACTACGAGCTCAAGGGTGTGGGCAGCGGCAAGCTGATGGAGATCTCGGGTCTCTCCCGCGCCGACGGTGGCGGCGTCGGCATCTGGTCCGACGGCGACGCCCCCCAGCAGCACTGGGCGGTCACGCCCACCGAGGACGGTTACTACTTCCTCATCAACCGCTACAGCGGGCTCTGCCTGGCCGTCGACGAAGGCAGCACTGTCGACGGAGCCGTCATCGAGCAACAGCCGTACGCGTCACTGGCGAGCCAGCAGTGGCGGATCATCGCCCTGTGACCTTCCCATCCCGATGGTGGGCGCGCCTTGAGTGCCGTCCACCATCGGGGCCCGGCGCTCCGATCTCCTCGTCTACATCTTGACCCGCTCCCGCTCACCGGGTGCGGGAGGCGAGCTCGGGGAAGGCGTCCTCCCACACAGGGCGCACGGTGCGACCGACGAGGGTGCGCAGCACCGGCCCCAGTTGGAGGAGCAGGTCTTGGTTGAGGCAGCGGGGCAGATCGTCGTGCAGGCCCTCGTGCAGGATGGTGCGGTACAGGCCCATGCGCCGGCGAGGATTGGAGAGGTCGTACGAGGTCATCCCGGACCAGGCCAGGTGCAGCGGCAGCTCCACGACACCATGGTTCGGCCCGCGCAGATTGTCCAGTGATTCCGGCAGGCGGCGCCGGAACTCTTCCCGGTACAGCGCAGGATCCTCGGCGTCTGCACTCGGAAGCTTCCTCGTACCGGGTCCGGTGTGCTGCGGGTGGGAGGCCATGCGGCCATGCATCCATTATGGCGGCCGCAGAGGGGTGGGGGCTTGCGGCTCCAATCGTGGAGCCAATGTCACTGTCCGTTGTCCATCGCGGATGCGGTAACGGACACCGGCGAGATGCTTGGCGGGGATCGGGATGGCGCCGCAGTTGCTGGTACAGGGCCTGTGCCGTCAGCCGAATCTCCCCGGATGCTCCCCAGCGGCTTCAGGAGGGTGGAAGCCCTGGTCAGAGGCGTAATAGAGGCAGGTAGACGAGATCACCCGCATCTCTTCTCCCCAGGGACTCCCCAGAGTCGATTCTGGCCCGATCCGTGACCGGCCATCGCCCACGTATCAGCGACCGGGTCGTCTTCGACAAGATGCTGCAACTCCTGCGATTCGGCTGCTCCTACCAGGCGGTCGCCGACGCGACCTGCTCGGCCACCACGATCCGCAACTGTCGCGACGAGTGGATCCGACTCGGCGGCTTCGCCGAGTTCCAGCAGATCGCGCTGGAGTCCTACGACCGCATCGTCGGCCTCTCAGTCTGCTGCTGCGACGGCGTCGCGGTGGCGTTGTGCGGCTGCGGGGAAGAGGTCGAAAGCTCGGTGGCCGAGTGCGTCGACTTCTTGCGGTGTGAGGACGTGGGAGTTCCGGAGCGCGTCGATGTTGCGTTTCATGTTGTTCTCGTTCGAGCAGGGGACTCCGGCGTCGGCGCCGTAAACGATGTGGTCGCGGGGCACCATCGTGACTGCTGCGGCGAGGTTGGCGTCTGTGCCGGCCGCGGCGGTGTCGAGGTAGAGCTTCGCCAGGTCGGTGCGGATGTCATCGGCGGTCAGGCCCAGTGGGTTGAACACATACTCCTCCGCCCCGAGCAGCCCGAGGCGGCCGGAGAGTGCGGGCAGGGCGCCGCCGCAGTGGGCGAGGACGACCGTGAGGCGGGGGTACCGGCGGAAGAATCCTGTGTAGAGCAGGTCCACGACGGTCCGGGTGGTCTCGAAGGGAAATTCGACCAGGACGGCGGTCTGCCGGAACGCGGGCGGTACGGGGCTCGGATGGACGAACAGCACGGCCGAGCGTCGGTCGAGCTCCTCCCACATCGGCGCCAGACGTGGGTCCCCGAGTGGGACACCTGCCCGGCGGGTGAACAGCATGTAGCCGTCGGGGTGTGTCTCCGTGTCGCCACGCGCGATCTCGGCCAGAGCCGCGTCCGGGTCGTCGGTGGGCAGGACGGCGAGCAGGCCGAAGCGGCCGGGGTGGTCGGCGACGAGCTGGGCGCCGTAGTCGTTCCAGGCGCGCAGTTGCGGCAGTGGGGCATCGACCGGCAGTGCCGGGCTGAGCATCTGCGTGGCGATACCGAGGCGATCCATCGTGGCGAGCGTCGTCTCGGGTTGCCAGTGGTGGGGCTCGGGCGCCAGGAGGTGTGTGTCCCTCAGCTGACGCCACTGGGCCTCACGGGCCTCTGTCGTGGTCGGCGGGGTGAAATGTGCATGCATGTCCACCCAGTCGTTGATCTTGTTCATGATTTCTCCTCGCATCAAATTGCACTTGGGTGCAACAAGCTTGATGATTGCACCAGAGTGCAACAATGCCCACATGAGGCAGACGCAGGATGAGAAGCAGGACGGGAGGACGCGCAACGCCCAGGCCAACCGGGAGCGCGTCTATGCGGCAGCGATCAAGGTGTTCGCTTCGCGCGGCTACGACGCCGCCACGATGGACGAGATCGCGGCAGAGGCCGGCGTGGCCCGGCGGACCGCGTTCAATCACTTCCCCGCGAAGTCGGACATCGCCACCGAGTGGGCCGTACGAGTCGGGGAGTCGGTCTTCGCCCTGATCCGGGACGCCGACCGCATCACCTCTGCCGCAGACCGGGTGCGCGCATATTTCCACGAGCTGGCCCTGAGGGCGGAGCGGGACTGGGACGAGACCCGGCAGATGACAACCGGACTGCTGCGCGGACAGGGCGTACCGCCCCACCGCTCGCAGCTTTCCACGGAACTGCGCGACTGGCTGCGTGACTGCCTACGGGAACGGCCGGACAACGGACCGACGCCCTCTGCCGATCCCGCCCTGACCGTGGACGTGCTCTACGACGTCTTCCAGGGCGCAGTCATGCGACGGCTCTCCCAAGAGGCTGCGCCGCACGGGGCGTTCACGGCCGAGGTGGACGCCGCAATCGCGCTCGTGCTGGCCGGATTCGCGAGTGATGCCGGACACCCGTAGAGAACGCAGGCAGGTGTGTGCTCATGGACGGCGGTTCGGGCGTTCGTCCCAGCGGTAAGTCGTCCATGCCTGACGGAATGCCACGGACGGTGATGACGGTGTCGGCGAGATCGATGAAGGCATCGACTGCCGTAGCACGGCGCTCGTAACACCGAGCGAGGCGGTGGAAGGCGTTCTGCCCGGCGTGGGTGCGTTCGACGTGCCACCTCCGACTTGCCTGGACCGGTGCTGTCCCACCGTCCAGGCGCACCCCGCTGCAGATCAGCCACTCGGTGCCGGGCCGGGAGTCGACGGGCCACCAGCACCGTTTCGGCCTGCACCATGCTGCCGTCGTCGAGGCGCACCCCGCCGGGGACGACCTCGCCCCGGTCCCGGTGCGCAGGTCCACGCCGTGGTCCAAGTGAGCCTGGGAGGCCTGTCCTTCGAGGTGCCGAGATCGAGCTGCCCGAGGGAAGCATCCGCGCGCCGGCGTGTCCGGACAGACGGCGGCCGAGCTTCTCGTCGGGCACCCGGTGTGGGGCCGCTCAGCCCAGTGGCTGAGGGTCCGCCCGGTCGAAGGGAGGGGAATGCTCCGCTCTGGCCGGGCGTGGAGGCTGCTGGGTGAAGTGGCGGCCTGCGGCCAGGACAAGAACCGCCAGGGCGGCCGGTGCCGCGTAGGCGAGACGGAACCGGCCGGTGGAGCCGAGGAGCCCACTCACCGCGCCACCGGTGAGGACACCGGCGTAGTTGAAGAGGTTCAGGCGTGCCAGGACCGCCTCCGAGGCCGCAGGACGCAGCCACGCGGCGGAGGCCAGGCACAGCGGAGCCAGCACGGACGCCCCCAGGCCCACCACCCCGGCCGCGAGAACGGCGAACGGCCAGCTCGGCGCCGTGGCCATGCCCGCCAGGGCACCCGCGACGAGCAGGGCAGCGGTGCGTACAACGGCGGCCCCTCCGAACCGTTGCACGAGTTTGTCCGTGGCGAGACGACCGAGGACTGTGCCGGCCTGGTAGGCCGCATACGCCAGCGGGGCGACTGTGAGGGATGCGGCGAGGGTCCGGCGCAGGTAGACCGCCGACCAGGCCGAGACGGTGGAGTCTACGACGTAGACGACCAGGAGGACCAGGCCGAACGGGATGAGCCGGATCCACAGACTGCGCCCCAGCGGCGGCTGCGCGGGGCTGTCCGACGGCCCCGCGGAGGAAGAGGGCAGGGCATGCGTGCGCACGCAGACGGCGAGGAGCAGCACGATGCCGGCCTGCACGCTCAGGCCAGCGGCCACGGGCCACTCCAGCCGGGCGGCCCCGGCCGTGAGCAGGGCCGCGACCACGCCGCCCACGCTCCATGCCGTGTAGAAGGAGCCGAAGACGCTGCGGCCGTAGGCGCGCTCGATCGCCGCTGCCCGGGTGTTGACGCCGACGTCCAGGGCGCCGACTGCAAGCCCGAAGACGATGTACGCGCAGATGGCGGTCGCCTCGCCGGGGGCCCACCCGATCAGAACCAGCGCGGCGGCGGCCGTCAGCAGGGCCCCGCGCATCGTGGCGACGGGACCGGCGTGGCGGATCGCGGCCAGCCCCAGGAAGCTGCCGCCCCCAGCCGTCAGCGCCACCGCGACCATCAGGGTGGTCGTCACGAGCGGAGCCAGTTTCAGGTGTTCGGTGACGGCAGGGACGGTCGTGTAGACGGCGGCGACGGACACACCTTGCGCGGCGAACGCGAGGATCGCGCCCCTTCGGGCGCCGGTCTTGGAGACCGGGTGCCCGGCCCTCACCCGGATCGGAGCAGTGCAGGACATGATGTGGTCTCGCCTTCGTTCCTGTGTGGGCCGGACTGAGCAAGTCGAGGACCAGCGGGGCGAATGCCGTGCGGGTTGCGGAAACCGTAGCCAGGCGCCGGGGGCAGCCTCAGGACACGAGAGGCCGTACAGGGGACTTCGGGGGCCACAACGCGCGACCGGTGACGTCGGCTGCCTACGGTGGTCGCCGAGGAGAAGGTGAGTGCGATGGCTCCTGCCCCCGGCCCGGCAGATCTGCCCGGGACCAGCCGCAGCACATCGGCGACGATCCAGCCGAACATCCTGCGCTACCTGGTCGTGGTCGCCGACGAGCGCGGCGTCGATCTGCGACCCCTGCTGAAGCGGATGGGACTGGACGAGACGGTCATGCGCTCCGCCGCGCTGCGGGTGTCGTACCGGCAGGGCAGCGCGGTGATCCGTCGTGCGCTGGACCTGACAGGGGACGAGCACCTCGGGTTGAAGGTCGGCGCGGCGCAGCACCTGACCGCGTGGGGCCTGCTCGGTTTCGCCCTGATGGCCGACGACACGCTCCACCACGCCATCGAGACCGGAGTGAAGTACCAGAACCTGTCCGGGGCGATGGTGGTGTGGTCGGCTGCTGTGAGTGAGGAGGACGACGCCTTCGTGCTGCGCGCCGACCTTCCCGATCCCGCCATGGACCCGGCCGTGGCCTGCTTCCTGACCGAGGAGGCGTTCGCCTCCGTGGTCACGCTGTCCCGGCTGTCCGTCGGTCCGCTCTTCGCGCCGAGGGCGGTGGAGTTCTCGTTTCCGCCCCCGCGCCAACGGGACCTGTACGACGCCTTGTTCGGCTGTCCGGTCCGCTTCGGGGCCGCCGCCAACCGCATGGTCATCGACTCCGCGTGGGCGCGTGCCCGGATGCCCGGCCGGGATCCCGTGAGCTACGCGTCGACGCTGGAGATGCTCGACGCGCAGCTGGCTTCCCGCCGTGACCAGCAGGATCTGCTGGAGGTGCTGGAGATCTCCGTCGCGCAGGGCCTGCCGGTGGTGCCTTCGTTCAGTGAGCAGGCGCGGCTGCATGCGATCAGTGAGCGAACGCTGCGCCGTCGGCTGGCCGAGTGCGGCACGACGTACGAGGCACTCGTCGAGGGGGTGCGCCGGGAACGCGTCGAGCAGCTGTTGCTCCGCCCGGAACTGACACTGCGCGACATCTCCCGCCGGGCGGGGTTCTCCGACGAACGGGCGCTGCGCCGCGCGGTACGCCGCTGGCACGGCGCTTCCCCGGTCCAGCTGCGGGAGCGGATGCGTACGGCTCGCCTCTGAGACCGGGGTCAGCGGGTGCGGATCCAGACCGTCTTCTCCCGGGTCCACTGCTCGAAGGCGTTGGTGGACTTCTCCACGCCCCCGAATCCGGACTGCTTCCAACCGCCGAAGGGGGTGGTGATGTCGCCCTCGCTGTAGGCGTTCACGGAGATCACACCGGCCTCGATGCCACGTGCCAGCCGGAACGCGCTGTCGAGGTCGCGGGTCCATACGGACGCGGCGAGCCCGTACTCGGTGGCATTGGCCATACGGACCGCCTCGTCCTCCGTGGTGAAGGTCTGGACGGTGACGACGGGACCGAACAGTTCCCTGGTGAGGACGTCACTGCCGGCGGGGGCCCGGGTGATCACGGTGGGCGGGTAGTAGGCGCCGCGCGGGGGCAGTCCATGGGGCAGCCCCCCGGTGTGGATCTGAGCTCCCCCCTCCCGGGCGGCCTCCACGGCTCCCGCGACCCGGTCGAAGGCGGCGTGGTCGATGAGCGGCCCGATCTGCGTGCGCGGGTCGGCCGGATCGCCGATGACGAGCTCTCTCGCCGCGGCCGTGAACCGCTCCAGGACCTCCTCGGCGATACTGCGGTGAACCAGAACCCGGGAGCCGGCCGTGCAGTTCTGCCCCATGGTCAGGAACGCGGCCTCGATCATGTTGTCGATCAGCTCGTCCCCGAAGGCGAGCGCATCGGGCATCAGTACCTGGGGACTCTTGCCGCCCATCTCCAGTGAGACGCGCTTGAAGTTGCTGTCGGCCGCGTCCTTGAGAATACGGCGGCCGGTCGCGGCGGAGCCGGTGAACGACAGCGCCCCCACGAGGGAATCACGGGCGAGGGCCGCCCCGGCTTCGGAACCGTACCCGGGCAACACCGTGAGCACCCCGTCGGGCAGGCCTGCCTCGGCTGCGAGCGCGGTCAGGTGCAGGGCGGAGCGCGGGGTCGCCTCGGCGGGCTTGACCAGCAGACAGTTGCCTGCGGCCAGGGCCGGCCCGACCTTCCAGGCGGTCATGGCCAGCGGGTAGTTCCACGGCAGGATCGCTGCGCCGACCCCGACCGGCTCGCGGCTCATGAGACCGAGACCGTCGGGCCCGCTCGGCGTGATGCGGCCGAAAACCTTGTCGGCCGCCTCGGCGAACCAGCGGATCGACTCGATCGCGCCCGGTACGTCGCCCGTACGGCACTCCGTGATCGGCTTGCCCGCGTCCTCGCTGTCCAGCCGGGCGAGGATCTCGGCGTCGCGTGCCATCAGGTCGGCCAGTCGCAGCAGCACCGCGGCGCGCTCCCGGACCGGCCGCCGCGACCACACCCCGGCGTCGTGGACCTGCCGGGCCTGCTCGGCGGCCTTGGCGACGTCGTCGGCGCTCGCGGCGGGCAGGGAGGTGATCGGCTCACCGGTGGCGGGGTTGACGAGCCGCAGCATCTCGTTCGTGGTCATGCTTCCTCCACCAGCTCCCAGCGTCCGTCGGTCTGGCGGGCCAGCCCGCGTCGGCGGAGATCCTCCAGATAGCGGGCCATGCCGCGGTCACCGCGCTTGCGGAACAGCGGGAAGACCCGGGGCAGCAGGTTCGGCATGAGCATCGCGAACCGCACCAGACGGGACTCGCCGGGCCGGGGGTAGGCCTCCAGTCGGGGCTTGTCCAGCAGGCTCACCACGGCCGCGACGACGTCGGCGGGCTGCTGGGGCCGGTCCTGGAACTGCATGGAGTTCCCGCCGTCCACGGCCTCCTGGCGCAGCATCCGGGTGTCGGTCGCCGACGGGAGCACCGACCCGGCCAGAATGCCCTTGCTCCTGAGGTCGAGCCCGATGGCGAGCATCGCGCCACGGAGCCCGAACTTGGAGGCCGTGTAGATCGGAGTCTCGCCCAGCGGGAAGATCCCGCCGAGGGAGACCGTGGTGACCACCCGGGCGTCCCGTGAAGCCATCAGGAGAGGAATGGCGACCCGGGTCGCCACCAAGGGTGAGGTCAGGTTGAGGGTGATCTCCCGCTCGATGCTCTCGACGCTGCGGACGTCGAAGCGTTCCGCGCTGGTCATACCGACGTTGTTGACGAGAACGTCGAGGCGACCGTGGGCATCGGAGACCCGTTCGAAGAGGTGCTCCACCTGGGCGCGGTCCATGAGGTCGCATCCGATTCCGGTGTGCCCGGCGCCTGGAAGTCCGGCGGCGACCTTCTCGGCCCGGGCCTCGTCGATGTCGACGACGACGCAGCGGGCGCCGCCGGAGGCGAAGCGACGGCACAGAGCACTCCCGATGCCGCCCGCGCCGCCGGTCACCAGCATGACCTTGTCGGTGAAGTCGAACCCGCTCATGCCGCAGCCTCCGCGCGTCGCAGGGACCGTGCCGGGGGCGGCTGGCCCTCGGTACGCCAGCCCATGTCTCCCGCGACCTTGCCCAGGTACTTCACGAAGGCCCCGCTGTCGACGTAGCCGGTGTGGCGGGGCGAGTCGACGAACCGCAGCCCACCGGACAGATCCGGGCGGTCTGAGCGGATCATGTGGGCGAAACGCTCCGCGTTCGGCAACCGGTGCCGCGCGTCATGGACGTACCCGGCGATCAGTTGCGCCTGGGAGTCGAAGAGCTGGTACGCACCGGAGTTGGTCTCGACGAAGCCGATGCCGAACAAGCCCTCGTGCTCGCGCGAGAACGACGACAGGTACAGGTCCGGGTGCTGCTCGTCACCGAAGTACCGCTGCGCGACCGGCACTTTGTGGACATAGCCCGTGGCCAGAAGGACGAGATCGAAGTCGTCGCTCGTGCCGTCGGTGAAGTGCACGGTCCGGCCCTCGGCGCGGGCGATCCCGGGCTTGGCGGAGATGTCACCGTGCTGGAGGTGGTGGATCAGCATCGAGTTGATAGCCGGGTGGGTCTCGAACAGCTTGTGGTCCGGCTTCGGCAGTCCCAGCCTCGTCGGGTCGCCGTTGAGGATGCGCAGGAGGGCGCCGAAGACGCGCTGCGCCAGCCACATCGGCAGGTGCGGCCCACTGCTGGCGAGGGTGTCCACCGGCCGGCCGAACAGGTGCTTGGGGATGAACCAGTATCCGCGCCGCATGCTGATCACCGCGTGGTCCGCGCTTCGGGCCGCGTCGCATGCGATGTCGCAGCCGGAGTTCCCCGCACCCACGACCAGGACCCGCTTGCCGCGCAGTTCCTCGGAGCTGCGATAGCCGGCGGTGTGCCGGACCTCCCCGCTGAACTCACCCGGCAGTTCGGGGATGTTGGGGTGCCACTGCGAGCCCGTGCACACGACGACCTGGCCGTGCACGCTTTTCTGCCCGTCGGCCCGGGTGACCGTCCACGTTCCGTCCGCGTTCTTCTCGACGTTCTCGACCTCGACGCCGAACTCGATGCGCTCGCTCAGCCCGTAGGCGTCGGCGAAGGATCGCAGGTACGACAGGATCTGCCGGTGGGGCGGGTAGTCCGCGAAGTGGTCGGGCATCGGAAAGCCGCCGAAGCCCGAGAGTGTCCTGCTGGAAATGAAGTGGGCCGACTCGTACATCGGGCTGCCGGGATTGTCGATGTCCCAGATGCCGCCGGTCCCGGTGTGCCGCTCAAGGTGGGTGTACGGCAGATTCCGCTCCGCCAGGGCCCTGGCGACCGCCAGCCCAGCAGGCCCCGCCCCGATCACGCACGTGTCGAACTGGTTTTCCTTCACGGGCCCGCCTCCTCGTTCATCCCGCTTCACGGGTGTTGGAGAAAACGTATGCACCCGCCGTTCCGCAGAAACTGACCCCGGCGGCCACGGACCGGACCATAGCGGCCGCACAGGCCGGCCAGGCTGCTGCTGACGTTGCCGGCCGTCGCGGACGTCCTGGTGGCCGCGGGCTACTGGTCCTCGTCGAGCGGCAGTTCCCGATGCGCCCAGGGCGGGCGTCTTCGAGTGGTGCGGCCGGTGACGGCAGCAGTGCCTCGCTGCAGAGCGGGCCGGCGAACTGGACACCGAGCCGCGCTCAGGGCGCAGACCACCCGCTGCTGCCGGCCGCCCGAGACTGGGAGGGTCGGTGGCCGAGGCGGTCGGCCAGACGGACGGTCGCCACCACCCGGTCCAGCCACGCCAGGTCGGGCTTTCGTCCGGCCATGGACATAGGAAGAGTGACGCTCTCCAGCGGGCATGCCCAGGGTCCACCGGGGGACTCCTCACTCCGACCGGCCGCAGCCTGGTGGAGAGGGCCGCGCGGCCACCTTTCGCAATACCTGCGTGCTCACAGCGTCCTCAATTCGCGTCCGGCTCCCTCACGGAGGCCGTTGGTGCGACTCGACCACACCACGGTCTGCCGCATTCACGCAGGTCAGCGCAGTGTCGAACCATCGCCGACGCAGGGGCCCTGAACTCATGAGCTGCGGATTCAATCCGTTGAGCCCGAGTTGAGGTTCCGGCACCTCAGAAGGGACGTTTCCGCAGGTCAGCGATTCAGCGCACCTTCGGTGCGCGTCAGGGGCGTGGCAAATCCCGTGGCGCGCCGGGGGTGCTTCTGTCCTCTCTGACGGGGCCTGATGCCGGTCCGGGATACTGGTGGGGTTCGGTCCGGCCGAAACCGATGCCTCTGTGATGCCGGTGAGCTCGCAGGTCAGCGTGGTGCTGAGGGCCGTCCACGGGAACCGTGGAGTGTTGCTGCGAAGCACGTGCGTTGGATCAAACCCGGAACGGTTCAGTGCCTGGACACGGGAAGGGGCCGGTCCGGAGCGCGTGCTCCGGACCGGCCGTGGGGCGTGGGTCAGCCGGCGGCGGGCACCGGCTCACGGTCGCTCCCGATCGCCGCGCTCGGGGCGGCCTCCTCGCCCTCCACCGGCTTGGCACCGGACGTCGTCTCCACCTGCGGCTCGGGGGTGTGGTCACCCTCGAGCACAGTGGTGAACGGGAGGTCGCCGCGGAGGACGGCCTTGGCGCGTTCCTCGTCGAGCTGTCCCTCCCACTTGGCCACGGCGAGAGTGGCGACGCCGTTGCCGACCACGCTGGTCAGGGCACGGGCCTCGGACATGAAGCGGTCGATTCCGAAGATGAGGGCCAGCGCGGCGACGGGGACGTGCGGTACGGCGCTGAGGGTGGCGGCCAGGGCGATGAAGCCGGAGCCGGTGACGCCGGCGGCGCCCTTGGAGGTGAGCAGCATGACGGCGAGCATGGAGAGCTGCTGGGTGAGGGTGAGGTCGATGCCGAGGGCCTGGGCGAGGAAGACCGAGCCCATGGTCAGGTAGATGGCGGTGCCGTCGAGGTTGAAGGAGTATCCGGCGGGCAGCGTGATCCCGACGACCGGCTTTGAGGCGCCCGCGTGCTCCAGCTTCGCCATCATGCGTGGCAGCACCGGCTCGGAGGACGAGGTGCCCAGGACGATCAGCAGCTCCTCTTTGATGTAGCGCAGGAAAGGCAGCAGGCGCAGTCCGTTCAAGCGCATGACGGCGCCGAGGACCACCAGGACGAAGAACAGGGCGGTGAGCCAGAAGGAGCCGACCAGCAGGAAGAGGTGACGCAGGGTGTCGAGACCATAGTTGCCGATGGTGAAGGCCATGGAGCCGAAGGCGCCGATCGGTGCCAGCCGCATGATCCAGCGGATGAGTGTGAACAGGACCTTGGACAGCTTCTCGATGCCCTGGGTGATTCCCGCACCCGCTTCGCCGGCGGCGTTCAGGCCGAAGCCGAACAGCACTGAGACCAGCAGGACCGGCAGGATCTCGTGGCCGGTCAGCGCGCTGAGCATGGTGTCCGGAATCATCGAGAGGACGAAATCGGCGATGCTCTCATGCCCCGCGGTCGCCTCCGGCGGCAGTCCCTTGGTCGACAGCGTCGAGGGGTCGACGTGCAGTCCGCTGCCGGGCTGGATGACGTTCACCACGACCAGGCCGATCACCATGGCGACGGTCGTGAGGACCTCGAAGTAGATCAGCGCCTTGAGACTGACCCGGCCGACGGCGCGCGCGTTGCCCATGGAGGCGATGCCGTGGACGACGGTGCAGAAGATGACGGGCGCGATCATCATGCGGACCAGCGCGATGAACCCGTCGCCCAGGGGTTTGAGATCGGCTCCGAGAGAAGGCCACAGCCAGCCGACCACGGCTCCGGCCAGGACGCCGACGAGGCACTGGACGTAGAGCAGGGACAGCAGTCGGCGCAGGCGGCTGGGTGGGGCGTCGACACAACCCGGGGCGGCGTCTTTGCGGCTCATGCGGGGCGTCCTTCCAGGACGGGAACGAGGAGTTCGGCTCGGGCGATGCGGCGGGCGGCACGGTGCAGCAGCACCGTGGGAGAGGAGCCCTCCGCCGCGGGGACGGCTCGGGCGGTGATGACACCGGCCGGGGTGCCCAGGCGCAGGGTCCCGTCGGCGGTCTGCCGGGCGACGCGATGGGCGAGGGTGCCGGGGGTGGCGGCGGCGGTGGCCAGGGCGACGGCCGAGGTGAGACCGATCGCCGGGTGGGGCGCGTGCATGGACACCATGCGCACGGCCAGGTCGTACTCGTCCTGTCCGACGAGTGTGCCATCGGTGGTGCGGTAGGCGACAGGACGGGCGACCACCCCGACCTTCGGGACGGCGTGGCTGACGGGGTCGGTCTCCTTGACCAGTCCCATGGCCAGGGCGGCCTGTCGTCGCAGCACGGTGAGGGCGGGCACCGCCGTGGCGAAGTCGGCGAGTGACTCGGTGCCGTCGAGTCCGAACGCCTTGGCCTCGAACAGGGCCGCTGGGGCGCCGGCGTCGACCAGGGACGCCTCGACGGTGCCGCTCGGTCCGGTCAGGGTGTCCAAGGCGTTGCCGGTTGGCAGGACTTTGCCGGTCGAGGTACCCGCCGGGTCCTGGAAGCCGAGGAGCACCGGCACGCCGAGCGCGGCAGTGCCCGGCACCTGGGCCGTCCCCGAGTCCGGGGCGGCGCTTCCGGGGGTGGGGATGGTGCCGCTGAGCCGGGCTCCGGTGTTGACGTTGCGCATGCGTACCGTGGTCGAGTCCGGCGTGAGCGGGACCAGACCGTTGTGGATGGCGTACAGGGCGACGGCTGTGGCGCAGTTTCCGCAGTTGCTGGTCCACTCCACCCGCTCGTCGCCGATACCGACCTGGGCGAAGGCGTACTCGACATCGACGTCCGGCCTCGTGGAGGTCCGGACGATGGCCGCCTTGGAGGTGGTGGAGGAGGCTCCGCCGACGCCGTCGATCTGACGGGGGTCGGCGGCGTTGTAGGCGGCGAGCAGCAGGGTGTCGGCGTCCACGCCGGTCGCCACCACGTCGTGGTGGTCGAAGATCCAGCACTTGCTGGTACCTCCGCGGATCATCTCGCCCTGCAGACGCAACACAACAGACTCCTCATGGAAACCCCGACGGCACTTCCGTGCGTGGTGCGATCCAGAGTGGGCGCGGACAGTGTGAAGTACAATCTCGGAAATCTGCATGGGTATTAAGCTGGAGTGAAAGCTGGAGGTGGCGAGTTGCTCGACGTTCGACGCATTCTGCTCTTCACCGAGGTCGCTCGCCGAGGATCGGTCACCGCTACCGCGCGCGCCCTCAACTACACGCCGTCAGCGGTGTCGCAGCAGGTCAGCCGCCTGGAATCGGAGGCGGGGCAACCATTGCTGGAACGTCATGCCCGGGGCGTCACGCTCACCGACGCGGGACGCGCTCTGGCCGGGCGGGGAGAGCGGATCAAGCGCGAACTGACGGCCGCGGAGAACGAACTCGCCGACTTCGCGGGACTGCGAGCGGGCACGCTCCGGGTCGGCACCTTTCCCACCGTCGGCGCCTCGCTCCTCCCGCGGGCCGTGATCGCCTTCCGCCGGACGCACCCCGACGTGCGGCTGACGGTGCGCAGTGCCCGTATCGCGGGGTTGTGGGCGATGTTGGAGAACCGGGAGGTCGAGATGTCCTTGATGTGGGACTACGACTGGAACCGCATCGACCGCGAGGACATCGTCGTCACCTCGCTCGTCGACGACCCTCCGGCACTCCTCGTCGGCAAGGAGCATCCTCTCGCCGGCCGCTCCTCGGCCGCCCTGGCCGACTTCGCCGACGACCCCTGGATCACCCGTGCCGACCACCATCCGGTGGCCGAGGCGCTCGCCCGCAGCTGTCACGCGGCCGGCTTCGAGCCGCAGATCGCCTACGAGGCCCACGACTACCAGGAGGCCCAGGCCATGGTCGCCGCCGGCATCGGCGTCGCCCTCGCCCCCACCCTGGCCCTGGAGGGCATCCGAGGCGGCGTCAGTGTGCTGCCCCTCCTGCCCCCCGCCCCGGTGCGCCGCATTCTCCTCGTACGCATGAGCGACCACGCTCTGACCCCGGCCGCCGAAGCCTTCGCGGGCTTCCTGCGCGACAGCGCGACGGCCGCCGGGGGGCGATGAACTCGTCATGGATGTGCGGGCATCACAGGCCTTGCCCGGAGCTGTTCAGGACATCATCAACGCTCTGCCGTGACCGGAATCACCGCTTTTCGCAGGTTGGCAGGCCGTCAACCGATCTCACGCGAAGACCCAGGCAGTGTTCTGGAACTGGGCCGGTGGCCATGTCTCATGCCGTGGTGATGGCGGTGTGGAGCGTGGGGATCTCGCGGACCACCAACGGGCGGTGCTGGAACCGTTGTTGCCCGTTGCGCGGGTCAGGGGAGACTGACCGACGGGATCCGCCGGTGGATGCGAACCGGTGTTCCGTGGCGCGAGGGCGGATACGGTCGGGCGAGCATGTGGTCGGGGTACTCAGCCGAGCGCGATGGCGGTCCACGACACCGGCGGCAGTTCGACGGTGAGCACACCGTCGGCGAGCTTCGCGGTTGTGTTCGGGGCCGGGGTCACGCGGTTCTGCTCCGTGAGCGTGTTCTTGGCGTACACGTCGGCGTCGGCGAGCGTGACCGCCTCCGTGAGGTGCGTGGAGCCGAGGCTCCGGACGTCGATCGTGACCTGCGCGGGCTCGTGCAGGTCACGGTTGACGAGGAAGACCGCAGCCCGGTCCTCGTCGGCGGTGGCGACAGCGTCGATGACGGATGTCTCACCGTGGCGTGCGGTGTCGTACACCGGTGCCTGGATCAGGGGCCGGATCACCTCGCCGGAGGCGAGCCGGCTCGTGATCGAGAACGGGTGGAAGGTGGTCTGCCGCCAGGCGGGGCCGCCGGGCTCGGTCATGATCGGCGCGATCACGTTGACGAGTTGCGCGAGCGATGCGGAGGTGACGCGGTCGCTGTGCTTGAGGAGGGTCATCAGCAGGTTGCCGACGACGACGGCGTCCGCCACCGAATAGACGTCCTCCAACTGCCGGGGGGCGTGCCGCCACTCGTCGTTGACCTCGTCGGACTCGGCGTGCTCCTTCTGGTACCAGACGTTCCATTCGTCGAACGAGATGTTGATCTTCTTGCTGGAGCGCTTCTTGTAGCCCACGTGGTCGGCGGTCGCGACGACGGTGTCGATGAAGTAGTCCATGTCGGTCGCCGAGGCGAGGAAGGAGCCGAGGTCGCCGTCGTGCTCCTGGTAGTAGGCGTGGCAGGAGACGTAGTCGACCTGGTCGTAGGTGTGCTCGAGCACCGTGCGCTCCCAGTCGCCGAAGGTCGGCATCCCGGAGTTGGAGGAGCCGCAGACCACGAGTTCGAGCTCCTTGTCGGCCATCTTCATCGCGCCGGCGGTACGGGCGGCGAGCTTGCCGTAGTCGTCGGCCGCCAGGAAGCCGGTCTGCCAGGGGCCGTCCATCTCGTTGCCGAGGCACCACATGCGCACGTTGTGCGGCTCCGGGCTGCCGTTGGCGACACGCAGGTCCGACAGCGCCGTACCGGAGGGGTGGTTGGCGTACTCGAGCAGGTCCAGGGCGGGCTGGATGCCCCGCGTGCCGAGGTTCACCGCGAGCATCAGTTCGGAGTCGGTGAGCTTGAGCCAGCGGGCGAACTCGTCCAGGCCGACCTGGTTCGACTCCAGCGAGTGCCAGGCGAGGTCGCGGCGCACCGGGCGCTTGTCGCGCGGGCCGACCGAGTCCTCCCAGCGGAACCCGGAGACGAAGTTGCCGCCCGGGTAGCGGATGGTCGTGCTGCCGAGCTCCCTGACGAGCGCGACGACGTCCATACGGAACCCGTCGTCGTTCGCGCTCGGGTGTTCCGGCTCGTAGAGCCCGGTGTACACGCAGCGGCCGAGGTGTTCGACGAACGAGCCGAAGGTGCGGCGCCGGACGGGGGCGATGACGGCCCGCCTGTCGAGTTCGATGTGGGCGCGGGGCAATGCGGTAGTCCTTTGCAGTGCGGGGACGGGGGTGGGCAGCGGACGTGCTACTTGACGGCGCCTGCGGTCAGGCCCTTGCGCCAGAACCGCTGGAGGCTGATGAAGGCGACGAGCAGGGGGATCAGCGACAGGAACGCACCGGTGATCGGCAGCAACGGCGGCACCCCGCCGGCGAACTCCGCGCGCCACTGCACCAGGCCCACCGTGACGGGCTGCAGTGAGGGGGTGTTGAGCATGAGCGAGGGCAGCAGGTAGTTGTTCCAGATGCCGACGAACTGGAACAGGAAGACGGTCACCAGTGCCGGGGACATCAGCGGCAGGGCGATCCGGAAGAAGGTGCGCTGTTCGCCTGCTCCGTCGAGCCGTGCGGCCTCAAGGAGTTCGTCGGGGACGGACGCCGCGGCGAAGATCCGGCACAGGTAGACGCCGAACGGGCTGACACAGCTGGGCAGCAGCACCGACCAGTAGGAGTTGGTGATGTCCAGCTTGGCCATGAGCAGGAACAACGGCAGGGCGAACATCGGCGCCGGGATGAGAACCGAGGCGAGGATGACGTTGAACACGCTTTCCCGGCCGCGGAAGCTGAACTTGGACAGCGCGTAGCCGCCCATCGCGGACAGCAGGGTGCCGACGGTGGCGCCGACGAAGCTGTACAGCGCGCTGTTGGCGAGCCAGGTGGGGTAGATGCCGCCCTCGAAGCTGAACACGTCCCTGATGTTGGTGACCAGGTCGAAGTGGGAGAACCACAGCGGCGTACCGGTGTAGAGGTAGCCCGAGGCCTTGGTCGAGGAGACGAACAGCCACCACAGCGGGATCAGCGTGTACAGGGCCATCAGGCCCAGCATGCCGTTGACGACGACCTTGCTCGCCATGTCCGTGCCGCGGCGGGCCGGTCGGGTCGGGCGGTCGGCCGAGATCACGCTCATGCCATCGCTCCCTTGCGCTGGTTGTACTTGAGAAAGCCGAAGGAGAGCACGAGGGTGATCACCGCGAGCACCACGGACTGGGCCGCGGCCAGGTTCTGGCCGCCCACGTCCATGCCCAGGGTCGCGTTCATGATCGGGGAGAACTTCGGGTCGACGCCCGGGATGCGCGCGCTGACCAGCACCGCCGGCTCCGTGTACAGCTGCGCCGTCCCGATGATGGAGAAGATGGTGGTCAACACCAGCGCGGGACGCACCAGCGGGATCTTCACCGCCCACGCCAGGCGCCATCCGGAGCAGCCGTCGAGCGCGGCGGCCTCCATCACCTCCGCCGGGATCGTCTGCAGCGCGGAGTAGATGATCAGCATGTTGTAGCCGGTCCAGCCCCACGTGATCATGTTCCCGATCGAGAACGGGACCCACGACGGCGACAGGAAGTCGACGTCGATCCCGAGGTGGGCCAGCGGTCCGGTGAACGGCGAGAGGTCTTTCGCCAGGAGGAAGGACCACATCAACGCGGCGATCGCACCAGGCAGCGCGTAGGGCAGAAAGAACGTGAGCCGGTAGGTCTTCCGCAGCCGGGCCGAGCGGGAGTCCAGCAGAAGCGCGAGCAGGAGGGCCAGGCCGAGCATGACCGGGACCTGGACGCAGCCCAGCAGCACGACCCGGACGATCGACGCGGTGAAGTCGTGGTCGCTGAAGGCGTCGACGTAGTTGGACAGTCCCGCGAACTCCGTGGACTGCTTACCGCCGAACAGCCCGGCGCGGTGGACCCTGAAGAAGCTCTGGTAGATCGCGTACCCGATCGGCGCGACCATCATGGTCAGGAAGAGCACCGCGAACGGTGCCAGGAAACCGGACGCGGTCAACGCGCTGCGGCGGCTGCTGCGGCGCGGCCGACGGGTGGCGGAGGTGCGGCGGGTGGCCGCGGGCGCCGGCCGCGGCGGTGACGCGGTCCGGGTGCTGCTGGGACTGCTCATGGAGACCTCGCTGGGCGGTTCGTCGTCAGGGAGCGGGTCCCCGCGGCGCCGGGTACCGGCGGCCGCGGGAACTCATCGGGGCGGTTGAAGTTCCGCTGCCTCAGCCGTTGGTCACCGACAGGCCGAGCTTCTTGATCGCGGCGACCGTCGAGGCCTGGACCTCGGCGACCGCGTCCGGCAGGGTGCCCTTGCCCATGGCGCCGGTGAGGTCCGTCTGGACCTGCTGATAGGTCGGGCCGTTGGTCCAGGTGCTGGGCACCTGTGCGGCGGAGGCCTTGAACACGTCACCGACCTTCTGGCCGCCGAAGTACGGGTCACCCCCCGTGAGCGACGGGTCTTCCTGACCGGCCTTCGACGCCGGGTACAGCCCGCTTTCGATGCCCGTCTTCACGGCCTGCGGGTCACTGGACATGAAATCGGCGAACTTCACGGCTTCGCCGGGCGTCTTGCACCCGCTCATGACCGAGGTGGCCGAGCCGCCGTTGCTGGAGCTCTTGCCGTCGCCGGCCGCCCAGGTCGGCATCGGGGCGACCCGCCACTTGCCGGACAGGCCCTTCAGGTCCGACTTCAGGCCGCCGGCGGCCCAGGACGCGTTGACGAACGTCAGCACCTTGCCGGCGGTGGCGGCCTTGTCGAACTTCGGGTCCCAGGCGTTGCCGGACTTCTGCACCAGGCCCTTGTCCTTCAAGTCCTGCCAGAATTCGGCGACCTTGCGGGTGCCGGGGTTGTCGATGCTGACGGTCCAGCTGTCTCCCTTGACCGAGTACCAGGACTGACCGGTCTGCAGGGTGTAGGCCGCCAGATCGTTGCCCTCGCTGGGCGCGTTGCCGAACTTCACGCTCGGATCGGCGGCGGCGACCTTCTCGGCGTCGGCCTTGTACTCGGCCCAGGTGGCCGGCGGCTTGGTGATGCCGTACTTGGCGAACAGATCCTGGCGGTAGAAGAGGACCATCGGGCCGACGTCCACCGGGACGCCGTAGATCTTGCCGCCGACGCTGGAGGCGGAGACCGCCGACGGGGCGTACTTGGCCATGTCGGCGCTCGCGTACTTCGTGATGTCCATGACCGTGTCCTTCACGAGCATGGACGGGATGGCCTGGTACTCGATCTGGGCCAGACACGGGCCCTCGCCGGCGGTGATCGCGTTGCTGATCTGGGTGTAGCCGCCCGTGCCGCCCGACGGGATCTTCTTGAAGGTGACCTTGGCGTTCGGGTGGGAGGCGTTCCACTGGTCGACGATCTTCTCGTAGCCGGCCCAGCCCCAGAACTCCATCTTCACCGGCCCGGCCTGGCTCTTCTCCGTGTTGCCGGAGGTGCTCTTGGTGCTGCTGCACGCGCCGAGGCCGGCCACGAGGAGCGCCGCGGTGGTGATCGTCAGGAGTCTGCGGGTGCGTATGGTGGTGCTGTTCATGTGAGGAACCTTCTGTGACAGAGGCGGACTTGCTGGATGGCCGGTGGGTGGGCGGGCTAGGCCCGCCTACCGGCAGGTGCCGAACTCCACGCCGAACGCGGTGGTGACCGCGGCCAGGACGTCCGGTGCCGACGGGCCCGGTCCGCAGGCAGCGCTGCCCAGACCGTGGTGTAGGTGGTCGAGGTGCAGATGGAGACTGCCGTCGCGGACCAGGTCGTGCTGGTGGGTCGCGGCGGCCAGGGCGTCGGTGCTCCAGGGACGAACGGTCAGGTCGATGACCGGGTCGCCGGTGATGAGCAGGGTGCCGTCCGGGGTGGTGATCCTGGCGTGGCGGACTTGGTGGCGGTTGCCGTTCTCCTGCGGGCGGACCTGCGGGATCTGCAGCGCCGAGACGGTCGACCGGTGGCGGCCGACGCGAGCCGCGGCGCGGAGGTCGCGGTACGCCTCACCGGGACCGGGACCGTACCACTCGACGTCGGCGTCGGTGCCGGGCAGCGACATCGCGACACCCAGTCGGGGCAGCGGCATCGGCCACGGGCCGTCGGGGGTGACGACGGCTTCCAGCCGGAGCCGGGCCTGGTCCGCATGCGGTGTGTCAGAGGCCGTCCAGTGGTAGACCACGCCGAGGCCGGACGAGGACCCCGCGGCGGCGAGGCGGGCGATGACCGTGAGTCCCGACACGTCGGGCTCGACACTCAGGACGTCGTGGCGCATCCGGTGCAGTCCGGCGGCGAACCAGGCGTCGGCCTGCGGCTCGCCGAAGGCGTTGAGCAGGTCGTTGTCGATCGGGGCCCGCCAGATGTCCAGTCGCGGGCCGTCGAGCTCCAGGTCGCCGAGCCGTGTCAGCGTTCCGGTGCGGGCGTCGAACCGCGCGGGACCCAGTGCGATGTACCCGTCGTGGGCGATCGCCGGCGCCGGAGTGAACGGGACGGGCGAGGCGGCCGGTGCCACGATCAGCCCCTGGGCCCAGGCGATCTCGTGGCCGGCCTCGGCCCAGGTCTCGTCGGCGGCGAGCACCGCGGTCACGGTCAGCCACACCTCGTGGCCGGAGTCGTTCTTGCGCGCCGCGTCGAGCGCGGCGGTGACGTCGGCGGGCCATGAGACGGTGGTCGTCGTACCCGGAGCGGTCGCTGGCACGGTGAGGCCGCCGGAGCCCGTCGGCTCGCCGCCGTCCTCGACGGTCCACCGGAATTCCAGGTAGCCGCTGTCGCGGACGTGGTGCAGGTTGTGCACGTCGATCCGCCGAGTCGCCGGGTGGATGCGGATCCGGACCGGTTCGACGACCTTCTTGTACTCGACCAGGCCCGGGGACGGCGTGCGGTCGGGGAAGAGCAGTCCGTCGGCGACGAAGTTGCCGTCGTGTACCTCTTCGCCGAAGTCACCGCCGTAGGCGTAGAACGAGTGGGGGTCGTCCTGCCCGGTGAGCCGGGGGATCCCGTGGTCGATCCACTCCCAGATGAAACCACCCGCCAAGCGTGGGTGCGCCTCGATGACCTGCTGGTACTCGGACAGTCCGCCGGGGCCCGTGCCCATGGCGTGTCCGTACTCGCACAGCACGGCCGGCAGGGCGCGGCGGTGTGCGTCGTCGGCCGGATCAGCCGTCGGTGGCTCCTGGCCGCGTCCCACGGCGGACAGCTCGTCCACACCGATGTACATGCGGGAGTACAGGTCGACGTACGCGCAGCTCGCCCAGTCGCCCTCGTAGTGGATCAGGCGGCTGTCGTCGCGCTGTCGGATCCACGCGGCCGCGGCGGCCAGGTTGGCTCCGGTGCCGGACTCGTTCCCCAGCGACCAGACGATGACGCAGGGGTGGTTCTTGTCGCGTTCCACCAGCCGTGCGGCCCGGTCCAGGTAGGCCTCGCGCCAGGCGGGGTCGTCGCTGGGGTTGCGCCGCCAGCCGCCGGGTTCGAAGCCGTGTGTCTCCAGGTCGCCCTCGCAGAACACCCACAGGCCGTGCTCGTCGCACAGGTCCAGGAAACGGTGGTCGGGCGGGTAGTGGGCGGTGCGCACCGCGTTGATGTTGTGCTGCTTCATGAGCAGCACGTCGGTCAGCATGGTGTCCTCGGTCAGGGTCCGCCCCGTCAGCGGATGCCATTCGTGGCGGTTGACGCCCCGCAGGGAGATCGGCCTGCCGTTCGCGGTCAGGACGCCGTCCACGACGGCCACGGTGCGGAAGCCGATGCGCAGCGGTATCCGCTCCCCGGCTTCGGAGACCAGTTCCCCCGCGTACAGGCGCGGCTGCTCGTCCGACCAGGGCTCGACGCCGTCGATCACGTGCGGGCCGGCCGGATCGGCGGCGGATATGCCGAGCTCGGGCACCGAAAGCGACACCCGGACCGGGGCGGTGACGTCGACGGCCAGGGTGCCCTGCCCCGTCGTGTGGTCGTAGGCGGCGTGGACGAAGAAGTCCTCGACGCCGCGAACGGCCACGGACACCGACCGGAAGATCCCGGACAGCCACCACATGTCCTGATCCTCCAGGTAGCTGCCGGACGACCACTGGTGCACGCGCACCGCGAGTACGTTGCGGCCGGGCCGCAGAGCGGCGGAGACGTCGAACTCGGTGGTCAGCCGGCTGCCCTTGCCGTCGCCGAGCCGGATCCCGTTGAGCCACACCGCGAACGCGGAGTCGACGCCCTCGAACCGGAGCACCGCAGTCGATGCCGGGAATTCGTCCGGTACGTCGAACGCGCGGCGGTACTCGCCGGTCGGGTTCTCCCGGGGGACCCGCGGCGGGTCGACCGGGAACGGGTAGAGGATGTTGGTGTAGGCGGGCGTGCCGTAGCGCGGCTCGCCGGGCAGGCCGGTCATCTGCCAGCAGGACGGTACGGCGAGCAGGTCCCAGGCGTCGTCGTCGAAGTCCGGCGCGGCGAAGTCCACGGTGAGGTCGTCCAGCCCTGACGCCAGCCGGAATCTCCAGTCGCCGTCGAGAGCGATCGTGGGCAGATCGGTGGTGAACGCGGCGCGTGGCCGAAGCCGTCCGGTTCCCGGCGACCGGTCTTCTACGTAAGCGTCGGGGTCGAGGTCTGTCATCAGTGGAGGTGCTTTCTTTCGGAACTCGTAACGGTGACGGCCGGCGGGTGAGGCTGGATCGGTCGTTGCCTCGCAGGGGGTGGCGTGCAGGTCCGGCGGAGCGATTGCTATCCGCGCGCCGGTGGTGGGGCGCTGCTGTCCCGGACGGTCAGGGTCGAGCGCAGCAGTGTCAGTACGTTGGTCGGCGGCCGGCCGGAGTCGACGGCACGCAGCAGCAGCTCGACCGCCTGTTGAGCCATCTCCCGCTTCGGGAAGGTGACCGTGGTCAGTGCCGGCTTGATCTGTCCGACCTGGGCGATGTCGTCGAAGCCGACGACGCTGACGTCGTGGGGGACCCGCCGCCCTGACCTGACGACCGCCTCGATGGCGCCGACGGCCAGGACGTCGTGCGTGGCGAAGATCGCTGTGACGTCCGGGTCTGCCCCCAGCGCCGCGGAGCTCGCGGCGAATCCGCCGGCCGCGTCGTCTCTGGTGCAGGCGAACACCTGGCGGTCGTCGATGGTCAGACCGTCGTCGGCGAACGCTCGGCGCAACCCGCGTACGCGCGGCGAGTGCGCGGGGAGATCGGCGATCACCGCGACGTTCCGGTGGCCGAGATCCCGCAGGTAGCGTCCGGCCAGGAACCCGGCGTGCTCGTAGTCGATGGACACCACGGGCAGTGTGGCGGGCGCGTCTCCCTCCCAGGCGCACAGCGCGACCGGGAAGGCGGCTTCGATGAGCATCGGCAACTGCTGTTCGACGGCGTTGTCCCCGGCGACCAGCAGTGCGTCCACCGAACGCGCGGCGAGGTTCTCCAGGTGGGCCCGGGTGTAGTCGGGGTCGTCCCGAGTCGTGGCGAGCAGCAGGTTGTACCCGTGGCCGACCAGCACGTTCTCCACCTCCTCGACCACTTCCGAATAGAACGCGTTGGCCACTCGCGGCACGAACAGGCCCACGGTCGCGGTGCTGCCGGTTCTCAGGGAGCGTGCCACCAGGTTCGGTTTGTACCCGAGTTCCGCTATCGCCGCGTTCACCTTCGCCAGGGTCTCCGGCCGTACCTTCTTGCCGGACACCACGTTGGAGACGGTCTGCTTGGCGACTCCCGCCCGAGCGGCCACCTCCGCCATCGTCACCACGAGTGCTCCCCCCAAAACATGTATCGATCCACGAAAGTGGCGTCAGCGTAGGTCGCCTGTCGCGTCAAGGCAAGGCTTCGTCGAAATGTTGTTGATCCAGCGGTTACGTGAGCCCAGTGAAGGCAGGGGCAGGTCGCAACAGGTTCAGCTGCGAAAGTGCGACGGAAGCGTTGACGGTTCCAGAAATGCGACATTAACATCCCGGACACGCCGATCACTTGGATCGGTCAACGTGGTGAACCGTCACGATCCAGCGCGCGACAAGGCGCCCCGTGTCACTCGGCGCCACCGCTCTTGAGGCGCCGTAGTGGTCCTCTCGGTCACGACAGCGCCGACGGCCGCATCCGGCCCCGGCTTCGCGCATGCTCCACACCGTCCCCAGCGGGCGGGGAGCGCCTGAACCGACCTGCAAAGGTCTCGTCCTGAGGAGAGACAGGCATGATCCGACCGGCCGGCGACGACGCCGCCCCGACCCCCGCCCCGGCGCGCCGCAGACCGCGTGTGAAGCGCATCATCGCGGCCGCCGCGAGCGCCACCATCGCGGTGGCGAGCCTCATGCTCGCCGGCGCCGTCCCCGCACAAGCAGCCACCACCGTCCACACGTACGCGCCGACGGGTGTGGGAGGCGGTACGACGACGTCCCCGGACCTGGCGTCCACCAAGTACCAGGTGCAAGTCGCCGGCACGCCCGTCCAGGCCGTGCGGTACACCGCGAACCGCAACAACTTCGACATCGCGCGCTTCGCGTCGGACTCCCGGACACCGACGATCACGGTCACGCTGCCCGGCACCACGATCGACACGGTGCACGTCTACCCGGAACGCTACTACCCGTCCAGCAGCATCTCGGTGAGCGCGGACAAGCACACCCTGACGTTCCAGATGTCAGCCGATGCCGGGTTGAACCAGGCGATCGTGATGGTCAACGGCGACTCGACCAGCGTGACGGGACAGCCCTACCTGGCGGTCATCAACGACCCTCTGGAAGACCCGGCGCAGCGTCCGGACACCACGAGCGCACCGGACGGTTCCGGCGTCAACCTGCAGACCGGTGTCCTCAACTTCCAGCAGTTCGCGGCGAAGTACCTCGCGGCACACCCGAACAGCACGGCGCAGCAGGCTCCCGCGGCGACGACGAGCTCCATGGCCGGCAAGACCGTCGACGGCACCGCCATACCCGCCGGTCAGAAGAGCTCGGCCGGGACCCTGGTGAGCGCGAGCAGCACCAATGTGCGGTACCCGAATGTGCGGGTCATGGCCGCCGACGACGTCACGTTCGCCCTGAAGGCCGCCATCGACACCATCAGGGCCAACCCCACGGCGCTCAACACGCTCTACTTCCCGAACGGCACGTACTTGTCGTCCGGTCTCCTGGTCAACGGTGTGGACGGCAGCAAACTCAAGGGCGGCAAGCTGAAGATCTACACCGACGACGGGGCCCTGCTGAAGAACCGCATCCAGGGGTACATGGAGGCGTTCGAGCCGGCGGCCGGGATCATCAACTCGAGCAACATCGAAATCGACGGCCGCGGCATCATCGACGGCAACGGCGTGGCGAACTACCGCATGGACTCACACGACGCCTACCGCAGCGTGCACCAGGGCGGCGTCATGGTCATGCACTCGTCGGACATCACGTTCAACGAAACCTACCTGCGCGACTCGAAGCAGTGGAACTGGGAGACCCACACCGCCAAGAGGGTGACGTTCAACAACATCAAGGGCCTCACCCCGTACCCCCAGCCGTGGATCGACGGGACGGACTTCGCGAGCGGCCAGGACATCACCGCCAACGGCGTCTTCACCCTCGGCAACGACGACGCGTTCGCCTCCGGCCATTACAACCCCAGCGACGGATTCAACCCGACGGCCACCGGCGTGTGGGGCAACTTCGCGCTCGGCACCGCCACCCCCGACATCCAGGGCTATGCCAACGCGGTGGGCGCCCACGACGCCGTCGCCGACGAGCTCGGGTTCGACAGCTACCACTGGGACAACGCGGACTCGAAGAACATCTCGGTCAGCGACACCCTGAGCTGGTCCTCCGGAGCCGGCAACTCGATCCGCATCGGCTGGAGTTCGTGGGGATACAAACTCAACAACTACACGTTCGACAACTTCAACTCCATCTCGCAGGGGGCCGGCGGCATCTTCACGCAGAACAGCCCCAAGCCGTACCCGCGCATCTCGAGCATCGTGATCAAGAACAGCTCGTTCGACACCTCCCGGTACCAGTCGGGACCGATCAGGCTCAACGGCGGCAACGGATCCACCCAGACCATCACCGCCGACGACCAGGCGACCTACGGGTTCGCCGCCAACCCCGACGGTTCGGGCACCACGTACACGTACACCAAGACCCCGATCAGCACCTTCCAACTCGACAACGTGTGGTTCTCGCAGCAGGAGACCAGCAGCCCGTTGAACGGCACCACGAACGTGACGCTGAACAACCTCAGCGTCGCGAACCAGCCCGTCGAATACTCCAGCCAGTTCCCGCTGGCACCGAGCGGGATCGGCACGCTGACCAGCACCTACACGGACGCGAACGGCCAGACCCAGAACGTCAAGCCCGGCGCCCTCACCAACGGCGACACCTATGTGGGTGCGTGGACCGGTGACCAGACCAAGAACAACTCTTCGGACCTGACCCTCATCACCCGCAACACCGGGGTCGGCCTGATGGGCGAGCAGTACACCACGGGCTCGGGAGACGGCAAGCTCTCCTACATCCAGTTCCCCCTCAGCAGCCTCACCAGGGCACCGAGCCAGGCGACGCTCCATCTCACCTACGTCGGCCACCGCTATGCGACGGTCCCGTCGACTGACACCGACCAACTCCTCGTGCAACCCGTCAACGACACCACCTGCACCGGCGGCGGTACGTCCTGCCCGGTCTCCACGACGACCTGGCAGAACCGGCCGAGCTTCACCGCCACGACCTCGTCTGTCGCGAAGTCGGCCACCTTCAACCTCGGTTCGACCGTCGTCGCCGAGGGCGGCGGGAACCATCAGACCAACCCCGTCGACGGCCGCGACATCACCGTCGACATCACCTCCTTCGTCCAGAACGCCTACACGGCAGGTCAGTCCACGCTCCTGCTCGCCGTCGGCAACGCGGGTGGCACCAACCACGAGCTGCGCTTCGTCAGCTCCGAAGGCGCCATCGGCTCCGGGAAGCTCACCAACGGGACCGCCGAAATGGCGCCGGGGGTGACCGTGACCCCGTAGACCCCTTCGAGGCCGGCCCGCCCCCCGTGGGGCGGGCCGGCCCTGCTGTGTCTGACGAGAGCGAATTGATCAGGTGACGGTGGCCTTGATCGCCCGTTGGGGGAGGGCATGGGGAAGCGTCAGCCGCAGCCGTGCATCGTGTCGGACGAACTGTGGTCGCTCATTGCGCCGTTGGCGCCGGAGCCACCGCCGAAGCAGGTTGAAGGACAGGCCGCGGGTACCGGACAGGCAGGCCCTGTGCGGCATTCTGTTCGTCCTGCATACCTGGATCCAGATCAGTAAGGCTGGACCCTCGATACGGCGGTGACGGTCACGGTGTCGTCGCACTCGGTGAATCGTGCGTCGTCCAGGGCGACCTGGTGGGCTCCGGAACCCGGTAGCCGGACGACCGTCGTGGGATGGATCACCGGCGTTGAACCAGACACGCAGTACCCGTCGCCCTCTCCCTACACCTGCGTGAATGTGAGCTTCACCCAGGCCTTGCCGCCGGGGGTCACCCTCACTGGCGTCGCGGCTCCGGTCGGCTTGACGGCGAGCGGCACGTGCAGCTGACGATGACTGCCGCGGTACCGGTACCCGCCGGCCGTACCGAGGCCTGACGGACGGTGGCCTTGAGAGTCCCCGCAGAACAGGTCGCCGCCGAGCCGCCTGCCGCTGACTTGACGGCCCCGGACGGGGTGACGCCGCCGTCTGCGGTGTCCGTACCGTACTCACCAGGCTGACATCCTGCCGCCGTCGGCGCCGCCGAGGCCGCGACGACCGCCATCGCCGAACCGCGCATTCCGTTGGTGTATCGCATGCTGTTCCCCCGAGTCCGAGTTGGCCGCAGCGCGGCTCGTCGCCCCTGCTGCATCGTGACGGCTGGGTCGCAGAGTGAAGGAGGCCGGGTGAAGGCGGGTGGCTGTGTCGCGATGGTGTTCCTGGTGCCGCTCTTCGCGTCGGCGTTGCAGCCGACTGAGGAGCATCGCGTTCCGCGCGGCTGGTAGGGCCCTGATCATTCGCGGGAAGGGGGCGTCGCACGTCCGGCGCGCAAGGAGCGAAGGCCGGGGAGGCGTGAGCGGCGTGGTTGATCGGGACAGGCCGCGACAACGGTACGCCGAGGTGGTGGCGGAGCTGGTCGAGGACAGGTACGACCAGATGGTCCGCTGCGCGGGCAGTCGGCTGTGCACCCGCGGCGTGCCGCGGTCGTTGGCGGAAATGACCGACCAGCGCCGTGAGGGCGTCTCGCACAGGTGCACTCGATCCTGGCGTCGATCCAGGACGACGCCGAGCGGTCAAAATGGTCGACTGCCTGCCGGCCGACGACGTGACCGGGATGCGTAGGGGCACGAGAACCTGGCCAGTAAGCGGGTCGGTCACGGCCGGACCGGACGGCCTCTCATCCCAAGCCCGTGGTGTCGGCTGCTGTCCCTGCGAGCACATCGCCGCGGTGGGGCGGGAAGACCACGGCCTTCCTGCCCCACCGCCCACAGCTCTGCGTCGGGTCACCCTGTCACTGGATCGTCCAGGCCTGGTTGGACTGGTTCAGAGGCATGAACTGGTCGATGGTGGCTCCGTTCGCGGTCGAGCTGTTGCTCACCTCCAGGATCTGCTTGCTCTCGAAGTTGCGGATCAGGTATCCGCCAGTGGTCGGCTCGAAGTACCACAGCTGGTTGTTGCTGCCGTTGTAGGTGCTCTGCTGCAGCGCGGTGCTCCTCCAGTGGCTGGCCCAGCCGAAGTCGAGGACCTTGCCGCTGTTCCTGTTCACGATCTTGTTGAGCTGCCCGCTGACCGGAACGATGGTCCACTGCTGGTTGGCGGACCCAGCGTTCGGCCACTGGATGACGCTCGCGCCGTCGGCGGTGGACGCGCCGTTGACGTCCATCACCAGGCCGCTGTTGACGTTCTTGATCGAGTAGTAGGTCGACGGGTTGGTGTTCGGCGTGCCGGTCGAGTCCTCCAGGGCCCCGCCCGCCCGCTGCACAGAGAAGTCCGTGATGAAGAAGTAGGCCCCGTCGGTCTTGGCGACGCGGACGTAGCGGAAGGCCTGGCGGACGTTGATGTCACCGGAGAGGGTGGCCGCGAGCGGCAGGGTGCTGGTCTGGCGTCCCACGACGGTGTACGTGGCGAAGGACGGGTCGTTGGACACCCGGACCTCGAAGTTGCCCCGGGTCGAGGACTGGTCCAGGTCCTGGCGCGTGGTCAGGGAGAACTGTCCGAGTTGGTAGGCCTGCCCCAGGTCGACCTGCCACCAGGCCGAGGTGTCGCTGCCGGTCGGTGACCAGCCGGTCGTACCGTTGTTGTCGACGGCGCTGGAGGGCGGGGTGTTCGAACCGAAGACCGACGACGCGGACGCCGGCTTGTTGTAGGCGAGGTTGAGCTTCGCCGCCAGCCCCTGGTAGGCGGACTCGAGACCGGAGGCCTTGATGACCGAGTCACCGGACGTCGTGTTGTTGGTGAGGGTGACGTTGGAGCCGTTGGCGTTCTGGTTGACGAGACCGTCCGTCTGCGACAGCACGTTGTTCGAGAGGGTCATGTTGTTCGACCCCTCGTCCGTGTAGAGGCCGGCCACGGCATTGCCGCAGGCGGTCGGCGTTCTCAGCACGTCGTGGACGTAGTTGCCGTTGATGACGGTGCCCGGGTCGTTGGAGAGGTGGTAGATGGCGGCGGAGTCGCAGAGCCGGTTCATCACGTTACCGATCCGGTTGTAGCTGATGCTGTTGTTGCCTTCGGCGTTGGCCGCCGACTGCCAGCCCCAGCCCAGCGAGATCCCGGCCCATGGAGCGTCGGAGATGTCGTTGTGGTCGATGGTGGTGCTGTTGACGAAGCCCGCGTCGATGCCCGCGGTTCCAGGGTAGTCCTCGCCGATCTGGGTGATCAGGTTGTCCTTCACCGTGACGTTCTTGACCACCTCCCGGGCGTCCTCACCTGCTGGTGAGGTGGGCGGGTTGTAGACGGTGTGCATCTCCACGGTCGGGTCGGAGAACTTGCCGACCATGATCCCGTTGCCGGCGATGTCGTAGATGAGGTTGCCGGTCACGGTGCTGTCGTGCACGCCGTGGGACAGATCGAGGGCCGTGGCCCCCATCTGCGTGAAGGTGTTGCCGGTGAAGGAGACACGGTCGGCGTCCGCTGCCTGGACCCCGGCCGGCGGGCGGCCCACGTACTGGTGGTTGGAGGTGTCGGCGGAGATGTTGTAGTTGCCGCCCTGGCCGTTGAGGTAGCCGTTGTCGGTCGCTTCCATCCAGGTGGTCCCGGTGAAGGTGATCCCGGAGAAGCGCAGGTCGTGGACGGGACTGTCGAGGCTGGTGCCCTTGATGTCGAAGAGCGTCTTGATCGTGGGCGCCTGCACGGAGGCCGTGGACATGTCCTCGCCGGGGCGGGGCTTGTAGTAGACGGTCTGCGCGGCCGTGTCGACGTAGAACTCGCCCGGTTCGTTGAGGAACTCGTGGGCGTTCTCGAAGTGCAGGGGGGAGCCGTCGGAGAGCTGGGGCCAAGGGCGTGGGAAGAGGATGCCCGCCTCGTGGTCCTGGACGGACACGTTGGCGATGCCGTTGGCGGAGCTGAACGACTTCAGCCGCAGGTAGCTCTCGCCCCACTGCGTTTCCAGCATCATCTCGACCTGGTTGAGGTGATCCCAGTTGGAAACCTGAGAGCTGAGTACCTTGAGCAGCTTGTTGGGCTTGTCGCTGCCCTGGAGCTGGAAGTCCGTGCCGACGTCGGGGAAGCGGGCCCGGGTGGCGCGGACCCCGTTGACGTACAGCTGCCGGAAGTTGAGGCTGCCCACGGACGCCTTGTACTCGCCGTTGGTCGCCGCGGTCCACCCGGTGATCGCCTTGCCACCGGTGATGACGGGCGTCTCCCCGTTGTAGGCCTGGTAGGTGACCGTGTGGCCGTTCGTGCCCGAGTCGCTGGTGCCGAAAGTGATGGGGGCGGTGAGGGAGTAGGTGCCGCCGCGCAGGTTCACGACGATGTCGTCGCTCATGTTCGCGTTGACGGCGCGGACCGCGGCCTGGGCGGCCTGTACGGTCTTGAACGCTGTGGCAGTGCTGGTTCCCGAATTGCTGTCGCTGCCGTTGGCCGGGTCGACGTAGAAGTTCATCGTCGCCGCGTAGGCAGGTTGGGCGGGCAGTACGGCTGCGAAGACGACAGCCGCCGCGGCGAGTGCCGTCGCTGCGCCCGCTCCTCTGCGTAGGGGTCTCATCTGTGGTGTGTCCCTCCTCGGAACCCCCGCTACTTATGAGTGGTATTTATCGGGGTCGAAGGGTGCTCTGGTCAAGATGATAGGCATATTTATTTTTCCTCTGGCGTAACATCGCCGACATCGAGGATCATCGGCTTTCGCCCTGTGATGACTTGGTCTGACCAGATAATGGGGCGGTCGTGAGCTGCGAGAGACCGTGACGGCGACCTGCCTGGTGTGGCCCACTGGGCGGCCTGGTCTCAAGAAATGAGTAGTACTTATGTAGGGGATCTGTCATCGGTGCTCACCGGTCGCGAAGGTGCTGCCCGGGCGGGTTGAGGTGGCCGGTGGCGTCGTGTTCGAGCCTCTGTGGCACGCGACGACGTCCAAGTGCTCCCGAGATACCGACCAGTACGGCCCATGAGCCTCGTGGTGGTGCTCGATCGCGGACGGACGCAAACGCAGGGAGACGGTGGCGGGGGAGCCGTACGGGCGGCGGTCGAGCTGCAGACCGACGTGCGGGTGGAGAAGCAGGTGCCGGGGGTGTCGGTGCGGAAGCGGTCGGTGACATCGTGGCCGGTGCGGACGGCGGACTGGGTGGCCGGCGGGGCGCCGTCCATGTTGTCGCGCAGGGCGATGCCGTGCCAGTGGACGGAGGCGGTGGTCCGGTCCGGGAGCTGGTTGGACAGTGTGGCGGCGATTCGGTGACGGGCCGTGACGCGCCACTCCTTGCCGGGGGTCCGGCCAGCGATGGCTCACGTCTTGGCCGTGATGCCCGCCCGTCCTGCTCGGCCAGGCTGGTTGCCTCGGCGATCGATGCCGCCGACGCCCCTCCCCGCATGGCCGCCGCCGCTCCCCATCTCCGCGGCGTAGCGCCGACGTCCGCTTCGAGAACGTTCGGCCGCACCCCGAGCTCACATTGATTGCGCTGGTCAGAACGGGTTGCTGATCAATTTCGCGCTGACGACAGTGGTGCTCGCTCGGTCCGTGCCGGAAGCGGACGAGCGACGGGAGTCCTCGGCGGTGCCTATCCCCCTCACTGCCGAGGGCTCCCCCCATCACTTGCCTCTGGTCCGCGGACCCCCGTCGGCCACTTTCCCCAGGGAGCTGTATTCATGGACCGCGCACAGAGCGCATCCAAGCCCGCCAAGCGCCTCGGCCGTGCCGCCGCGGCGGTCGCCGCCCTCGCCTTCGGCGCGTCACTCCTCGGCGCCCCGCAGGCCATGGCCCAGGACACGCCCAGCACCGGTCAGCTGCTCGGTGCCTGCAGCTGGGCAGACCTCTGCGAGTTCCACCCGCAGAGCTACTGGACGTACGCGGGACCCAGCCACCAGGTCGGCAGCGTGGCCTTCAACTGTGGCAGCCAGGTCAACCAGCACCGCATCGACTGGTCGGACACGACGACCACCACCAACTCCGTCGGCGTCTCGGTCAGCGCCGAGATGAAGTTCTTCGAGGTCTTCGAGGCCGGCGTCACCGCAAGCTACGGCCACTCATGGCAGGCGTCGCACACCGACAGCGAGGGCGACACCGTCAACATCCCGCCGGGTTCCAAGGGCTGGGTCGAACGCGGTGCTCCCAAGCAGCAGGCCACCGGCTGGTACGAGATCCACTTCTCCAGCCGCTACTACGGTCACTACGTCTGGTACGTCAACAACTACCAGTCGTCCGGGTTCAACGTGGACAGCCCCCGATCGGGCACCGTCAACCTCAAGGACACACCGATGAGCCAGGCCGAGCGAAACCAGCACTGCCGCTGACCTGGCGCCAGGTCCGGCACGCGGCTCCGTGCGTGCAACCACGCGCAGGGCCGCGTGCCCCCTGCCTCCGCTTCCTCCAGAACATCTCCTTGTTCCTCCGCCGACGGAAGTTGTCCTCAGATGTCCCGATGTCCGCGCCTGCGCCCTGCCGCCCTGGCTGCCTTCTCCCTTCTGCTTCTCACCGGTTGCGGCAGCACGGTGTCGAGCGGTACGACGGCGTCGTCCGCCGACCACCAGGGTCCGCTGGTGATCGGCAGTGACACGTCCGCGGAGAGCCGGATCGTGGCCGCGCTCTACGGGGAGCTTCTGACCGCTGCCGGAGAGCAGGTCCGCCCGGCGCCCGCTCCCTACCCGAGCGCCGCCGACAGCGCACGGGCCGTGGTGAAGGGCGAGATCGGCCTCGTCCCCGCCTACGAGACCACCCTGTTGCGGGCGATGCCCGGCGGGGGAAAGCGTCCCGGCGACATGGCCGCGACGCTCAGCATGGCCCTACCGCCGGGCGTCGTGGCGCTCGGGCCGGCCCGGGCGGAGCGCGACGTGGTCCTGGCCGTCAGCAAGGCTCTGGCCCGGAGCCACGGCGTGCGCGGTCTGCCCGACCTGCGGCGCGCGGGCAGCCGTCTCACCCTGGGTGGCCCCGCCGTCGGCGACCCGGACGCGCCGCGGCCTGCCGCACTCACGAAGGCGTACGGCGTCACCTTCACCGCGCTGCCGGGGTCCGGTACCCCGGACGTCATGGTCCTGCACGCCGCGGATCCCGTGATCGCCCGGCGTCACCTCGTGGTGCTGTCCGATCCCAAGGGTGTCATGCCGCCCGAACACGTCGTCCCGCTCGCCGACGCCGCAGCCGTGGACCTGCCCGCCAGGAAGGCGCTCGCCCACCTCGGCGCCCGGCTGACCACCACCGAGCTGGCCGCCCTCACGGCCCGCGTCGAGAACGGTGGCGCACCCGCCGCAGTGGCCGGAGCCTGGCTGCGCTCCCACGGGCCCTTCACCTGAGCCCCTCCCTGCCCCGCTTCGAACCACCCCAGCGACACAACAGAAAGCGACACTCTCCATGCGCACTCTCCTCAACAAGGTCACCGTGGCCGCGCTCGCGCTGGGCGCCCTGTGCGTCGGGCTGGCCCTGCCCGCCACCGCCAGCGCCGACGAGGTCAACAGCGTGCAACTACAGGTCTGCAACAACAACCCGCGGCCGATGAGGTTCTTCGTCGTCGGCTACAACCAGTTCCACGACTGGACCGGCTCGCGCTTCTGGGACGTCCAGGCGAACTCCTGCGCCACGGCCTGGAGCTACTGGTGGCAGACCGACCGCTCAGTCGAATTCCACTTCGAGCGCTCCAACATCGGCTGGCACACGAACTTCGTGTACGTGCCTCGCCAGTCAGACGGCGGCACCTGGACGTACTCGGCCAACTGACGGCTGGACCAGCTGGGCCAGCCATGGCTTTCCCTGTCCGCAGGCCCTCGGCGTGCGCCTCGCCGCGGGTACCGCGGGCCTGCTGGCCGAGCTCGTGGTGCCCGTGCTGGGAACGCTCGCGGCCCGGGGTCTCGTGCTGTACTTCCCGAGCGCCATCACCGCGCACCTGCTGTGGCCGCGCTCACGAGCGGCGTTCATGTCCCGGTGACATCGTGTGCCAGAGACTGCGCGCACCAGATGGTCTTGCCCTGCGAGGTGTGCCGGGTGCCCCACCCCTGGGTGAGCTGGGCGACGAGCAGCAGGCCCCGTCCGCCCTCGTCGAAGGCGCGCGCCCGGCGCAGGTGCGGTGCGGTGTTGCTGGCGTCCGAGACCTCGCAGATCAGGGCGGTGTCGCGAATGAGCCGGAGTCCGATCGGGGGCTCGCCGTATCTGATGGCGTTGGTGACCAGCTCGCTGACCACGAGTTCGGTGACGAAGGCCGTCTCCTCCAGGCCCCAGGCCGCCAGCTGGTCGAGAGCGAACTGCCTGGCGCGCGACACCTGAGTGAAGTCCGGCTCGACGTCCCAGTCGGCGACGTGCTGGGGATCCAGGGCGTGGGTGCGCGCGAGCAGTACCGCGGCGTCGTCGGTGCGGTGCCTTGGGAGCATGGCCTCCATCACCGTTTCGCACAGGGCGTCCAGCGAGGACGCCGTGTGGTCCAGTACCCCCAGCAGTTCGGCGACACCCCGGTCGACGTCGCGCTCGCGGTTTTCCACCAGCCCGTCGGTGTAGAGAGCGAGCAGACTGCCTTCGGGCAGTTCGAGCTCGCTCGACTCGAACGGCAGGCCGCCGATCCCGAGCGGCGGTCCGGGCTGTGCGGCCACCGGGGTCCTGGTGCCGTCCGGGGCGATCACCAACGGCAGCGGATGGCCGGCGCTCGCCAGGGTGAGGCGGCGCGAGACCGGGTCGTAGACGGTGTACAGGCAGGTCGCCCCGGTCTCGCCGGTCGTGTGGAAGTGACTGCTGGGCTGGAGGTCGCTGGCGAGGTGGAGGACCAAGTCGTCGAGGTGGGTCAGCAACTCGTCCGGCGGCAGGTCGACATCGGCGAGCGTGCGCACCGCCATGCGAAGCCGGCCCATGCTGGCCGACGCGTGCAGACCGTGGCCGACGACGTCGCCGACGATCAGCGCGACCCGGGCGCCGGACAGAGGGATGACGTCGAACCAGTCGCCCCCCACCTCCGCGTCGGTGTCGGCGGGCAGGTAGCGCGAGGCCACCTCGACGGCGTCCTGCTGGGGCAACTGCTGGGGCAGCAGGGTGCGTTGCAGGGTCAGCGCGGTGGTGCGTTCGCGTGAGTACCGGCGTGCGTTGTCGATGGCGACGGCCGCTTTGGCGGTGAGTTCCTCGGCGAGGATCAGGTCGTCGGCGGTGAAGGCCTCGGGCCGCTCGGTGCGGGAGAAGGTGACGACGCCCAGCAGCGCGCCACGGGCCCGCAGCGGGACGGTGATGCGGCCGGTCAGTCCTTCCGCCGTGATCGACTTGTCGATCACCGGGTTCCCCGGCGGCCAGTGGGCCGGGTCGGCGGCGAGTCCCGGGCCGAAGGCCCATTCGCTGCCCATACCGGGGTCGTCGGCGAGTTCGACGGTGGACCTTCCCATGGCCATGCAGGTGGCGGCCAAGGAAGTGGCGGCATGCGTGACCGGCATCGCGGGCCCGGTCGGCCGTTTGGTGTCCTCCGTGGTGCTGTGCCGGGCCGCACGGCTGAGCGTGAGGGACGCGCCGCGTTCGATCGTCGTCCCGCCCCGCAACGTACCGACGAAGTCCAGAGGATGGCCGTCCGCCGCCAGCTGGTTCCACAACGGACTCCAGTAGCCGTTGCCCGTACTGCTCCCCACGCCCACGTGATCGAGTCGCCCAACGGCATGACTCGCAAAGGCGTGTTGGGGGCGGCGGAGGCGGGGGTCACACCTGACACCGTCGCCCCGAGCGCGGCGGCGACAAGGGAGACGAGTAACATCCGGGGCTTCATCACGCAGCCTCCTCTTCTACGAGTGATTACCGAACACGGTCGACGTGCGGCAGGGCTTCCTCGAGGCGGTCGGCGCAGGTCGGACGAGGGCTTCTCCCGCTCGTCCCACGCGCGGACCGCCCGTCCACGCGTGGGACCGACCGCCCGCCGCGCCCCGCCGCGCCGCCGGGCGGAGAAGGGTGGGTCTCCGAAACCGCCGGATGTCTCGGAACCTCCGTGGGCGCATGCTCTGCGCCGCCGAAGCACCCCCGCACGTCAGGCAGAGAAGAGTTTTTGGCTCGAAGGCAACCTTTGCGCTGCTGGTGACCACAAGGAGTCGGATCCGGTCAGTTCCGGTGCCGTGATCCGTTTTCCTCTGTGAACGGTATGCAAGGAGAGCACCTCCCCATGAAGAACACCACGCACGGTGGGCGCCGCGGGCGTCACCGCCGTCGCTGGACTGTCACCGCTGTGCTGCTCGGCGCGCCCCTCGCCGTCGTGCCGTATCTCCTTTTCGTACAGGAGGACTCGCAGGCCGCGACGGTCGACGGCAGTGCCTACTACGAGCTGGTCTCCGTGCGCAGCGGCAAGGTGCTGGACGTCAACGGCTTCTCCACCGCCGAGGGCACCCGTATCCAGCAGTGGACCGACCAGAACACCGCCAACCAGCAGTGGAAGCTGAAGTCCACCGGGGACGGCTACTACGAACTGGTGAACCGCAACAGCGGCAAGGTCCTGGGCACGACGGGCAACTCGACCGCCCAGGGGGCCGCCGCCGAGCAGCAGACCGACAGTTCCTCCACCTCCCAGGAATGGAAGATCAGCGAGGTGAGCGGTTCCGACGCCGTCACCTTCACCTCCCGCAGGAGCGGCCAGGTTCTGGACGTCTCCGGAGGCTCCACGGCCAACGGCGCGGCAGTCATCCAGTATCCGAGCCGGGGCAGCACCAACCAGCAGTGGAAGCTGGTCAAGACGGCCGACCCGTTGGCCGGTGGCGCCGGCAGCGCGGACGCCAAGCCCGCGTCTGGACCGTATGTGTGGAAGAACGCCCAGGTGGTCGGCGGCGGTTACGTCACCGGACTGGTGTTCAACCAGAAGGAGAAGGGTCTGCTGTACGCGCGTACAGACATGGGCGGCGCCTACCGCTGGGACACCGGGGCCGAGCAGTGGATCCCGCTGACCGACTGGATCGGCGAGAAGGACTGGAACCTGCTGGGCATCGACTCGCTGGCCACCGACCCCGTCGACCCCAACCGGCTCTACCTCGGTACGGGCACCTACACCAACGACTGGGCGGGCAACGGCGCGATCCTGCGCTCGACCGACCAGGGCCGCACCTTCCAGCGCACCGACCTGCCGTTCAAGCTGGGCGGCAACGAGGACGGCCGCGGAGCGGGCGAACGGCTCGTGGTCGACCCCGCGAACCACGGCACTCTGCTCCTTGGCACCCGCAAGAACGGTCTGTGGCGCAGCACCGACTACGGCGTGACATGGAGTCAGGTCTCCTCGTTCCCCGTCAAGGACGGGGCGGGCAGCGGCGGGGGCGTCTCCTTCGTGACCTACGGCCCGGCCGGCAGCAAGACGGTCTACGTCGGTGTCGCCGACAAGTCCACCTCCCTCTACCGCTCCACCGACGGCGGCAGCACCTGGCAGGCCGTCCCCGGCCGGCCCACCGGTCAGATGCCGCAGCACGGCGTGGTCTCCGGCGACGGCTCGCTGTACCTGACGTACACCGACGCCCTCGGACCCAACGGCGTGACGGCGGGTTCGGTGTGGAAGTACACGCCGGCCGGCGGGGCGTGGAAGAACGTCTCGCCGTCCAACGGCGGTTACGGGTTCTCCGGTCTGGCCGTCGATCCGCAGAAGCCGTCCACGGTGATGGTCACCACGCTCGACCGCTGGTGGCCCCAGGACGAGCTCTACCGCACCACTGACGGCGGTACGACGTGGAAGGCACTGGCCGACAAGTCGGTGCGGGACGCCTCCGCCGCTCCGTACATCGGCACCGGCATAGGCCACTGGATGACTGCCCTGGCCATCGATCCCTTCGACTCCGGGCACGTGCTGTACGGCACCGGCAACGGCATCTGGCGCAGCAAGGACGCAGGCGCCTCCGACAGCGGCGGCACCAGCCACTGGACGCCGGGGGCCGTGGGCCTGGAGGAGACCTCGCTTGCGGACGCCATCGCCCCGCCCGGCGGTGCCACCCTCATCACCTCCATGGGCGACCAAGGCGGTTTCCGGTACGCCGGCTCCCTGACCGAGGAGCCCGCCGGGCGGCTGAAGAACCCGCTGATGAGCAGTAGCACCGACATCGATTTCGCCCAGTCCAACCCCTCGATGATGGTCCGTGTCGGCCGTGGCGGCGAGCAGGACGGCGCCTACTCCACCGACGGCGGCAGCAGCTGGAACGGCTTCAAGGCGGAGCCGGTCAGCAGCTCCCAGATGGGCCATGTCGCGCTTGCGGCGGACGGCTCCGCCATCGTGTGGACCGAGGACGGTCAGGTACCGTACCGCTCGACCGACAAGGGCTCGAGCTGGTCGAAGGTCAGCGGCCTGGGCACCGACGCCGAGGTCATCGCCGACCGCTCCTCGGGCGGTACCTTCTACTCCCTGTCCCACGGCACCCTCTACGCCAGCACCGACGGCGGCGCGACCTTCACCGCCCGGGCCGGCAACCTGCCCTCCGGCCGGCTCACGGCCGTCCCCGGCATCGCTGGGGACCTGTGGATCGCCGGCGGTGACAAGGGGTTGCTGCACTCCACCGACGGCGGCCGCACCTTCACCACCCTCACCACGGTGAAGTCCGCCTCCGCTCTCGGCTTCGGAAAGGCTGCACCGGGCGCCGATTACCAGGCTCTGTACCTGATCGGCACTGTCAAGGACGTCACCGGAGTCTTCCGCTCCACCGACAGGGGCGCCACCTGGCTCCGCGTCAACGACGACGCCCACCAGTGGGGCGCCGTCGGCAGCGTCGGCGTCATCACCGGCGACCCCGACACCTTCGGCCGCGTCTACATCGGCACCAACGGACGCGGTCTGCAGTACGGCGACCCGTCCTGACCCCGATGCTCGGGCGGGGGAGCAGGCACACCAGCCTGCGGCCCCGAGTATCCGCAGCGGCGTCGTAGTGCGTCGCCCAGGACCCGCAGTGAAAGTCCATGAAGCAAAAAACCCCGGCCGCCGTGCGGCCGGGGTTTCTTCGAGGCGGTGTGTGTCGGTCAGCAGGTGGAGCGCCCACCCGCACCCGATCACGAGCACGGTCGCGATCACTGGGGTCGGGGTAGGCCGCCCGGGAGCATTCCAGGGTGGTGGTGGACGCGTCGGGCGTCACGTTCGCGCACTCCACGGTTCTGACGCTGTTGTTGCGTGGGCACAGGGCGACGGAACTGTGGTCGGCCGTGCCGACGCCGCAGGTGCTGCGCGTGCTGGAACTCGTAGATCGGGGCGCGCGGCCTGCACGGCCGGATCGCGCACAAGGCGAGACGCCGATCCAGGCGAGCCAGAGGTGGTACGTGAAGCGCACCCACGCCTGGCAGAACGCCTCCCACCGCCTCGCCCGCTGCTACGAGCGCCGGGCCATCGTCAGCGACGCCGTTTTCGCCCTCGCCGACGCTGTCATCACCGTACGTAGCCTGATCCGCCAGGCATCGACGACCCATCGCTGGGGCAGCCGTCCGGGACCCCGCCCGTGCCTGGTCACCAGTCACCAGGGCGCGGGCGTTCCGTCCCAGGAGAAGAAGCCACCGGTGGGGCCGTCGTCCGGCAGCAGGGCCAGGCGGAGGGCACCGTGGGCGGCCTCGGCCGGGTCGCCGCCGGCAGCGGCGGCCCGGGGGTTGAGATCGGTGCCCCGCAGGCCGGGGGCGAGCGCGTTGACCTTGAAGCCGTCCTCGGCCAGCGTCTGGGCGTAGAAGACGGTGAGGGCGTTGAGGGCGGCCTTGGACGACCGGTAGGCGGCACCATTGCCGCTTCCCGGGGGGAATTGGGGGTTGGGGTTCGTGCTCCAGGTCAGCGATGCGGTGCCACTGGAGATGTTGACGATGCGCGGGTGTGGGGACCGGCGCAGGGCGGGCAGGAAGGCATTGGTCACCGCCGCCACCCCGAATACGTTGGTCTCGTAGGTGCGCCGGTATTCCTCGACGAGGGTGTCGGTCGGCAAGGCGAGTGATGGTGAGATGCCGGCGTTGTTGACCAGCACGTCCAGGCGGTCCACTTGAGCAGCGGCTTGTGCGATGCCGTCGGAATCCGTCACGTCGAGGACCAGCAGCCGGGCGCCGGCACCGATCTCCTCGACGGCACGCTGTCCGCGCCTCAGGTCGCGGGAGCCCACGTACACGGTGAGGCCCTCGGCCGCGAGCAGCCGGGCGATGTGCTTGCCGATGCCCTTGTTGGCACCGGTTACCAAAGCTGTGCGATCGTTCATGGAAACTACGCTCCCCTGGCGGCGGGCGTCCTGCCAGGGACAACCTGTACCAGGCAAGCGGCCGGAGGTGGCATGGCGCGGCAGGAACTGGCCCGCTTCCTGCGGGACCGCCGAGCGGGCCTGCGCCCGCGCGAGATCGGCCTGACGACGACGGGCACCGCCCGCCGTACACCGGGCCTGCGCCGCGAAGAGGTCGCGGACCTCGCCCACATGTCGGTCGACTACTACACGCGGCTGGAGCAGGCCCGGGGACCGCGGCCATCGCCCCGGATCCTGGACGCGCTGGCCCAGGCCCTGCGGCTCACTCCGGCCGAGCGCAGCCACCTCTTCGGCCTGGCGGGATCGCACCCGCCGCCCGGCAGCAACGCCGTGCGGCGGGTGCGCCCGCACGTGGCCCGGATGCTGGAGCGGTTGCCGGAGACCGGTGCCATCGTCACTGACGCTGCGTACGGCGTCGTCGCCTGGAACCCCCTGGCCAAGGCGTTGCTCGGCGGCGACCTCGCGCGCGGTACGACGAACCTGGCCAGGCGCCGCTTCCTGGGCCAGGGACGGATGTATGAGAGCTCCAGCGCCGAGGAGTTCGGGCACATCGTGGTGGCGCGGCTTCGCCGGGCCGCCGACCGCTACCCGCACGACCCACAGGTGACCGCCCTGCTGACCGAACTGCACGCCGGCAGCGAGGAGTTCCGGCACATCTGGCAGACACGTCCGGTTCACGCTCCTGGGCACCGCACCAAGACCCTGGGCCACCCGGAAATCGGCACGCTGCGGTTGAACTGCGACGTCCTGCTCGTGCCCGAGGACGACCAGGAAGTCGTCCTGATCACGGCCGACCCCGGATCACCTGCCGCGAGGACCCTGCACAGGCTGGCCAGGCACGCGACCTGAAACGAAAGAACCGGAAAGTTCCCTCTCCAGCGGTCACAAACCGTCGCAGCTGCATGCTCACGGGGGCCTGCGCCCACCTTGATGCTGAGGCTTTCCACGCCGCCCGTCCGTGCGAGCTCTCATGCGTTGGCGTCGCGGAGCGTGCGCAGAATGCGCTCAAGGTGGCGGCGGTCCTCGGCTGAGAGTGGTCCGGCGAGGTGGTTGCGCAGGTGGGAGACGTGGGCGGTCAGTGCGTGGTCGAGCGCCTGACCGCCCTTGTCGGTCAGTACGGCGAGTGCGGCTCGTCGGTCGGCGGGATCGGGGTCGCGGCGGATGAGTCCCTCCTTCTCCATGCGGTCGGCGAGCCGCGTGAAGCCGCCCGAGCTGAAGGACACGGCCTCTGCCAGGTCCGTCATGCGGAGCTGGTGGCCGGGGGTGCGGCCCAGTCGCAGCAGCACTTCGAACCAGGTCTGCGGTATGTCGAGATCGCGGTTCACCAGGGGCTTGATACGGCTGTGGGCCTCCACGAAGAGACCGAAGAGTGTCACGTCGCCGTCGTTCAGCAGTTGTTCATTCACTCCTCAAGGATGACAGAAGGACAGACGTGGAAGAATCTGCCGTTGCAATAGTTGTTGTGACAGATATATTGTCTGCGTCGGCAGATGCTTCACCGTGTCCACCCCACAGATGTGGAGTCCACCCATGGGAAAGCGCGTCCTGGCCGCCTCCGGCGTCGTAGCACCTATGGACGGCGTCCTCGCGTCCGGCTTGTCTGCGGCGCCCGCTTCGGCGGACGCCGCCACCTCCTCCACCGCCGAGCGGACCGGCTCAAACGAGGAGACCCGGTTGCGGGCGCTGTACCGCCTGGCCGTGGCCCAAAGCGGTCGGCTCGTTGTCTTTGCCGGTGGTGGAGCGTCTGGGCAGGGCGACTATCCCAAGAACGTGTGCGCGAAGCCGCAAAGACATCTTCGGCTACGGCACCGTGCAGCCGTTCGGCCTCGGCCAGTTCATGAGCGACCGCGCTGCTCTCGACTGCTACAAGGCCCGCCTCAGCCTCTACATCGCGATGTGCGCGGCGCTGACTCGTCCGACCCCATGTCCTCAGCCACCACCCGATCGACCAGTTGGGCACTCAAGGCTGTACCCCTGCTCGACACGGGCTGCCCATCTCGATCCGGTTCACGTCGTACGCCTCGCCGCGAGGCGATCTCCGCGACCATCACCCTTCACCCGAGGAAGCACGCATGAGCACTCTCTCCTTCAAGGTCATCGATCTCGACTTCCCGGCCGGCAGCAAGAACAAGACCGCCACCCTCGTCACCGGCGAGAGCGAGGCCCTGCTGGTGGACGCCGCGTTCACCCGCGCCGACGGCCACCGCCTGGCCGCGGAGATCCTCGACTCCGGCAAGACGCTGACCACCGTCTTCGTCTCCCACGCCGACCCGGACTTCTACTTCGGCGCCGAAGTGATCGCGGACGCCTTCCCCGACGCGCTCTTCGTCGCCACCCCGCTCGTCATCGAGCACATCGCCCACTCCTACGAGGGCAAGCTCAAGGCATGGGCCGCGCTCGGCCCGAACCTGCCCACCCGCCTGGTCGACCTCACTCCGCTCACCGGCGACCTCACCCTGGAGGGCCACACTTTCCAGCTCAAGGGCGGCCCGGCCGGCCTCCCGGACCGCCACTACCTGTGGCAGGCCGAGCACCGCGCGCTGCTCGGCGGTGTGCTGCTCTTCCAGCAGGAGCACGTCTGGGTCGCCGACACCCCCACCCCCGGCGACCGCGCCGCCTGGATCGACCTGCTCGACGAAATGGCCGCCCTCCAGCCCGAGTTGGTCGTCCCCGGCCACCGCCTCCCCGGCACCGCCGCCGACGCGAGCGCCATCACCGCCACCCGCGCCTACCTGATCGCCTTCGAGGAGGAGCTCGGCAAGGCCGCCGACGGCGCCGCGCTGAACGACGCCCTCGTCAAGCGCTTCCCGGACAACGGCATGCTGATCGCCGCCCAGATCGGCTCGAAGGTCGCCAAGGGCGAGATGAAGTGGGGCTGACCATGACCGAGTCCCACGGGTTCGCGACCTCCACCGCTCCCGCCGACGTCGTACGGCGCCAGTACCTGGCCTCCGCCGCCGGAGACCTGGACGCCCTGTGCGCCACCCTCGCCCCCGACGTGGAGTGGACGGAGATGGCCGGCTTCCCGCTGGCCGGCACCTACCGCACGCCCGAGGGCGTCACCGCCAACGTCATGGAGCAGCTCGGCAAGGAGTGGGAGGGCTGGGCCGCGCACGACGACACCTACGTCGTCGACGGCGAGAACGTCGTCGTCCTGGCCCGCTACACGGCGACCAACAAGGCCACCGGCAAGCCGATCGACGTCCGCGTCGCCCACCACTTCGTCGTCCGCGGCGGACTCATCGTCCGCTTCGAACAGTTCGTCGACACGGCGCTCGTCCGTGACGCCATGACCAACTGAAACCCAGCACTCGAAAGTCAGGAGAAACCAGTGTCCGCTGCCGACAACAAGGCGCTTGTCATCGCGTTCTACGAGCAGGCGTTCAACGACTACCAGCCCGAGGCGGCCGCCGCCGCGCACCTCGGCGAGAGCTACACCCAGCACAACCCCGAGGCGCAGGACAGCCCGGGTGCCTTCGTCGGCTATGTGCACTGGCTGCGCGGGCAGTTCCCCGACCTGCGCCTGGACATCAAGCGCACGATCGCCGAAGGGGACTTGGTGGTCACCCACAGCAACCTGCATCTCAAGCCCGGCGACCGGGGCATGGCCGTCGCGGACTTCTGGCGCGTCGCCGACGGAAAGATCGTCGAGCACTGGGACGTGATCCAGGAAGTCCCCGAGAAGAGCGCCAACGACAACACCATGTTCTGACCCCACAGCAGCAGTACGGCACCCGTGCCGTAGCCGGGCGCCGTACTGCTGCTGTGGTCCAGCCGCACCACACGGACAACCGAACAGAACAGAACTGACAGAGAGGCTCCCCCCACCATGACCAGCCTTCCCAGCCGACGCCGCATGCTTGCCACCGGAGCGGGCGCCGCTCTCGGTCTCGGTGTCACCGCTGCCTCCGTCACCCCCGCTCAGGCCGCCACCGGCCAAGCCTCCGCGGGCCGCGTGGCGACGGGCGGCGCCGAGGAGAAGCGGACTCTTGACGAGCTCTACCAGGCAGCCCTCGCGGAGGGCGGCAAGCTCGTGCTCTACGCCGGCGGCGATGTCTCCAGCCAGGCGGACGGGATCCGCAACGGCTTCAAGAGCCAGTTCCCCGGCATCGACCTGACGGTGGTCGTCGACTACAGCAAGTACCACGACGTCCGCGTCGACAACCAGTTCGCCACCGACACCCTCATACCCGACGTCGTCCAGCTCCAGACCGTGCAGGACTTCGTGCGCTGGAAGGAGCAGGGCCGCCTGCTCGCCTACAAGCCGGCCGGTTTCTCCAAGCTCTACGCCCCCTTCAAGGACCCGCACGGCGCGTGGGTCGCCGTCCAGGTCAGTGCCTTCAGCTACATGTACGGTCCCGCCGCGGTCGGCTCCGACATCCCCAGCGGTCCCCTCGACCTGGCCGACGCCCGCTGGAAGGGGAAGATCGCCTCCTCCTACCCGCACGACGACGACGCGGTCCTCTACCTCTACACCCTCTACGTGGAGAAGTACGGCTGGGACTGGCTGGCCCGACTGGCCACCCAGGACCTTCAGTTCGCCCGCGGCAGCTTCACCCCGAGCGCGGCCGTCACCAGCGGTCAGAAGGCCATCGGCATCGGCGGCTCCGGCGCGCCGCTGTCCACCGGGCCGGTCAAGTGGGTGCTGCCCAAGGAGGCGCCGTTCATGTCCTGGGGACAGCGGGCCGCGATCCTCAAGCAGGCCAAGAACCCCACCGCCGCCAAGCTGTACCTGAACTGGCGGCTCTCCGTCGAGCAGCAGAAGGCCGCCACCAACGGCTGGTCGGTCCGCACCGATGTCACCCCGCCGACCGGGCTCAAGCCCGTCTGGGAGTACCCCAACGGCAACCTCGACGGCTTCCCCAAGTTCATGGCAGACCGCGCGGCGATCGAGCGCTGGAAGCAGACCTTCGCCCTGTACTTCGGTGAGGTCAAGGGCGACCCGAGTCCCGGCTGGCTCGGACTGCACCCCGGAGCCTGACGACCGACCAGCGCCGCCGGCCCTGCACTCCCCGTGCGAGGGGCCGGCGGCCCGGTATCTCCTGGCCGTCATACAGGCGACGGACAGACTCAGCGACTCCGGCCCTGTCGACGCTCCTCCCCAGTGGCGAGTTCGTCGGCGGATCGTCGTTGGCAGTGACAGCGTCGGGCTGTGGCCTGACGGTATCTGCGCCAGTTGGACCAGTGTGCAGCAGCTGGCTGCGGTTGTGTGGCTTTCCCACCCGGGCCGCCGCTCTCCCACCCGCATTGCCGCCTCGCTCGACGGACCGGCCGGCGGCGCCACCGCATCCACTCACCGCAGGCGCATCGCCGACCCGACGACCGCCAGGCTCTCCTCCCGGAGGCACGGGCAACGCTGCGCGCGGCAGGCCGTGCTTCGAGAGGACGCCAGGTCGGCATGGCGGATCTTGGGCGTGTCCAGCCGAGTGTCTGCATCATCAGCCCGAAGGCGTGTTCCAGGTGAAGCGGCGGAGGAACGCATGCCACCAGCGGTCGACATCTGTGCTGGTGGCGCCAGGGGCCGAGCACCACAGCGACAGGGGTTTCGGGTCGCGGTCGCCCGGCAGCCGTCCGACCTTCAGACGGATCAACGTGCCGTGCAGGAGAGGCAGTTCATCCTTCACGTGTTCCAGTCAGGGGCCGCCGCGGGTGAGTCTGGGGGTGCATCCGGTCCCAGGCCATGGTCTCGGCGGTGCCATAGCGGGTGGTGTCCGTGGACGTTGTCGCTCAGCGGTGTGCCAGGTCTCGGGCCGGGCCAGGGCGAGGACACCGCCGTGCCGGCGCGGGCGCCCGCCTCTGGGGCCAAAACGGGCGGGTCAGTGTCGCGGAGCATGACGCGGTCGGAGCTCAGGCGCCCGAGCAGGATCACCGGCAGGTCCGCCGGCACGTGGGAGAGGTAGGCGACGTCGTAGCCGGAGTCCATCATGATCAGGATCTTGGGATCTCCTGGCTCCCACTGCCCCGTGTGGATCAACCGCTCTACAACGCCGTGGAGTTGGGCTGCTGTGACGACGGTCGCGTCGTCGATGGGCCCAAGGCGCACGGCGTCCAACAGCGCACACCAGGAGGTACGGCCCGTTTCCAGGGCAGCGACGAAGGAGTACGGCCAGCCCGGCACGAACTGGTCCCTACTGCGGGCGCCGCGTCCGTAGGCGTGGCAGAACAGCCGGTCGTCGCTGGTGGGGGCATCGGGGCGGAGCCGGTTGCCCACATCCACGGCCAGCACGACACGTCCGTCGGCCGCCTTCGGCAGCGGCAAGCCGGCCAGCGCGCAGCGCAACCGTGCCGGCTCCGCCCAGCCCCGTTCCAACCCCGCGTACAGGGTGCCGTGCCCATGCCGGTGCTCGACCGCCGGCGACAGCCCGACCAGCGTCTTCACCGGCCCGTCCGCACAAGCACCGCGTCCGTGAGCTCGAAGAGCGCATCCGCCCGGACGTAAAGGCACTCGGAGAACTCGACCCGAAAGCGGGACAACACGCTCGATGCCTCGCCTGCGGACCCAGGGACGGGAGACTCATACGCAGCGGCCGTTCTCTCGTGCTTCGTCACTCGACATCTCGAAGCGTGGAGAACGGCCGCCTCCGCTGTCCCTGGAAGCACCACAGATCAGAAGGTCGGGTAGCAGGCGAGGATAAAGGCCAAGCTCAGTACCAGACGGAGAACGTGGCGTCGGCTCTGCCGGTGGTGCTGGAGACCGGGTCGATGCGCAGCACGTAGTCGTAGTGCCGGATATAGCGGTCCGGGTAGTTGTGCGAGCGGAAGGACGACCAGGACGGGTCGGCGAGCCCGGCCGTCTTGTGGAAGGTGGCGTCCTGGGCGAATTTCGCGGTGCCGTCGTTGACGTCCAGTCGCAGCTGGAAGTAGGCGTGCCGCAGGTAGCGGGTCGGGTCGGTGACGGACTGGAAGGAGACGCCGGAGGAGTCGGCCAGCCCCGGCACCAACTTCCATTGCGAGTCGGTGTACGGGTCGAAGGGGTACGGGTCGATGCGACCGATGGAGTCGACCTGCCGCCAGTATCTGTCCGGGAAGTTGTAGGACTTCAGCCGGTTCCAGGCCGGCTTTCCCCACTTGGCGACCATGTTGTCGTACACCGTCTGGGGAATCTGCTTGATGTCGGCGTGCTTGGAGTTCAGCGGCTGGGTGTAGACGCGCCGGTCGGTGGCGGTCCAGGTGCCGGTGGAGAGGTCGCTGGTCTGCCAGGTGTAGAACAGCGCGTTGGCGTCGCCCCACAGGTACCACGTGCCGGCGGCCTGGGCGAGGATCGGGCCCTCGATGCCTCCCTGGGGCGCCAGGCCCGAGGTGAACTGGGTGAAGCTGCCGGGGTTGAGCGAGGTGGACTTCGCACCCGTGAGGCTGTTGTGGCCTTTGTAGTAGAGGTAGTTGACGCCGTTCACGTCCTTCGCCAGGGTGCCGTCGATGATGTCGTAGCCGGGGTCGAAGAAGACCTGCGGCGACGTCACGGTCTGGAAGTCCGTGGTGTAGTTGACCATGATCACGTTGTGGCCGCTGCTGTTCACGGCCGAGTAGATGATGGCGTACTGGCCGCGGGAGGGGTCCCAGAAGGCGTCGGGCGCCCAGGTGTGGGTGGCCATGTCGTGCAGTTTGAGCAGGCGGTAGTTGTCGAAGGAGCGCAGATCGGCGGAGTCCCAGACGTGGATGTACGGGCTCTTCCTGGTCCAGTCGGTGCCCTTCAGGTTGGTCGCCATGACGACGAAGGCGCCGTCCTGCTTGGGCAGGATGACGGGGTCGCGCAGACCGCCGTCGCCCGCGGTCGGGGTGACGACGGGGTTGTTCTGGTTCAGCGGCATCCACTGCAGTGCGTCGGTGCTGACGGCGAGGTGCAGGCCGTAGTCCGTACCGAGGTTGCTCGGTGACTGGGTGAAGTAGGCCATGACGAACGGGGAGGCCGTCGCGGCGCTCGCGGACTGGCTGCCGAGGGTCAGGGCGCCGGTCATGGACAGCGGCACGGCCGCGGCCATGCCGAGGAACAGCCGGCGCGACGGGAGGGGGGGTGCGCTCATCTGGTACCTCCGGGGCGTAGGAAGGTGCGGGCGGATGGGGAACCCGTGGGCGGCCCCGGCCGGGGGCGCCCCCGGGTTCGGTCCCACGTCAGTTCCAGGGGGTCGCGGTGGGCCAGCTGGTGTCCTGGGCCCACGACGTCGTGTTTTACCAGGTTTTTGTTCC